>CAZVAW010000039.1:0-13870 GCA_964625205.1 uncultured Desulfurococcaceae archaeon
CCACCCGGTTAAACCATTACTTGAATCCACTCTAATAATCACACAGTGGCGGTCAATAGTCTTGCCGAAACTTGTTTCGAAACCATTCTTGAGCTTCATAACTACATGATATATTGTGATCTTCTTGATCTCGATCAAAGTATATTCACCAGATAATCGAGCCACATAGAATAGATATTTCACTCTAGGTTTATTTTAACCTACGATATAGTAATACATAATCCGCTAATACTTCATGGTCATATTTCTTAACATGCTCCCCGTATACATCGGTAGAAACCAGGAGCCTTAACCACTTGAACCCGAGATACTTGGCGATACCTATTGAATACGGGAGCGCTTGATCAATTAGATCCTTGCTTTTCACCCATAAATGGAGACTAGCCTCCTCTTCCTCACCCCATATACCCTCAATGATCAAGGCAATTTCGCCATCTATGGTTGATTCAAATGATTTAAGTCTCTCAAGCTCTACAGCATAATCCCATCTACTCTTAAGCCAAGCCACATATGAGGTCTCGATCCTTGGTGTTACGAAAAACCATTCGCGTATAACACTATAGTCTTCGGGAAACCCACTATTATCTAACTCGCTAGGGTTTATCGGTTTAACATTTGCAAGGTCTAGTTTAACATACTTAACCCTATACGCTATCTCATTAACCCCTACCTTCTCATAGAAACCAACAGCTCCCGGGTCAGGCCATACCGCTATAGTCTCACATCCCCTTTCTCTAGCGATCTCTACTGCTTTCTCAACAAGAGCACGTCCTACCCCTCTCCTCCTATAATTATGATGTACCTCAAGCACGTCTATAAACCCATGTCTTCCTAACAAGCCCTTCTCATAGCCTATGTAGAGTTCAAGCTCACCAACGATCTTGTCATCCATGATCGCTACCAATGGGTATTGTCCACTAGACAGTACGTAGTTGAGATGTATGGCGCAAGTCTCAATACTCATCCATGGGCCTCCATGACTCCATCGCTCAGCAATACTCAGATCCTCATATCGGGTCTCCACTTTCTGTCCTTTAACTTGCTTAAACCATTTCTCGACACCAGAACAATATACCTCAACTATACCCTTGACGTCTTCAAGTGAGGCTTTCCTAACTAGTATTTTTTCGGGCAAGACTAGTCACCGTTAAATATGGGTTTACGTGGTTAGCTCCACGGATATATTCCATCTAGTATTACTGCTGGGTTTCTCCGCCATAATATATAGTATCCACGTAATGGTTTATCACGCGCTACCGTATATCCTATGATCACGTATCCGTGTTTATTCAGGTAATAATCCATGATCTCTCTCAACCCTTTCCTCCAACGAAGAACCTCATCCGGGTCTTCTCTACGTAGAGGCTCTATATCGCCAGGGATCTCTACGACAACAAGATCATTACTAGCATCTAACTCGTAGCTACTCAATAGTATTTTATCATCGTGAACTTCTACCTTATTAACCAGGTATGGTTTTAGACTCCATAGTTTATCAACATCTACTGTTGCTTTCATACCCTCATCTAAAACCCGGGTTACTCGCTTGGACTTGATCCGCCACTCAGCTATTAATCGGTCACTAGGCATTCCACGGTTAAGCTCATCTTGTAGCTCCCCATAATAGTCTGGGTAGAAGCTCTTAACGATCACTCCTAGTTTGGCTATGTTGAAGTAAGCATTACTACTACGTAGTGGGTCGAAAGTCCATTTAACCAGGGAATAGCCTTTCTCCAGGGCTAGTTTACGTTGTGCTAGTTTCAAGTAGTAGCCGAGGCCACGATATCGTTTATCGGGTACTACGCCTGTTAAATGACTATATAGGTAGACCATACCATTCTCATAGCCGGGGAAAGAATATACCACTCCAACTGCTTCTCCATTCTCCTTGAAAGCACCGATCACGACACCACCGTTACGGTGAGCAGCTATTAATGCGTGGTAAGTTACAGCCTCACTATAATCTGGCATAACCCATATCCGTAGTTGAACATCCATTAGACGGCGATAATCCTCTGTAGAAACCGGCTCACGTATAATGATATGTTCCCCGTTGATCTCTAGCTCATACAAGGTTTTACTCAATAGTATCTTCACCCATAACATAAGTATCATTATTAGAACAAGATATTATGTATAAATTTCCACGCCTAAGGTAACATGGAATAATGGCTTGGAAAAAACTATGGTTTAGGAGATGATCTTGCTATCGCGATTAATGCTATGATTAGGGATATTACCGCTACCGCTGTTGATGCATAGATATAGTTCATCGTAGTCGATCTATACTCATCTAGTTTCTTACTAAAGTCTTGTTTAACAATAGTTATGTTTTCTCTAGTGTTTTTCTCATATTGTTTAACAAGATCCTCTAAACTAGTTATTGTCTTTGTAAGTCTACTTAACTCATCCACGATATACTGGTATAATGTAGTGTTTAGAGTTGATACATTGCCCTTGATCTCCTCCTCAATAATTCTCTTGATCTCACTAACCCTATCATGAATTCTACTGATCTCGTTTAACAAGTAGTTTTTCAAACTAATGTTTAGTTCTATAACCGTATTGTTTAGCAAGGTTATTCTATTTGATAAAGCATTAACCCATGTATCAATATAGTTGATCAAATATTCTTGCGTCTCATTAATCTCTTCTAGAATATTAGTTTTTAATAAAGTGAGGCGTTTCTCTAGATCAGTTGTTGTCACTAACCCCTGCGTAACATCTATTGTCTCAGTGGCAACTACTAATGGTAGTACCGGGTTTATGATCTTTTCATCAATTACATAATTCCATGGATAATAAACTATTGTTATAGTATGTAAACCAGTAGTTAAGCTTGGTAATGGGAGGGTATCTTCAACTATATTCTTACTCCATAAATATAGTACTAGAATGCCTTGTTCATCGGATATACATGGTAGGAAGTACTGTGTACTATTATCTATTAATACATAGTATAGTTGATTAGGCGTCAAATTATACACGTATAAGTAGATCTCTGGAGAACCAGATCTATTCACTAATTCTAGGTAAATACTAGGTTTCGTCACCATGAACGAAGTATTAGCGATCAAGCCGTTCTCATCAATAGCTAATATAATATGGGGGCCAGGGTTTAGATCAAGTGGTATTTGGACGTATTTCTCAAAACTACCGTTTACATCACAATAACTATAGCTTAGGAACCTTTTATCAACATAAAGGTCTACCCTACTATTTGGCGTAAAACCTGATCCCTTAATAGATACTATTGAGCCAGCATGTCCTTTACCCGGTTCTAAATCTATTCTTGTAGATAGGTTTTCACCGGGTGCTATTCTCTGAGCCGGGTCTCCGAGTAATGTAGCGGCCCACCATACTTTTCGGCCGGATTCAAAGTTCATGAAGAATGAGGTGCTACTAAAATATGTTAGTGCATATACTAGTGAGTAGCCGATGTCTTGGAAATAGGGTGAATTATCACTTAATAGATTATAGAGGAACTCGTAGACGACGAGATCAGCCATATCCCATGTATCTGGGTCTAGTTCTTCATCAATGGTAGTGTATATACTCCATGTTACACGGTTCCAGCCCATATACCATAGAGCATATGATTTTATGAATAACTCGCCTATCGAGTCGTATCCCCATGGGTTATCATAGTAGCTGGTGAGACAACTCATAGCAACTACAAGGCCGTGGCCATGTACCGGGCTTTGTATAACGTCGAATCTAATAAATGGAGCCCATGTGATCTCATTACTATCGGCGTTTCCATCACCATTAGTATCATTTACCCATATCTTTCTCCAAGCACCATCTGATGACCCGTGTGCAAACCATGTAATGATGTCTGGGTAGTAAGTGTTTAGAGCGTTAACCATATTCTCCATTGTAATGTTTCCATTTTGATCCTCTGGTTTCCTAATAATAGTTGTTACTGGGTAATGCTCATATAGCCTGATCGGCCTTGTTCTTAGGAGCAACGTATTATTCCTTAGTTTAAGCCATACTGCTTCAGAACGTGTATCTCCTTGTCCACCATAATCTGGTGATCTATCGTTTTCACCGTAAAACCATAGTGTAGACCCGGTTAATAACCAGTATTTAATACTTGGTACACTAGTATAGTTTACTAGTGTATCTAGATAAGCTTTTAGTTCATCAACTGTTCTGAACGGTAACCTACCTATCGCTAGATCTGGGGCCCAGTCAACTGTATCGTTTCTATCACCATATATCCCGTTACCATTAGTATCCCACGTTGTATCAAGTGCTACATAGTACCAATCACTAGGTGTATAGTTACCGCTATGCGAGTAACTCTCAGTGCCATCTGGGTTATAGAAGTACCTTGTGGGGATCTCCCAAGGCTCTAGACTAGATAAGTTATAAGGCCCGTTAGGCCAACCCTCACCACTACTATCGCCGACGAGTAATACGTATTTAAGCCTACTACCATAGGATAAGTACTCGTTGTAGATATAGTTTCTGATCTTCTCAGGGATATCGCGTCCTCCAGTACTATTAACTATCTCCTCGAGAGTAACTATTTTAACCGTATAACCCTCGGATTCTCTTAGAGATACGTATTCTTGTAGTGTGCCTAAGAACATTTTACGAGTAATCACTAGTATTATTGAGCTGGAAACACTATTTACTGGGTTAACTAAGGGCTCTACGGGGTTAAATGCTACCCTACTAATTACATTGTATACGTAGGGGTCTGGCCTATGTCTTCCTAGGCTATAATAGTATTTAGTGTTTATAGTTATCCTCCTATAGATTATGATATGCGTATTATCTATTATTTTGAACGGCTTAATATATACTATATAGAATGAGACTCTACGCCAGATCAAATGTTTAACACTGTAACTCCAATTAATATTAACTACCCTACTAAAGCTCCACGGTTCTCCACTGGGCAGTAATGGTTTTGGTGCTGGGGTTTTACTTAATGGTTTAGATAAGGTTAATTGAACCGGATCGCTTAACTCTATGTTTAAGTCGCTTAATCTATAATTGAAAGGATCAAGTAGGATTATTTGTATTAATGGTACTTTATGATAGCCTGGAACATACTTTTGGTATATGAAGCCATTACTTATCGTGTATTTTATGAAGCTATAATTACCTTTTACGACTATAACTGGTTCAACGTATACTGTATAGTTGTAGCTTATTATAGTTGGTAGTGAAGCACTAGTATAGGTGCATGAACTTATGAGGAGAAGTGTAAGTAGAATAATGGTTATTAAACCATGTTTCAATTTTCCTCCACCATTAGAATAACCTAGTTGTAGTCCGTAAAAAAGTTAAGTTTAGGATACAACGTATTGTGTGTCGAGACTATAATCTGTAGACTCGATATCCGGTGCCATAAACCTATTTAGTATTACTTTTGTCTTATCTCTTGTCTCACTATATAGTTTATAGGTATAGATGATCAATAAGATCGCAAACACTATTGCGAGGAGGTTTTTAAGTGAGCCTATAAATGTTTGTGTAAACGCTCCTAGTAAGTTTATGACTTGGTATAATACGTATATTATTGCAACTGTTTTAGCTGAGGCCACGTTAAATAAGTTGCCATAACTTGATAGTATTCCATAAAATAGTATTAGTGAGACTATCGTGATCGTCCAATTTATTAAAGCGATTGTTATTATCAACGGGTCGAAGAAGAAACTATAATCAACTGTTACATTATGGTTAGTTATATTTATGCTTTGTAGAATACAGTCAAAGACCAGCGGCAATGTTATAGCTTGATGACATAGTCCTAAAACCCCCAATATTATTAGGTATAGGCCTTTTCTACGAAGTCCCACATAGCCCCTACTTAATTCCCTACCTATAAAATCTCTTAAGTTAATACCTTCTCTTTCTAGTTTAGCTAAAAAGTTACCATATTTCTCCGTTAAAACACCTATTTTAAACACTGAATACTTTAGTATAAGCTCTATTAAACTAGCTATGATACCAATAACTGTAGTAGCTGGAATAATAGCTTTTAACACCTCTATAGCGAATTCGGAAGGATTGATTCTTGCACCATGTACTCTAACATAGGAAAACGCTAGACTCATAACCATGATCGTTATAGCAATAGCCGCTATAACTACAAATACTAGTTCTGTAATTGTTATGTAGAAAAACATTCTTGTATTAGCTACTGCATCATCCATATATGTTTTAACTTCAGGATAAGCATTGAGTATCTTATCTTGTGATGAGGCTATAAAGCCTCACCTCTAAGATAAGGCCTATGTTTTGGTATGTATAAATGATCTGTATTAAGTATTTTGTTAAAAACACGATAGTAATTGAAAACTTTAGTTTTTAATAATCAAGACTTAGTGTTTAAAGAACGCTTGATCTCTATGTTGTACTTATAATAACGTATCTTACACATGGATTTTAAATTTGGCAACACTATTACCTATTCTAATCGCGTCTTCTTATTCAATATTATATGCACATAGTGTTGATGGCGTTATAAATACTATCAAAGTAATGTGGGTAGTCCTACTTGAATATTTGATCTGCAAGTTTCTTATAATCTAGTGTATAGAATGGTATGTAGGAGAATACTGCTAAGAGCTCTGGAATAGCTGCTCCCGGTGGTATATCGTATATGAAATGTAGAATCCACATAATTATATGGAGGAAAGCTATTATGAACGGGATTATTGTCTTATTATATACGCTATAACTTATTAGGTATATGATCATCCCTATGAAGAACATTAGGGAAACTATGAAGTGGAGAAAACCATATATTTCGTCGAAAACTCCTATAAGGGCTAATGAAAAACCTAGATAAACCAGTATTACTGCTTTTAAACGATTATAATCTAACATATAACGCGATGCAGTCAATGCTACGAGAAAACCGCCAACCACTAAGCCAAAGTTAAAGATAGGGGCTACATTACTTTTTACCGCGTGCCCCAGATCGCTTAACGCGTTATCCCAGAAACTAAACCATGGAGATAAAGCGATTGCTAAGAAGATCAAAGCTAATGGTACGGCATAGCTCATGGTACAAAGCATTAATACAGTTGATCCCTTGTATGAAACCAACTATATCGCCACTAAATATTAATTAGTTCAAGGATATATGGGCTACGAACTAAAAATATCTATGTGTTAAAAAGAATATTGTTTTGAAAAACTATTTCCTTTTCCTAATAGTTATGGCTAATATAACAATTGTTAGGACTAAGAGTGGTAGATAGAATGGTTCGGAGACTGGTGGGGTTAGTTCATCAGTCGTAGAGATAAAGTCTATGGTCACATTATACGTTACTAGGTTTAATGAATCCTTCGGCATCAATAGAAACACTAGGTTATATTGTGTAGAGTGTTGCGGTAATACTTGTTTAAACCATGAGGCGGGTACAGTTATTTTCAATTTACCATCGCTGGTTACGTTGATGTATTCATCGGGGATATTGCCTATATATGAGCCGTTTTCATGGAAGATCATTACCCCAATATATATGCTGTCCGGGTTAGTAGGTGTGAAAGTCAGGTTATCCAATAGGTCTTCGAGAGACACCTCACTAGTTATCTTTAACGTATCATTAAATACTAGGTAGTATCGCTCAGGCGCTATAGTATCATCTATGATAGCTATTGTTGAATGGAACGTGGTGGACCAGTGTGAGCGACTAAATGGGTAATCCTTGAAGATCTTCAGGTGTAGGAGAGAAGGTATTGTTACTGAGTCTATATAGTATGGGCCATTACTTATATATGAATGCTTATGTAGATCAATGAAATTAACAGCTGCCCCGCATCTACTGCTGGTACCACTAGGCGTCGGCGTGACCGCTGATAGTGTTAGATATGGTGGAGTAGTAGGAGATGATTCTAGGTCTTCTAAACGCGACCGTATTAATCCAATAAAGTCGGGTTTTAAGAAGCTTATATCATACCCCTCAGCCGTTAATTGCTCGGCAACATACATTAAATGCCACGGCATATCAGGCCATAGTATTGCGTGCGAAGCTATGGATGCTTCATCTACGTCTCGATAATCAATATAGATCTCCAATGTAGTGTCGTCAACGATCTTTAGACCAAATACTCTACCAATGTATCCAAAGTAATGTGTGAAGCCACGGTAATAAGGGTCTGGAGAACCAGTTACTGTTTCATCGTCGAAACTCCATTCCCACATATAGCCGTACCAATAGATAACGTCATCCATCCCCATATTTGTGCCATCATGCCATTTACCGAATTCATATGTAACTGTTATCTTGACTAGACTCGGAATATTCTCCGGATGAAAACTAGATCCGTCGGATATACCATAGTTGCTGTAGAAGTTATACAGAAAGCTTAGGTCAGCGTCGCCGATATATCTCCACTCGTTATTGATTGGGTCATAGATATACGTATCGGTTGGAAGATCCATATTCTCTTCTACACTATAACTATTTACCCGTATAGGCTTTAATAGCCCATTATCTGGACGTGGATAGAAAGCATAGTCACTCACCAGTAGCCTTATATCCCTAATACCTGTTTCACCATAGTGTGTTGGGTTCCAATCGTTGAATAAACTAGTTTCCCTTGAGGGTAGTTTAACATCTATTGATTCGTGGGTAGTGTATAGTGATCGCATGCTCCATACATTTTCTAAACCACTTGATTTACCGATAACGGCTGGGTTGATTTGGTGTTTATTGTATGCGTAATAGTCTATTCTATCGACAACGAATATCTTCATAGATTCTGAGATACCTCGTTCAAGTGCGTCGAATATGTCCTCTATCATTATGGATCTGTAGGGTATGTCGTATTCCTTAGTTAATAGACGAACACCTAATGCGTAGAAGTCTGGATCGTACCAGTACCACCACCCCATTGATGGGGCGTAGCGACAGTTTGATCCAAACCCCTGCAATGGTGCATAAGAGTATGCGATAACTTCTCTGTCATATTCATCATAGCCCTCTATATTATTCCATTTCTTATCAATGTATATGTTCCAAAACCTATTACCGAGATCTGGTAAGGTGCTCGGCGGATTAGTATTTAGGTATATTGATATAGCTGTTGTAGAGGAGTATACTATTGTTTTAACGCTAAACCAGCGCTCTATGTCTTCGGCTATTATCCTAGCCATCGAAACTCTCTCTGGATCATCTGGGCAGACAATAGTTAATTCAACCCTAACCTCTGTCCCATCCGGTCTCTCGAAATAGAGATATTCTTGTGTCGGAGACGTAGGGTCTAACTGGTAATAGAGATGCATATCATAACTTGATAATAAATGGTTGGTGCTCTCCACCGCAGTTCTAAACGTATCACTTGCCATAGCAGGGCGCCATTCATATGTTAACCCGTAGCTCTCGTGTAGACTATCTATTCTAGAACGGTAGAAGTCGTAGAATGGATGAAAAGAACTGACGGCGCTAAACCTGGCTCTAGCCGATCCATGGAATACTAGGTTAACTATTTTGTCACGATAAACAAGCATGTTTAAAGCTTCTCTCATCTCTTTAATCGCGAAGGGGTTGAAGTATAAATGATCATATTCATCCGGCGATATACTCGACCAGTATATCCAGGGGTCACTACTATCTACGTAGACAAGCCCTGGAATATATTGTCCGGAATACTCGGTTGTAAGTGTTTTTACAAATCCTGGTAAGGATTCATCAATAACGTTTTGCACTGGATTTAGATCCAATACGTAGTATATGCGGACTGTCCCAACATAACCGACACTACTATATGGGCGGGGATCGCCATGATAACTCGAGAGATACCCTATAATATCGTTAAAATCTAGAAAATTCATGTATAAAGCTGTTGTTCTCTCAACAACCTCTTCCCAACCACTGTAGTCGTCATCTACAAACCGCATGTAGATCTCGTCCGGCGGATAGGGTATTCTAAAAGGTTCGTACATTCTAGCTTCTATCGTCAACGGCGACGCTACTATAAGTAGAAGAAGGATCACAAAGTACATTTTATATAAGGACATATTGATCAACCACCTTGAATAAACCAGCAAGAGAATAGATCGTACTATAGAGTAAAATAACATAATGGACTAATAATATATATTTTTTATACATAATATTTAAATAATAAGCCACTTTAAAGGCACGTAATCTTAAATAAATGGAAAAACTAATAAGGACTGATCAATTATTTAGTTACCGATAACCCCGCTACTTGTTTATCAAGGCAAGATCTAGCAGAAGCCTCTTATACTTTCGCTTGAACATAGAAGTTCATACACATTTACCCTAGATACTCGATTGTCAAGTTCTTAGCTACGCTGTACTGGGGTGATCCTATATGTCTTTAAAGCTTATCTTATATACCCTTATATCTAAAACACTAGATCTAGCTAGTTGCGTAATGCATCGTTTAAGTAATATGTTCGAAAAACTTTGTATAAAACTTAATCATATATCCTACGTATTCCTTGAAAAGAGGGATCTTATGCTCTTTAAGAAACTATTGTTAAGAGAACCGAGGGGCTCGATCTATAGCTCATGGAATGAATGGCCTGGACTTAACGTTGAGATTATTCATGAATTCTTAAAAAACATTGGCTGTAAACTAGTTGCGTCTTACGACTACGATGATATGATAAACTACGATGAACTATACGTCTGTGAAGAAGTAAATAGAGTAATCTCCATCAGTTATAAGTATAAAGTCGCTCAACATATATGGATCGAATGGAGAACTTTAAGAGGGTAATTAAACTCATAATCCGTACAGACATCAACTATAATTTGGGAACAGTATATCAAAGTTGAAGATTAATAAATTAATCAGCAATAAATGAAAGATTAATTATTAAGTCTAATGTTTTTATATTAGACAAATATCTCATTTATTGTTTGAATATTCATTGAAGTATTAGTATATAGTAAATATATGTATAAATATTAATAAAGTATCGAATTGAAGAAATCTATATAAATCTCAATCACTAAAATATTATTATGAAAAGGAAAACTCGGCCGGGGGTGAGGGGGAATGAGGGCTAGAATGATTTTCCCGATAATAGGTTTACCGCCACCGATCTCCTAAATCTTTTTTAAACTCCTTAATAATTTTTCCTTATGTTTTCTTCGCTTTTAATGCTACGATTGTATCGTTTTCTTGGATGTGGGTTTCTTTATCGGGTGCTATAATATATTGTTGTCCCCTAACTAATGCTATGATTCTATATCGGTGGCTTGGATCACTATTTAATTCTTCCTCTACTTCCTCTATGGTTTTACCATGTAGTTTCCCATGTGCCTTGATCTCTATAAGGTCTCCCTGTCCTTTTGTTGTAACTATATCGGATAACACTGTTAAGACCCCGGGTTCGAATAGAGCAGACGCTATTGTTCTACCAAGTAATCTTGTTGAGACTACATGTTTAGCTCCTAATTCTTTCAAGAGCTCTTCTGTTTTAGAACTATTTGCTAATGCATATATGTTGCAGTTTCTGTTAAGGTGTCTAATCAATAGTGCTACATGTAGTGTTTTGCTATCGTTTGATAAACATAGGAATATATGTTTTGCTTTCTCAACCCCTGCTTTCCTAAGCATGGATTCATCCTCGGGGTCTCCTACAAGATATTCTATTTCAAGCCCACTCTTAGGCTGTGTCGGCGTTAACCACCCGATCATGCTCTCGTAACCATTCAGTATAAGCTCATCTATGATCTCGCGGCAGGAATCACTATCCCCGATCACTAGTATCTCCTTATTCTTTAAAGGCGCCATACCCAGACTCCTCCTAATACTAGTTGATAAAAACCAGTCAGCTATAACTGATACTGTCAGGGTATAAACAGCTATACCAGTCACAGCCGTGAAACCGGCCACGATCCATCCAAGCCCTCTTACTGGTGTTACATCGCCGTAGCCGATAGTAGCCATTGTTATAATGCTCCAATACAAGCTAGTCCATAGATCGACGTCGCTACGGCCAGCTACTATGTGCTCACTATAGTAGAATAGTAGTGCCGACACTATCCATGTAATTATGAAAAACGATACTACGTAGAAGAAACGCGAACGTGTAAGCCTATATAGTATTCTCCGCTTCCTAATCAACCTATAGATAATGGTTATAACCATGAGGGTATCCACCATATAGTAAAACTACTATAACAATACATATGTATCCCCGGAGAAATAATAGTTAATCCACTATGGTTCTTGTTGAGGCTAGCCCTCGGCTAAGTTGATATAGAGCATTGGGGCCAAAATATTCTTACCGAGTCTAGTGTTTTTCACAGGTGTATCTAGTTATGAAACATGCTCTCCTAATACTATTCTTGTCACTAGTAGTATCCATAGCTTTACCCCTAATACCCACCGTATCATTTGAAACAGTGAACCAAGGTATAGTGTACCAGGGTATTGGGGCTATGGGGTTTAACTTATCTAATAATAAGTTTTACTACTTCCTACATATAACTGATCTACACCTAGGTAGCGGCTCGGCCGAAGTATCTATGCTTGATACTTTCGCGGATAATGTTAAAAACATATATGCTAACCTACCAGTTAAACCGCTTGCCGTACTAGATAGTGGTGATATTGTTGACGACTCGGGCTACGCTGATACATGGTATCCATACTATAGGAGTGTATTGGATCTCACTGGCACGGGGATTGAGCGTCTAGATACATGTGGTAACCATGATGTTAAGGGTAGTTACCCGCTTAAGTATAGAGAGTATTTCGGCTCACCAACATATGTTTGGGACAAGTATGTAGACTCTACACATTATGTTAGGTTTATAGCAATAAACACTACAGCGATCGGTAAAGTGGAGGGATACGTAAATAGTACTTTACTAGACTGGCTCGAGTCAAAGATTAGCGAGGCCGAGAACGACCCTAACTGTATAGGTATATGGGTTTTCGGCCACCACCCACCAGCACCAAATACTAACGAGAATGTATCAGCGGGTGGTTGGGACTATAAAGCTACAATGTTCAACTCAGTGACATCCGGTGATCCGTGGAGGTTTGTAAGAATAATAGCTAGTTATGATAAGGTGATGGGCGTTGTTATGGGGCATGTTCACGAGAACTGGGTCACGATACACTATGGTAAGTACTGGATAATAACAGCGCCCTTAACACTACGTGGGCCCTGGCCTAGTAGTTCTAGTAGATGGTATACGGGCCAAGGCTATGTCTATAGGATCGTGGCTGTCTACAACGATATAGTATCCACGGTTGTGGCTCGGCCTGGCCGGTTTCCAGTTGGCTTGATCGTTAATATGAGGCAGGGCGAGGTAGTTAGTGGTAAGGTTGAGGTCGTAGTACTCGCTGTATCTAACGCGGAGATCACTAGTGTTGAGCTATACGTTGATGATGTGAAAACAACTGAATTTACACCATTAAACACCAGTAGTTATGGAGGCTTATACCACGCAATATTCAACGCAGAGGATCTTAGTGATTGGCTACACTACCTCACTATACATGTCGTGGATAGTAATGGTAATGAGTATTGGAGCCAAAGACTATACTTCTTCGTACACCGGGCCGGTGGACTGCGTTTCATACATAGTGATCTCGGGATGATCTCGTTCGGATTACGTGAAAACTACCCAGTAGCTAGACTATATATCTACTCAGAAGCCTCTGAGAACTTCCCATTCACAGCAATATACGCTCCGGTGAGCAATAGTGGTTCTAGTATAAGGGTCAAGGCGTTATTGGATACTGAGCATATACCTTATAGGATGAGGATGAGATTCGCCCTAGTTACTTGGAGGGAGGAGCCAAGCTATAATGATAAACTAGACGTCACTACTGGTATGTTGAAACTAGTAGCTGGGTTTAGTACTGAGAAAAACGATGTATACCCATATGATTTCAATGC
>CAZVAW010000040.1:0-12757 GCA_964625205.1 uncultured Desulfurococcaceae archaeon
TGAAACTAGTGATCAACTACACCACGGTAGAGAAGGGCTCCTCGAAAACAAACTCTATAGTCGTAAAAATCATTGAGAGAGGCAGAAAGAATGAACAAGACTGAACTACTTAAGTCTCTAAAGCCTAGCGAGTATCGAGTAATGCTGTTGATCCGTGATTATCTCAACGAGACTGGCTATCATGGTTTCACCTATAATGGTATTAAACAGTATGCTTACAAGACTGGCTTCTACCGAGAATATAGCGATCGCACGTTAGATAGGACGATTAGAAAACTTGCAGAATACGGTTTCCTCGATAGAATAGTTAAGCCAAGCATAAAAAACCCACGCCGCAACGTAGTAGTCTTCTACCCCACACCCAAGTTCTGGGCCGTTGTAGAGGAGAGAAAACACTTGCTCGACGATGGGTGAGAGTATGAGTAAACGTTATGTTGCGTTTGATAGTGCTGGTAATTTAATAGCTGAAGCCGATGATCTAGATGAACTATACAATGCTATAACAGCAATATATGATGCTGAGGATTATTCATGGCTAGAGATCTACGACTATAAAGAAAATCGAGAAATTGATCCGTGTTCCATTCTACCCTGCATAGAGTGGTGATGATATGGGTAAGGTGCAACTACCTAATCCTTATAATGAATTAAATAACGTTGTTAATCAGATCGAGGAGCTTGTCAACAGGGCTGTAGAGCTTGCTAAGAGTATAGAAGAGTTTAGAGAGAAGGACCCCAACGCTGATCAGCGATTGTTTGAGGAAAGCGAGATAAGGGATAGATGCGGATTCTTGGCAAAGATCTATGATGCTGTAGCAAAACTTGACGAAGTAGCCGATATAATGAAGGAAGTATTGGACGCCAGCGACTGTTTCTCCATCGAAGAAGAATACGAAGAATACGAGGAAGAGGAGTGGGATTGGGATGAGGAACTCTGATGTCCTGGAACTAATAATTGAGATTGATAATCATCTAGCTGAACTGCAGAAAATAGCTATGACAATGAACCAGTGGCGTAGACAAAAGTTTATGAAACACATAACATTCGCCCGCCACAAGCTTAGCAGGTTAAAAACTGTTATTGAGAAACAAACCCTTCTCAACGATCTACTCTCAAAACTAGGTGAAAAGAATGACCATGGCTGAGGCCCCAGAACTAGATCCTAGGAAACTTGATACTAAACAATTAGTGCAGTTTGTATCAGAGTTATTGAGGGAGCTGGATAAGAGGCTTAGTAATGCTATTAATTACCTAGACTCAAGCGAGTATAGTAATTGTTGGATCCAGGTAACATGGGTTTACAATAAACTCAAAAGGAAATATTACTACCCATACCTTAAGTGTCGAGATGGCCGCTCAATATATTTGCGGAATAAGTCGTGGTTAGAACACGAGATCACGCATAAGAAAGCTGTAAAAGAGCTGGTGAGAGAGGCACGTGATCTACATGCATGGCTTATTCCATCATTACTAGCAAAACTCGGTACAGCTAATGAAATAGTAGAATTCGCTAAAACACTACGTGAAGAAGTCGAGGAACTGAAGAAGATCGAGAGAGAAGAACGGAGACTAAGTAAAACTGAGAAGAAAAAACTAAAGAAAATCCACGCACTTCTGGGGTGATAATGTGATTAAGAAATACTTGAGTAAGTTCATGGAAGCGTTTGTCGAGGGTTTGGGATACGCTAGTGGTATAGGTATTGTTGTTATAGTAATGGCTTACTTCTTGTTGAAGCTGTTAGAGAATGTCGAGATAAGTAAGGAAACAGCAGAGTCATTCGCCTTGATAGTTGCTACCTTAACTTTTCTATGGATTATGGCCAAGCTCTCGCAAAAGTAGAGGTGATGAAGCTTATGATCACTGTTAAGGACCTTGTTAGAGTTCTACATGAGATGGGTCATAATGTGAGTGAAGAGGAGTTGAAACAGTATATAGCAGAGCTACTTGAGGTGGTTCCAAGCTATGAGAACTGAGATGACTATAACTATAGACTTAAAGAAACTAATACAGCGGTTATGGAATGAGCGTAGAATACAGCTGGACATCTACACGTTAACCAAGATACTACCAGTTTCACGTGAAACAGCCAAGTATATTCTCGAGAAAATGCACCAGTTAGGCCTTATAGTCAAGATCTCAAACGAAACCTACGCCCTAGACCCACTAAAGTTCCTGAGGCGATAATATATGAATATAGGAGTTAATGTCTTACTTCGTGGGATAAGCTATTACACTGTAGATATTGATGTAGATGAAATAACATGTGTAAATATTATTCCCCCTAAACTGATCCTACGTAGCAGAGATGATAGTTTAACACTAGAATTCCCCGTAACACTTGAAGCGTTTAGAATGATAACACAATTGATTAATGCGTTAAGGGAGATCCAGAACACGATAATAGAAGAACTCGATAGTCTTCTCAAAGAATACTATACCGACAACCCTACACTAGTTAAACTAGCTGCTTTTCTCAAACGAGAAGAACAATGGGCTATTCTCAGAGAAAAATACACAAGGTGTTAGGTTGATGTCATACATTGTTTTTCTACCTAACACCCTGTTTATAAAACCCTAACAAAATATAGAAATGTGAGGAGTGTTTTATGTCTGTTTTAGAGGTTCGTAGAAAGAAAATACCAAGTGGTGACAGGAGAAAACGTTCTTTACTACTTGATTTACTTTTTACGTGGGAAGAGATCTTTCTTCTTAAGAAAATAGTTGAGCTTCGTCTTAGTGGATGGGGTTATTATCGTATTGGTCGTTTTCTTGTTGAGAATGGTTATATCCGTAAACGTAGTTATGAGGCCGCTAAGAAATGGGTTATGAGGTTTATTAAACGTGCTATGAAGAGACTCGATCTTTCTTCTGAAGAGGAGCTTTACAAGTATATAGCTAATAAATGTTTTAAACCCCGTCATCGGGATATTGGGACATTTTTTGGGACAACCCCGTCAACAAATCTGGACAATTCGTTTAAACAATGGGGTGGGGGTTCTTCAGAGGAACTCCCCTCGAGAGAGGATTTGGTAAGACTTAGAGGTGATAAGTGGGAATACTATGCTAGACTAGGTAGGACGCAGAAACTTGTATTGGCGGCTTTTTCTATACTTGAGAGAAACGCTTCTCCGAGCGAGATCCTAAGTATTATTAAACAATATTTTCCTACGATTGGTGCTAGGCTTACGCGTCAAGCTGTTTTCCAGGCTATTAAGAGGCTAGTAAAACGTGGTTTATTAATACCTATAGAGTATTATGATAGGAAGAAGAAGGTTAAGGTTCGTGCCCGTGGAAGATATACCTATACTTATTCGGTACCTGTTCTTGTTGAGAACTTTAGAGTAGATGGTGTATGGGTTATACGTAAAACAGTTACTAAGAGCCCTGTACCCTTAGACTATGCGTTAGCATTAGCAGCTGTTAGAGGATTAGTGAAAAACCCTGAATCAATAGAACTAAAACAATACTTAGACCCAGGTTCAAGAACCTCGTATGAAGGAGACCTATTACATAAGCTTGGTGTAACATATATTGGTATCTACAGGGATAAGGAGAGAGAGGCATGGAATATAGAGGCCAGAATACATAATCCACCATATAAAGCTCATCCACTAAACATAAACCAGTACAGAGCACTATACATTGAATCACTAATCTTTGCAAAGAAAGCAATAGAAGAAATACTAAAACACGTAAACGGATACATTGGGACGTGATATCCCAGCGGTGGCGCGTCCTAAGCTATTGTTGTGTTTGGGTATGTTTTATTTTTGCGGTTTATAGGTTGGGTTGTATGGTGTTATGGTAGCGGGTGAGGGTTTAGTAGTTCTCGGCACCTGTCTTTTATTTCATTGATTGATAGTCCATATTTTATGATGAGATGTTTAAGTACAGACGTTAGTATGTTGTAACTTTTTGAAACATGTTCTGGTATGTTTGTTTCACGGAGTTCTTCGCATTCTTTTATAGTTTCTCTATAGATTAGCTCAAATTCAGGGAGTTTCTTTATTTTCTTTTCCACATCTTTGTCGGCTAAAGATAATGTTAGGTTTATAATGTTTCTCCTTAATCTATCGAATTTATCTTTTGAAATAGCGTAAAATATTGTGGTTCCACTATCCGTGATCACCATAGATATTGGTTTGTCTATGCAGAGTTCTAAATTAAATTCGTTTATGATATCGTTTTCCAGGTTATAACAGTCCTTTATATAAGCAAGAACACATACTATTATCGATGCTAAATCTAGTGCAACAGCTCTTTTTCGTGCGATAATTGATTCTTTTATTTGTTTATAAGCCATAAAAGCTAAAAATATAGTTCCAACCGCTATGGCAGCTTCAATAGACAAATATATGATATTAAGAATCGAAGTTGATGAATTAATAAAGTTTGTAAAAACTAGGAATGATACATTATTTCTCATTTTTTTCTTCTCCCTCAAGACATTCGGCTCCTTTAATTAAGAGTTCTTCCCATGTTAGGCCTAGTTTGTCTTTTAGTTGTTTGAGTTTTTTGTGAGTGACATCGTCTAGGACTAGGTTTAGGCGTTTTACCATGTTTTCTCCCCTCTTTCTATCTTAGTTAGTAGTAAAGTATATAAGTTATTTCCTAACTAACTAACTAATAGACTAACTAAGTAAGTGGGTGAATAGGCATGTGTTCTCTCAAACCTAAAGAACAATTGTATTGGAAGCGATTGGGTCAGCTTGAGTTGTTAGAGGAGATTCTTAGGTTTATTGATAAGGCTGTAGATAAGAGTGAGATAATTGAGAAGCTTAGAAGCCTCTATGTTGAGGTAAACGAGGAGCTCTGTGTTATCAGGAGAGAAGTTGATCCAGTATACGCGTCTCTATGAACCTTATATTCGCCTTATTAGTTATGGTGAGGTGGTAGAGAAGTGGTTGATATTGATTTTATTATCTGGTTTATAGAGTCATTAATTGATGATATTGACAAGGTTTCTAGGTATATTTATGGCTCCAAATATTGTAGCCAGTACACCTTGTCTCGTATCTATAATGATTTACAGGACATTAGAGAGAAGATTGTTAAGCTACGAGAGTTACTGGTGAAGTCTTCAAAAGAATTAAATAAAAGGAATGTAGCTGTTTCTCAATAGTCTTGGTTTAGGAGTTTGAGTAGTTGTTTTTTGGCTTGTTTATAGGTTATTTTCCAGTTTTTCCATTTTCTATAGATTTTTATGGCTTGTTGGCCTTTTCCTTTCTTTTTGGCTTTGTAGACTAGGATCCATAGGGTTCCCGCTTGGTCTCTGTATTTCCTAAATTCTTTTACGCTCATCATCTTAGGAGTACACCTGTATAATAGTTTATGTATACTAGGTTAAATAATCTGGCTCTGCTTCTTATGAATCGATCCACTGCTGCTATATACTTGCAATGTAGATCCTTAGCGGCCATCATATGTGCTATGTCGAATATGCGTTTAGGACTAACCTTATTGCGTATAACCCATTGAGTGGCTCTATAGAGATAATGTCCAGTATCTACTTCTATAATTTCAAACCCGTATTTATTGAAGAGATTTGATAGCGAGCTACGTGTTCTTTTCTTAAGCTTCTCCTCATACAATATATTTGATACAAGTAGCTCATATCCACGGTGTGCTAGGTTATCGATGAAACTTAATGCCTTTCTATGTCCTTTCTCCCATGGATTAACAGCTCTTAAGAGCAAACTAGTGTTAAAATAGACTCTCCTACCACGGTACAACCTTACCCCATTAAGGATAGGGCGAAAAGTGTTAGGTAGAAGAGGTAGCTGTGGGTTCTACCTAACACCTTGTGAGACCTAAATTTAGGGTTCAGCTTCTAGTTTTCGCTTAATCTTCTAGCGGGGGCTTGTGAAGGCTTTAATAGCGTTGTTAACAGTTGTTTTGGTTTTAACCGCTTTTGGTTTAGCATTCTATGTTTACCGAGACCAAGTTGTAAAACCTAGTTCTATTATAGTAAAAGGATATAGTAGGCCGTGTAGTGGTTGTGTGTTTGTTAATCTTAGTATATTTATCGATGTGTATAAGATAGTGTTTGCAGGCTATTTTGATGAGCAGCTTATGAATAATAGCCTTGAAACAATAGTATATAGACTTGCAGATCTAAAGGACTGGGATCTACTTCATACGGTTAGGGAATTAGCAGTTGCTTGGAGCATCGGGCCTGGCCGCGTCCCTGTGAATATAACGTACAGTTATACATGTGTTAACTCAACATGTTCTATTACGAGTATAGACTATAAAGTAGATCTGTCGTGGAGACTATTCACGTTTAAGGGCGGCTGGTGCCTCTACGCTGTAAGTCGTGCTCTTTACTTATTAGATCTCATGGATTATACGGGGCCACAGTTACTAGTTATTCTAAGGTCTCCACTACATGCTATATTATTGTTAAAGGAAAATGTGGGCCCTAGAGTCTACGTTAATGGTTATGGTACATGGTATATCTATATCAACTATCCACCACAATATGAGCTAGATCTGAGCAACGACAACATATTATACATGAGGATCTACTAGTTATTCGCTTCTTTTCTAGTGGGTGTAAAGATGAGAGTTAGACGTATCGTTGGTTGTGGATTAGCTATAGTGTTTGTTGCAATTATGTTATTCAATATCATTAATGAAATGAATAGGGTATATGCTGATGTTGGTAGTGGGCAGTTGCAAAATAAAGTTGTGGATGTTCTCGATACTCCTGATACAACATATTATATATTGCTTGACGGACCCGAAAGTTTTTATACTAAAGTTACTAATTTTTATGAGATACATTTCAGCGATGGTAATTGGCTAAACATTACTTTTTACGTTAAAGAAACTAGTGAACCACAAGACTATGCATATATTTTGATCAAAACATACAATGGTACTACGGTAACAGTATTATCAGATACTGCGTCAGGGTCATCATCTATATGGGGTTTTGACGTTGAAGTAAATATGACGAATAATACATTGGCCATACTTAATTATCTTGGTGAAAATCAAGGTATACCAGCAAATTACTATTATAAACTAGATGAACTAGGTATATATGCAGACTATGTCACATACATAAAATACTACGTAGATGTAAATCACTATCCTGACGACTACGTAAGCTATACATACTATTACTCCACACCTTCCACAATAACTACCACTACTACAGTGACATCAACTGTTACTAGTACGGTGACCAATACCACTACAGCTACTGTTACAGAAACATTGACTTTAACCAATACTACAACGGTAACCACTACTACAACTATATACAATACTACAACTGTAACAAATACTACCACTATAACCGTGACAGAAAATTATACTGTAACGGAGACTCAGACCGAAACTGTAACATTAACTAATACTACTACCGTGACTACAACAATATATAATACTACAACGACTACTGTCACGTCAACATTAACTAATACTACTACAACAACAGTATATGATACCGTGACAAGTACACAAACAGATACATTAACGACAACTACCTATGTAACAGATTATAAAACAGTCACCAAGACCGTATATCTTGAACAGCCCAAGTATTATCTAATGACTGTAACAAAATACGATACTATAACATTGAAAGAAGAAACCGTGGCCACGCCAAACTATCCTATAGTTCTATTGTTAGCTGGAGTAGCTGTTATAACAGTCATAGCCCTCATGGCCACGAAACGCTAAACGCTATTCTTTTTCTTTAAAGGTGTTAGGTAGAACCTGGTACCTAGATCTCAACCTAACACCCAGCTTATAAGGTGTTTATAAAATTAGATATAGATGTGGATCAAGTAAAGAAGATCGAGGGAGATTTTGGCCTACGCTTTTAGTCTTTTGGAGAGAGAAATGAAGCCTAAGTATGTGCGTGTTTTTAATATTGTTGTCGATTATGTTGGTAGAACAGGTTCTAAACGTGGTGCGATAAAAGAGGCTGCTAAGATCATATATAATGATACTAGTCCACGGGCTGTGAAACGTGCTTATCGTTTATTCGTTTATGCTCTTTGTAGAATAAGAAATGTAGAATTTGTAGAACAAGATGTAGAATGGGATCTAATTACCGATGATGTAAGCTATAATATGGGCTATTATATTAATCATCATAGCGGCCCAGTTAAAGATATTAGTAGATTTGTGAAAGATTCTAAGGCTAATCGCCGCTTGTTTGAGCTTAAAAAACTGGTATATGCTGTTATGCAGGATCTTATTAAACCCAAATATGTTTTAACTAACTATGTCGACGAAGTATTCAGGGATCCTAGGATAATCAATGAGGTAACGAAACTCGATGAAAACATCTGGTATAATGGACCCAGGTATGTTAAATTGAGTAAGAAAGCAGCTGCTCTACTCTATATCATTGTTTTGAAAATATATATTAGACATTTCGGAGCTGGTAATAAACCTGCTAATCTTATAAAGAGATTTTTCGAATTAACTGGATACGCACCAGCTGATCTTACAGATTATTTGAAAGAATATATGAATGTCTTCTATGATTGGTTCCTTCTCCTAGCCTAGGCCTAGTTCTTAGCCCGTAGTGTTAGGTTGAGCGGCAGCTGCTGCTTCTCTACCTAACACCATGGCCGTGTTATTCGCTTTCTTCTTTTCGGGTGAAAGGTAATGAATAGGGTATTAGCTGGTATTATTGTCGTCTTCATGCTATTATTCCCAATAACCACAATGATAACCAATGCACAAGTACAAGTACAGTATATGCCGTTATCAAGCTATGATTTCTTAACAGCTGATGAGATCAAGAGCTTTGATAACATTACGGCTCTGGGAACGCATATAAACAGTAGTTTAACCACGATAACGGTTAGCGGCGGTATATTAACGATTAATAATACCGATGATAAGGACGTGTTCTTTGTTATGAAGTCTAAGGTAAGTTATGCTGAGATCTATTTTGCAGGCGATGGTGGTGTAGCTGTTCTCGACGCTAGTTATTATAATGAGTCAAAAGTGTATGGTATTATGGTCGTTAAGACAAGTACTGGCTATACTGTATATACTGTAAACGGTACTAGTAAAACAGGAGTAGCAAGCAGTAGTTCAACAGCCACTAAGCTAATGGTTACGGTAAATAATGGTGTTACCAGGATAGATCTTGGTGATGGTATAGGGCTATATGAGACGAGCATCGATGGAGTATTAGCATTAGCTGTGCCTGCTGGTTCAGTTGCTAAATATGATAAGCTAGTGGTATATACAAAGTATCTAGCTGCACAACAGATAATTGATCTGGGCAGTAAGACTATTGAGAAGAAAAAACATATAACTAGCTTTAACTATGACTTAAGCGGTTATTCAAACATAAGAAGCGTAAAAGTGGTTGTTGAATATAAATCAGCTGATCCTTATATGCGTTGGACAAACATTTATCTCTATTCTGATAACAAATGGTATAGTGTAGGTACCGAGAAATATATTGACCGTACAGCCGATGGTAAAACTGTAGAACGCAGATGGCCAAACCCAATACCTAGCGATATAAACGATCGTGTATACACTATTATTCTTAGAAGCGGTAAATATACAGCAGATGTGACAGAATTTATGCAGAATCATCGTAAAGGAACATTATATGTATGTATAGAGACAGATTATACATCATATAATGTCCACGTTAAACTAATCATCGACGGAGACCCTGTTGGTAATAATAACGGTGATAACAACGGTATAATGGACAAAGTCGAGGATAAAATAAGCACGAATAGCGATACGTTAAAATACTTGGCAATAGGTGCTGGTGCTATAATTATTATATTACTACTGTTCATGTTAGTAAGTGGCGGCAGTAAACACAGACGTGGCCGTGGAATGGCCCCTGTGCTCGCAGTATTTTTAATACTATTAATACTTGGTGGAATAACAGCGCTTATCCTAGCGTGGCTACACCCCGAATATCTTACTAGTTTAGCAATTGGGTTGGGAGCAATAGCGTTAATAGCATTACTACTATTGCTACAAGCTGGAAAGAGGATCCCGAACCCAATTAAACCTGGTTAAAACCCAACTGTTTTTTATTCTTCATTTTACTTTTCGCTTTTCTCCTAGTGGGTGGTAGGTTATGAGAGATGTCTTAATAATTGCTATACTATTGTTAATGCTCATAGCAGCTGCTATGACAACGTATTATGTATATAGAACAACTAGCGTCGTCGAGAAGATAATTCCCGCGTCGGCCCCTGATCAAGATAATTTAAACACTAGTATGATCGAGGAAGTTAAACTATACTCGACAACTCCTGTTAACTACTACCTTGTAAAAGGATATAAAATAACGGCTGATATGCAGGCATGTGGTTGTGGTTTTTCATGGAATGGGTACGCGGTTTTCACTAGAAGTATTTTCGGTATTGAGACGAGCGAGTATAAAATACTAGTTATAGGCCTAGGTGCTGGAAACCCGTTTGTATGCTGGTCTGGTTTTGCGGTTGTTAAAGAATCTGGTGGACATCAGGAAGGATTAGCGAGTTATCAGGCCGAGCCAGACAAGTGGTATAAAGTTACAATAGTGTATGATTATGACGGCTATATCAAGATCAATATAAATGATAAACTAGTGTATAGCTTCGTAGCAACAACTGATAAATACATGGTAGTAGTAGGTGGTGATACAAGCTATGTAAAAGTACATCCACCAGAGCAATTACCAGCACCAGATGATAATGACAATACTATAGGACGAGGCCCTAACCCGCCTAGCATAAAAGAACTACAACTAAAATATATTGCAATAGGTGCTGGTGTTCTCATTATAGCCGTTGTAGCGACTTATTTCGTTGTTAAAGGAATTAAGAGAAGGTGATTGTTTTTTGAGGCCAGATGTTCTTATTCCGCCTTTTATAGGTTTTTTCTTTGGTCTACTCTTGTTTATTGTCATGGCTAGAAATATTAAGGCTCATCTTAAACGTCTTCGTGACTTCTTAGAGTTTTTCTTGTGGCCGTTTCCACCGTTTAGAATGCTTATTGTGCAGAAGCTTGACGGCGATGTTAAGATCTACTATGATAATGAGTTTAGTGAGGAACACGGTGAGAAGAGGTATCTTGTTAAAACTATTTACGGCGATCAATATGTTACTAGGATCCCGCCTAGTCAAGCTTCACTTGTTATCAGTATGTTTGATGCGAAGGGCCCCACTGGGTATCATAGTCCATTTTCACTGGCCTGGCGATGGATAGTAGCTGCTAGTATTTTCATATACTCGATATACTATTCTCTGGTCGTTGCATGGCTGTCGCCAGCCACTATTCGTGAAATAGTTGTCGGAGATACTGTGGTTAGAACGGTTGTTCATGGAAGCATTGATCCATGGGAAGTAATGTTTGCAACAACGTTGTTCTTCACGGCACTAACATGGTATCTAACAGTTATTGTTAGAATGAATGATAATACTATCAAGTATGCATGGTATCATGTGGTTGGAATTAACCCGCCTTACGAGATAATAGTGCCTGTACCTGGGTTATCAACTATAACGCTGATACAATACATTAAGCTACTTGGCAAAAATATCAAGATCTACGTCTCGAAAGAAGTTAAGAAGATATTTCGGTCTATGAGTAAAAAGCTTGGCAGCGGCTCTTTAGCTGCAACGTTGTTAGCCAGGTTAGCTATGGCTGAGAACTGGCGTCAAGCCTTATCAGATGTTCTCGAGGAGAAAATGGATCTGGTGATAGCGGGAGATACTGCTATGAAGATAAGATATGGTGGAGTTATATCGACTTTAAAGCGTCAATGGCTGATCATAGTCATTATAGCTATAATAAGCTTCATAATAGGCTATGCGTTTGGAAACGCATACTCTATAGGTGTGGCTCCAATAAATGCTACTACTACTACATCCACGGCTCCACATGTTCCTTCAGCAACTACAACTCCAGCTATACCACGTGTAACTACCACTACGCAACCATTTATTCCTCAAAACACGACTACTATAACTCCTGCTCAGCCGCCACCGCCACCTGGTGGTTGAAATGAATATAGCTACAGAGATAGCGGTTATCTCAATGATATTAAGTATGCTTATGGTTTTCCTATTTAGCTGGAGATGGACTGGTAGCCTTAGATCAGCTTTCATAATTATGTTAATAATAGGTAAGATATGGTGTGGAATCCTAGCAGCCTTTCATATTGATAAGCCGCTCTTTAACCTTGTTATATATAATAAAGTTAAGGGAACCGTGACAACTATAACATTCACGGCTAATATGGTTGTGTTTCTATCGTTCTTTTTCACATTATTGTTCACGCTGGTATGGCCATATATAGCATCGTATCTACCTAAACAAGTTCGACAAATACAGTTGATCGAGTCTGTTAAAAGCGAGAAAGGTGTTAGGTAGACTCGAGGAACCACTTATCAACCTAACACCACATCCTTCCACATCCTTTTCGCTTATTCTTTAACGGGTGAGAAGTTGAAGAAAACCTTGTTGATTATTCTTATGTTATTGATTATTGTTTATCCTGTAGTGGTTTCGGCTGAGACTGTTGATCTTTATAGTAGTAGTTGGGATAAGGGTGTTGTGGTTGTTCTTTATGGTAGTAAATATGGTACTGGCTGGTGGGTTAACGAACACTATGTTGTCACGGCTGCTCATGTAATGGATTATTCGAGTAACGTCGAGGTATCAATACTACATGGAGACTATAAGGCCGTGGGGAAAGTCGTCTATATTGATGAGATATACGATATAGCTATAATTTATGTCGAGAACCCGCCTAGTCA
>CAZVAW010000041.1:0-12169 GCA_964625205.1 uncultured Desulfurococcaceae archaeon
AAAACCAAGTATTCTTTCAACTCTTTTATGTTAATACAGATATGGCTAAGAACGTGTTGAAGATAAAGGTTATACGTACTTTCAACTCTTTTATGTTAATACTGAATGCTCTAAGATAGGTTCTAGTCGCTGTATGCCTCCATATACTTTCAACTCTTTTATGTTAATACTCTATAAAGCTCTACAGCGTCACTAGTTAAGTAGTATAGCCTTTCAACTCTTTTATGTTAATACTCAGGGGATTTTTGCTGTTCCTTTATATATTTTTGTGTTGAGGTTATTTATGGTTATCGATGATCGTTTGAAGGCTTGATCGGTTTAATGAAGTGATTGTTTATGATCACTGATGATTTCAATAGTATTGCTGGCTATATCCCTTGATATAGTGTGTATTATGTTGTTTAATGTATATGATCTTTTATCTATTGATCACTAATGGTGTTGGATAATATAGTTTTCCATTTCTTTACCTGTTTAAATCGTTTAAATTGTGTTCTTCTCTTTTCTTTTAATACTTGATATATAGTGTTTCATGTCTAAATATATTGTTTATAGCCACTATTTATACCCCCTATATATTATTTGGTTCTAGTATATCTGGGAACTCGTGTTTGATCTTGGCAATTTTGACAGAAATACTATTTTGTTAGGGGTAATTTTATATGATTTGATCGCATGGGATTACTATGATCATCAGAAATGTCATTATTCATTAAATTAAACCTTATCTATATGTAAATACATTGTTTTTGTTTAGAAAACTAGGAAGCAATGGTGTTTTCATGGTTTTATTCCAACCTTATATAGGCAGGGTTTTGAGAAGACTTCATTACCATTATTCTAAAGATCCTGTTGATGATCAGTGGAGAGGGTGGAACTGGGACCGACCACCACTACGTCCTCGTGGATTATTTGGTTTAAGTATTGGTGATGTTGTCAACGAGTATTGTCCTGTACGTCGTGATGTCTGGATACGTAAAGTATTAAAGCTTAAACCTAGGCCCTCCCGCCCCCTTATAATCGGTAAGATCATACACACTATATTCCATATGACATACACTTTATTCCTCGAAGCAGTTGTTAAATACGAGGAACCAGATGTCATATACTCGTACATGTTACGCGCGTTCCAAGACAAGATAGAGGCGGAGGGCGTTAATGGAGATGACCTGATCTGGGCTACTAAATTATTTAAGAAACTAGCATATAGCCTTATAGGATACATGTGTATAAAGACAATGTGGCACCCGGGTAGTCGTGGATACGAAGGCATATTATGGTTAACCGAATACCATGTAGACGGATCTATTCTCGGGCTTAGTAAAAACCTAAGAGTAGATGCTACGGCAGAGGGGATTGTTGTAGAGATCAAGTATGGTAAACCACTAGAATTCCATAAACACGCATTAGCTGGATACGCTTTAGCTCTTGAGGCAGAATATGAAACCCCGTTTAACTATGGATTAATAGTATATATTGACAAGATAATGAATGGAACACCAGAGATCACTTATACGCCAGTATATATCAATACTATTCTACGAATGAGGTTTATCGAGAAAAGAGACCAGGTAATAGACATGTTGTTTATGGAGAAAGAACCGAAGAAACCATTGAAAAACGAATGCCCCGAATCATGCCCATACTACTACGTTTGCTGGGGCGGAGGTAGTTGAATACAGTAGTAGTATCTGGTTATGGTGTTAAAATAAGTGTTAGTAAGGGATTACTAGTTATAAGTGATGGAGAGAATAAGAAGAAAATAGGCTTAGCAGATGTTGATCAGTTAATAATAGTATCTAGTGGCGTATCAATAACAAGTAGTGCTATAAGATTACTAGTAGCTAATGGCGTAGACATAGTATTCCTAGATGCTAAGGGTTTACCGATAGGGAGGATCTACCCACCCTATATTAGTAAAACAGTAGATACTAGGAGAGCACAATACCTAGTATATAATATTAGGGAGAAAATCGTTAAACTCATGATAGAATTCATAACAACAAAGATCTATAACCAGACAGGCCATTTAAGGAGATTAGCAAGACAACTAGATAGGCCGGGGCTGAGAGAATTAGCATACGAGATAGTAGATGAGTACTTGGAGAGACTACCTAGTGAATCCTCATCGATAGAATATGTGAGAGAAAAACTAAGAATCGCTGAATCCATAGCTGCACAGAAATACTGGGAGGCATTATCAACAACTATTCCCGAAAACCTAGGGTTTAAGTCGAGAAAACCGGGTGAGGGAGTTGATATTGTTAATCGATGCCTAGACTACATGTATGGAGTGCTATATAGTGAGGTTTGGAAAATACTAGTACTAGCTGGCCTAGACCCCTATGCTGGATATATCCACGTAGATAGATCTGGTAAACCCACACTCGTATATGATTTCGTGGAAATGTTTAGAGCCTCGGCCGTCGATTATCCATTATTCTCAGCATTACGCAATTATCTAACCCCAACATGGAAAGATCAAGAAACTGGTCTTCTCTCATTAGAAACTAGGCGTGAATTAATAAAGATCTTGAAGAAAAGACTAGATCAAAGGGTAGGAGGTAAAGGCTATGATAATAGATACACATTAAGATCGTTTATAGCGAGGAAAGCATATGAACTAGCTTCTTATCTCAGAGGAGAAACTCCCGTGTTTAAAGGTTTTATAGAGGAGTGGTAAAATGAAGATCATAGTAGCATATGATATAAGTGATAATGGTGTTCGTGAATCAATAGCTAGGTTTTTAATGAGGAAAGGATTAGCAAGAATTCAAAGAAGCTTATTTGTGGGGAGAGGTTCTGGGCAGGTAGTTAAGGATATTATAAGGTATTGTGAAAAACTAATAGATACTAATACTGATTGTGTACACATATTCATATTGAACGACTACGAATACCTACAAGCACGTGTAATAGGTAAGCCGTGGGGTGAATCGCGAGAAATTGTATCAAGTATCGAGATCATTTAAAATAACACCCACAGTTATACGCCAATACATATACTGCCCCATGATCCCATGGATAAACAAGTATTTCGGAATATATGAGCCAACAACATATAGTATGGAGGAGGGTTTAGAAGAGGATGATCTAGAATGGGTAATTGATAAGTTAAAACTTAAAAATAAAAAAGCTGTAAGGGAGAAACCTATAGTTCTCAAAGGCGAAATATATGGATTCATAGATCTAGTTATAGAAGATAAAACGGGATCAATAGCTGTAGAGATTAAGAAATACCTCAATAAGAGAAGAGAGCATCAAATAACACAGTTAAAAGCATATGCATACCTATATAATAAGTCTAGGGTCAATATAAAGAGAATTATCCTAGCGCAGGAGAGGGAAATAGTCTATGATAAGATCTATGAAGCCGAAGATCACATTAGTATCGCTGACTTGATAAAAGAGATCAAGCAAGTACTAAGCTCCGAAAAACCACCCAATGTACATATTAGTAGTAAATGTAATAGTTGCTGGTATAAGAGAATATGCCCTAGTTACGTCTCCAGTAAATAGCCTAGATACTTATTATTGAAATACCATAAATAAATATGATGATATCTTAGCGGTTACTGGGGGTAGTTAATGCTAATAACAGATTTAACTGGTATACGTAAGCTATTCATGTCAACACCGAGACAATATGTCAAAGTTTGGGCAGTGATAACCCCCTCTGATTATTCTCCCTTACCAGCATTTACTGGGAAATTTGTTAAATCATTATTGATAGAAGCTAATCCGAAAATAAAAACAATATTCGAGTCTAGGATACAACCAAAACCAATATCTATTTCAACACTTTACAGAATAGTAAATGGTAAAAGGATCTATTTATGGAAAATAGCTGGTAAAAACACTAGATTCCAGGCAAAACCTGGTGTAAGATATTATTTTGAAATAGGTTTTTCCGAAGACGTACTAACCATAGTGAATGATACTATTCTAAACATAGATGGCGTTAAACTACTAGATGCTAAATGGTATTTAGTAGAAGTTGAGTTCGAAATACATAAGCTACCTGTGAAGGAAGAAGGATTTCTCAATAAATATAGTATAGAGGGTAAGAAGAGTGTGAAAATAGAATTTAGAACACCAGCTCTTCTCCTAGACCCTTATAAAAAGACTAGAGTTAAGCGATTCCTACCACTCCCCGGTATCGTGTTTTCATATAATATAGGTGAACTATTGAGGCTTGGAAGAGGTAAAGAATATTTTGAGTCAATAATACTTGTTAACTCTATTTTAAATGAGACTTATCATATACTAAACACTGTTAAACCCATACTATACGTGTATGAGGGTAAAGAATTACCCGGTTTAACTGGTTTCGCCAAATATATGATCGATCATGAACTAGTTAAAGCAACAGATTCTAAACTATTCTTAGAGAACATACTATTACATGCATCAATCATGGGTGTAGGGACGAGTCGAGCTAATGGATTCGGCAATGTAACTATAAAAGTCGAGTAAAACACAACCTATTTGTTCCATTAAAAGCACTAGTTATTATTAGATGATGAGTGACTCCAATGCGGAGAACTAGATGAAGATCTCCAACCCTTGCTGAAACTATCGTTTTCTACCCACATATTTTCCCTTACCTGGTTTACCAACAAGTTCTCCATCTATTATCATTGGCTCACCATTAACGAGTACGTGGAGGGGTGTGCCGTAGAATTCTAGGCCTTCCCATGGACTCCAATCAACCTTATGATGATGCTCACTAGCACGGTATTTACGTGGTTTATCAGCATTAATAACTACAAGATCAGCGTCACAACCTACACATATCTCCCCCTTCTCCGGGTAAATACCCATGATCCGTGCTGGGTTTCTACTAGTTACTTCGACGAATCTCTCAAAACTAATACGGAGGCCTCGGACGCCGAATGTGTATAGGAATGGGATCATGATCTCTAGGTTAGGTATACCTCCCCAAGCATCCCATATACCTACTTCCTTCAACTCACGGGGTGCTGGGGCGTTGTCGCTTACAAAAGCGTTTATAACACCTCGTGCAAGACCTCTCCATAAAGCTTCAACATCTTCTCTAGACTTGAGCGTGGGGGCTACTTTTAAATACGACTTATATGATGCGGCGTCCTCGTATGTAAAGTATAGATGATGAGGCGTAACCTCGACAGTGATCCTAGCTCCTTTCTCTCTAACATACTTAACAGCTTCTAATCCATCTCTACTACTTAAATGAGCAATATGTATGTGGACACCTACCTCGGAAGCTAGTAACCCTAAACGTATGATCGCGGAGACCTCGGCATATGGTGTACGATGCTGGTGATAAGCAACTGGGTCGTCTTGTTCGCGGAAACGATACTCTCCATACTCTATAAAAGCGTCATCCTCAGCATGTACAATTACTACACCATTAACATTTGCTACTCTATCGAAAATATATGGATAAGCAGTCTCGACAGGCTTATAGGGTCGGGCTGTGAAAACCTTATACCCCTTAACACCTTCTTCGGCAAGCTCTGGTATCCTCTTATAATTGCTCTCATTAAAGAAACCAGCTATAACACCATAGTTTACATACGAGTGTTTAGAAGCCTCCTCGATCTTCTTCCTAACCATATCACGTGTATCAACATATAAGCGTAAAGGCATGTCATACAAAGTTGTTATACCACCATATAATGCTGCGAGACTACCAGTTTCCCAATCCTCGTTAGCAGTGTATTCTGGATCATATACGTGGGCATGTATATCTATACCACCAGGTATTACTGGTTGATGCTTAGCATCTATTACCTCATCATACTTACCCTTTGGCTTAGATTTCGAAATAGAAGCTATTACTCCATCCTCGATCACAATATATGCTTCAACGAAAGAACCGCCCATCCACAGCTTAGCGTTTTTCACCAATATACTAGTCATGCATCATCACTAGATAGTGTATTTGAAGAAGATAATTAATAAACACGTGGACTAAAAGTTTCACTCTATATAGAACCCCGGTTTTAACGGGTAAGCCTTATCAGCTCTTGGTATACCCTTACTTCTAGCCTCTTCTTCCCAATAAATATCTACTTCTAAGCCTATCTTCTTCCCAATATAGTCACGCGCCTCCACGAGTATCCTATACTCGTTCTCAGCATTAGTTAATAGTATGTTCTTATTTGGTTCTCTACGATATCTTTGAATAACATTAATGATCTCCTTCTCCCTACCCTTTAAACCATACTTATCCCTGATCACTTTTATGATCTCCCTCTGATCAACTCCTTCCTCAACCATTCTTATAACCTCGCGCTTCCATGGACTAGCAACAATCAACGTTATCCTACCCTTAACTGGTTTAACAACATTTAATACATTCTTAAGATCATCTATGAGATCCTCGATCATATCCTCAAGAACCTCAACCTCCTCATTAATAGCCTCATAATCTGGTGCTGGCCACTCACTAATAGATACTGGTTTCTCGTATCCAAGCCATTCACCGATCTCCTCAGTAACATGTGGTATTACGGGGTTTAACGCTCTAATCCATTTATCCAATATAGTTTTAACCATACAAACAGCTTCATCATCACTAGCACGGTCGCGGTAGTGATCAATCATTGAGAGTACTTGGTAGAAGATCTTCTGAACATAATCCCTAACCTCCATTTTCTCTAAAGCATTAGATGCTTCAACGAGGAGCTTGTTAAATCTTGAGTAAAACCATTTATCGATAAACCTATTCTTACCATACTCTGTACACTTAGTGTCCACGGAGCGTTTAGCTAGAGATACAAATCTACGTAGCGAGTCAAGGGCAGTAACAACGTCTTTCTCGCGCCAATCAAGAACAGTCTCTAAATTAGCCGCTCCAGCTGCGTATAACCTGAAGAGATCGGCCGAGTATTTCTCAGCGATCTCGCGGAGCAGTATAACATTACCCTTACTCTTACTCATTTTAGCCCCTTCACGTATAACTAGCTCATTCAAAGTAATCATACGTGGCCAGTGCTCAGGCGGGAATAATGCTATGTGGTGGAAGACATAGAATGTTAAATGATTACTAATATGAGCTATACCAGTATGCCTCTGATCAACCGGATACCAATACGTGAACTCTCTCCTCATCTTCTCTAAAACCTCAACTGGTATACCAGTAGCCTTAGATATTTCACCAGGATCACCTATGCCTAGGAAGACGTAGTCAAACACCTCTGGCTTTAACTGCTCCGGCTTAATCCCCGTATTTCGGATAATATGTACTATAGTGTAGAAAGCCATGTAGATTGTCGAATCACTAAGACTCTCAATAACCCATTCGGGGTCAAATGGTAATTTAGTACCAAGCCCTCTTCTACGAGCACATGGCCTCATTTCAAGCCAATCAATCGTGGCGAGCATTTCATTCTTATACTTCTCCGGGATCATAACTAGTTTTTTCTCAACATATTCTCTGGTTTTTTCTTTCCACCACGGCGTAGAATAATCTATGAACCACTGGCCCTTGATCTTAGCAACTATGATCTCTCCACCAGCTCTACAAAACGCTTTACGGTTCAACTCGTAAAATGTGAAGGCCATGTTTTCCCTAAATAGTTTCTCCCTAATCTTCTCCTTAGCCTCACTAACGCTTAAACCCTTAAACTCCGGATCATCAACGATCATTCGACCCTTATAATATTGCTCCTTATAAACGATCTTAGTAGCCTCTACTAGTCTTGGGTCTAATTGGCTTGTAATACCCATTTGCTCAACAATAACCTTAGCGTGATGATCATCTATACCGGGTACCTCGATAATCTTTATAGGCTCAATATCCTTAACTATCTCCGGGTCTAAACCATATTCTCTAAGTTTCTCCGGGTTACGTTTAATCTCCATTAAAGCAACATAATCGTAGGGTGCATCGCTAGGCTCACTATAGACTATACCAGTAGCATTATCTGGGTCTACGAAATCAGCTGGTAAAACAACTAGTTTCCGGCCAAGCGGTGATAATACATATTTACCTATTAGCTCACGGCCCCTGATCTCCTTAACAACCCTTATATCATCCTCGGGATGCTGATGTTGTAGCTTAATATATGCTTTACGTGAAACAACTAGTTTCTCCCCACGCCATTCAACCACTACATATTCAGCATCTGGTTTAACCCATACATTAGTAGCTCCAAACAAAGTCTCTGGACGTAGAGTAGCGGCTACGAGATAAGCATCACTCTCATCTAGTAACTTGAACTTTATAGCAGTAAACTCTAGTATCTCGACAGGGTTAGTGTCAGCGTCTTGTATATCATCTTCTCCCTCAGGCTGCCTATGTAATAGACAATATGTTACTATATGGTCTCCACGCTTGATCAAACCCTTCTCGCGAAGCTTGAGATACTGCCATGTAACAAACGCGTTATAGATCGGCTCGCCAGTATGGAATTTTCTCCTCCAATCAATACTATAGCCGAGAGCATCAAAATCCATATGTACACGCTCAGCAAAGAATGTGGCTAGCTCTAACGGGTTTTTAAACTTCTCAATATATTCATTGATCTTATCCGGATCCTTGACATACACGGCTATATATGACTTATACCTCTCGATCTCCTTCTCATCACCACGTGCTATTCTCTCGGAGATAGCGATTATCGGCGTACCAGTGATATGGAAAGCCATTGGAAATAATACGTTGAAGCCCTTAAGCCTTTTATAACGAGCAATAATATCGCCAATAGTATATGTTCGGCCATGACCAATATGTAGTGGTGCATTAGTATATGGGTATGGAACCGTTATATAGAACTTAGGCTTACCCGGCTCAGCATCTGCTTCGAAAACATGTTGCTCTCTCCACCTACTCTGCCACTTAGCCTCGATCTCTCTAAGCCATTTTAAGAACTCTCCGCGTTCCACGCTATACTACACCCAAATGTAATTCTCAATACTTATACAGTTTAATTATTCATAACAATTACTTTAGAAATATATGTTTTCTCAAAAACTATTTCGAGGAAGAACGGTTTTTATGAACTTGATCTAGGAACTCCCTGATCATAATAAGTAGTTTTAACAACTCCTCATGCCCTTTATCAGTTAGTTCTACGAGAACACGTGGTTTATCAGCGATCACGTATCTAGTCTTTATAAATCCCTCCTCCTCTAACTTCCTAAGATGACTCCATAGATTACCAGCCGTTATATCTAGAACAGTCATTATATTTGAGGAGAAAGCCTTATCTCTAACGAATAGATAAAGTATTATAGCTAATCCGTATTCCTAGCGATTTATTACATACTAATGTTTTATCGTACAGAATAGGTTTACCAAATATTAAAATAAGATAACAATTTAAGGATATTGAAACAAGTAAGACAAGGTGACGTATATAATGTCGGAGAAAATACTAGTTGTGGAGAATCTAGTTAAGAAGTATGGGGGTAAAACAGTACTCGACAATATCAGTTTTGAAATAAATAAACCCGGTGTCTACTCACTATTAGGGCCTAACGGTGCTGGTAAGACGACATTGTTAAACATATTAGCTGGAATAACGAAACCAACGTCGGGTAAAGTCGAGATCCTAGGCAGAGATCCACGTGATACTAGTGTTAAGAGGAACATTGGTTTTTGCCCACAAGACCCTTCATTGCATAACATGTTGACTGGCTGGGAAAACGTTAAACTCTATGCCACGATCTATGATTTAAAGTGGAGTAAAGTAATTGATCGCGTTAAAGAATATGTTAAACTACTGGGTTTAGAGAAAGACATGGATAAACTCATAGCGAAATATAGTGGTGGTATGTTAAAGAAGCTAAGCTTAATTATAACACTAATACATGATCCAGAAATACTAATTCTTGATGAACCAACTACTGGGCTTGACCCAGGTGCTCGGAGAGAGGTATGGGATTTAATAAATAGTTTACGCGAGAAAGACAAAGTGGTAATTTTAGCGACTCATTATATGGAGGAAGCCGATAAACTATCTGATCACGTCTGGATAATTGATCGTGGTAAAATAATAGCAGAGGGGCCGCCTGAGGAGTTGAAGAAGAAATATGGTCCGCCCTCTGTCATAGAGCTTGTATTCCCCGAAGAACCATCAAATGACGTGGTCGATAGGCTTAGTAAAGCCTATGGTGAGATCCACTTAGATGGCGTTAAAGCTAAGATCTATACATCAGAACCCGACAAGATCGTGCCAGAACTTGTAAACTCTATATATAGGTCTGGTTTTTCACTTACAAGTTTACGTGTGGTAAAACCCACTCTAGAGGATGTTTTCCTTAAACTAACTGGGAGGAGGCTGGAGTGACAATGGGTGGGTTTAAAGCCCTGGTAATATCCACGTTTAAGGAGTATGTTCGTGAAAAAGCCTTATTGTTCTGGGCTATAGTATGGCCTTTGTTCTGGATATTCATGGTAGCATATGTATTCGTACCACCCGGCACTGGTTCACCAATAACTCTTAAAGTCGGGGTTGTAAACTATGATACCTCAAACACTACGTTGAACGGTACGTTACTAGTCAAGGTTATGAATGAGACCAAGTATAAGGATACGCCATTGTTTAACGTAAAACTATATAGTAATGAATCATTGCTTGAGAAAAGCCTATGTAAAGGAGAACTAGATGCTGGGATCATAATACCGGATAAATGGGGCATAAACGCCTCTTTCGGACAAGGGAAACTAGTTGTGCTTATCGGGGCTAGAAGCGCATATTCAGCATCTATAACGCAAGGAGTTTTAATGGGTTTCCTCGAAGAATTTGGTAAGAGAATAGCGTATACGAAGATCAATATAACTATGAAATATATTAACATGTCAACAAACTATATGGACATAACATATAATGAGACGTGGTGGCCTAGTAACAAGTCTTTTGTTGAGATGATTAGGGATTTTATGATTGGTTTAGCTGAGCCAATCAAGGTGGATTATAGAGAGGTTGTACCAGAAGTATATGCTAATAGACCAAATATCATTGGGTTTTACGTGATAGGAGCTATTGGTATGATGTACCTATACATGGGCTTCTCAGTAGGAGCATCATTCATAGCTTCTATGAAAGAACGTGGAGTACTATACCGTCTACTATCTACACCGATCAAGGAGTACGAGTTAATACTTGGTGGTTTAACTGCCAACGCATTATATCAACTAATATCAACGATAATAATCATAGTTGTTGGAACACTAGTTACTGGAGCACATATCCTATGGAACCCGTTAAACCCGGTACACTGGATAGTCCCAGCTATGTTTATACTATTATTGTTTATGAGCGTAGGCATGGGCGCATTATTATCGCCACTGGCTAAGACTAGTAGCGGTGGTTCACAAATAGGTACTGCCCTCGGCCTAGCATTATCATTTACAACCGGTATATGGTTCCCACCAGAATGGCTACCACCATGGCTTAGAGTATTTAGCAACGTATTCCCAGTCACATGGGGTATAGATGTCGTTAGAGGTATAATGGTATACAATATTGACATAGCAGAGCTAACGCCTAAGATCGTAGGAGTAGTTATAGCAACAATAGTCATCTTCACAATAGCAATACTATTATGGAGAAGGATCATGGCTAAATACATTGAAGCCTAAAACCCATTCAAAACCCCCGATAAACTTATCACTTTATTTTTAAATATCTTTCACAAACCATAATTTATAGATTACACGTAGATTCCCCAGTGGAGGGTGTAGAGTATGAATAAATTAGTTCTTATAGCAGTACCAATAGTGATCATAGTAGTTATTGCGGTTATATTATTAACTGGGCTTCCCTCAACAATGGGTGGGGAAACAACAACTTCAACTCCCGGATCAGCAACACAACCTACAACGTCGAGGACAGGGTTGAGAACTATAGGTTCAACAACATCAAGGACGACGACAACAATTAATAAAAGCTATATATGTAGTTTAAAGGTAGTTGAAGCATCTATAAAATTAATAGCTTCTAGAAACCCGGTTACACATCAATTAAGAGTTAGTGTTGTAGTAGATATTAATAAAACTGTTAATGAATCCGTAGTTATCAAGAAAATAACCATTGATGAAGATAAATTCAAGTCGATAATCAAAGTTAACCCCGATTTTATCGATAGACTAGTATACAGTGTTAATAAAGAAGCACCAACAAAATACACTACTCTAATAGAAGATATACCGCCAGAGCTAGAGACTCAGTGGGAG
>CAZVAW010000042.1:0-11924 GCA_964625205.1 uncultured Desulfurococcaceae archaeon
GCCTTGATCCAAATCTTATTCTAACACTCCATAGTTCTCCAGTGGAAACATACCTCTGTAACCCCCCGGTTCCACCCATGAAAACCGATCGTGGTGCCGGCCGGCTTGTGGAGAGACCACGTGGATATGGGTGGAACTCCCCAGTGCCAAACCACTGTTTCCACTGGAGATTTTCGATACATTTCTATTATGAAGTTGAATGATAGGCTCGTTTTGTGAGTAATTCTTTTATCTAGTATTTTGTGATAAATTATTCATAACTGTGTATAGGTGGTTTGTTGTGAATCGTGTTTTCTGGAGCTTGTTTGTTGATCCTTATACTGGCGATGATCTTGTTTTTGACGGTGTTGTAGTGGGTGATGATTGGGTTAATGGTGTTTTGAGGAGTAGGTCTGGTAATGAGTATCCGGTTATCGATAATGTTGTTGTCTTGGTGAAAGAAGTTGATACTGGTTGGAGAGAGGAGGATATAGAGTTTCTGAGGAAAGGTAATTGGATTAAGCGTAACTGGGATGATCATATGAGGAGAGCTGGCAAGGATGATCTATGGAATAGTTTTTGCCGTGAAATAGCAGAGAACAAGGGCTTGATCCTCGATGTAGCGTCTGGGCCGGGCGGTGGCCTTGTCCCATGTATACTGTATTATAATGATGATGCTTATGTATTGATGAATGATATCGAGTACCGTATACTGCTTATGTGGAGAGAGTTTTTGAAAAACATTAGACGCGGTAAATACGTTGGTTTTTTAGCCGCTGATGCTCGTAAACTACCGATTAAGAGTGGTTCGCTTGACGTAATAGTTAGTGCTGGTGGTTTTAGTAATATACCGGGCCATAACGAGGCTTTACGTGAAGCCTACCGGGTTTTAAAGCCTGGAGGTAAACTATATATGATCGAGGGCGGTGTGTTACGCGAGGATTTCGAGAAACTGCCAGTAGATATTCAGAAGAAGTGGCTTAGAGAACTACCAGCATTACTTGGTATATGGGATGAGCTAGTTAAAGAGGTTGGTTTTAAGATCACCTTCTATGAGAGAAAAGGGATGAAAACCATAAGTCCCGATGAAAGCGAGCTTGGCAAGGAAGCGCATAAATATGGTGTTACACTACGTTATACTGGTTTCTATATTAAAGCTGTGAAACCAAGTTAACATTATTAAATATCTATTTTTCTTTCTTCTCCTCTAGAAATAACCATGTTTTCTCACCTATGATCTTGTAGCCTAGTTTCTCGTACAACCTTATAGCTACCTCGTTAGTCTTCATAACGTGTAGTAATGCTTTAGCACCATATCCTACGACATCACGCGTTATAGCTGAGGTAACTATTTTACCATATCCTCTACCCCTATGATCAGGGTGTACATATACATCACCCACAACCCCTATCTCCGGTAAACCCACATATCTACAAGCAATAGCGACTAATTCACTATCTACGAAAACCCCATAGTATCTACGTTTCCTGAGAAGCTTAATAGCTGATTCTCTATTAACCTCAACACTGTATTCATATTCCCTAAATTGATGTTTCTTAATCTCTATAAAAGCATCTAGATCGTCTAATGTAAGTCTATGGGCCTGATCCGGCTCATATGGTTTAAAGTTCTCTTCATCAACAACCATGTCATAGAAAACAGCTTTATCTACTACCCAGTTATTTTTCTCAAAGTACTCGACAATTTTATCTATGCACCTGCGATCACTGATGTTTAACAAGTGTATAACAGAATCGGGTCTAAGCTTATCAAGCAGATCTTTACTGATCATCTCCTCTACATCGGGGCATATATCATTGCTCCATAGTATTATAGAGTCGAAATATGGGCCTTTCCAGTAAAGCCTATATGATTTAATAGCTAGATCATAGTCAATAACCACGTCAATATTACTCCATTCATATAAGAGGTCATATACTAAGTATATATGGTCATATGGGTTTTTAAGATAGAGGTCAATTATTTTCCTCCACAAAACATTACCCAGATCAACTATCCTCTTAAGATAAATATACATAGTTGAAAACCCAGCATAGATTCTTATAGATAATCATAATTAAGTTAATTTATAATATAACAAATTAAGCGTTACTAAATACTAGTTTAAACAACCTTCTAAACCATAGCATCACTATAGGTTTTTGAACACGTTCTTTAATCCCCAAATATTAGGAAAAATACTATGGTTTATCTTGTCGAAACCGAGGAATGATAATAGTAAGCTAAACTACTTGACTCAATATACCGTTCAATATACTTAACTACTTTGTCTTTCTCAAATACGTTATAGTATTTGGTCTCATTATCTAGTAGGAAGGCCCTATATTAAAATACCAAATTAATACCTATTAGATTAAACTAAGTGGTTTAAAGCTGGATCGCTGGTGTCTCCGTTGAAGTATTACTTGGTGGTAGATGTTGGAGCTACATATACTCGGGTAGGGCTGGGTTGTAGGGATGGTTTGATTGATAAGAAAGTATTTAATACTCCCCGTAGCGGTGATCGCTATACTATAGCCGAGACGATATACCGTGTAGTATTAGAGAATTATAGAGAGTATCTAGATAAGGTTGAAAGAGTTGGAGTAGCTACTATTGGGCCACTTGATCTAAGGAGGGGGAGGGTTGTTGGTACACCTAATATACCTATACATGAGTTTGACCTATTAGAGCCTCTACGCAGGTATCTTGGTAAACCAGTTTATGTCTTGAATGACGCTGTAGCTGGTGTTTATGGTGAGAAAATGTTTGGCGCTGGCCGTGAATACGAGAACCTAGTATATGTAACGCTTAGTACTGGTGTTGGTGGTGGAGTTATCGTTGATAACCATTTATTGCTTGGTAAAAATGGCAATGCACATGAGATCGGCCATATGGTTGTAAAATATGATTCAAGGATAAGATGTGGTTGTGGTGGTTATGGTCATTGGGAGGCATATGCTGGTGGAGCTAATATTCCGAGACTAGCCGAGATACTAGCACATGATCACCCGGAGATCGATACACCGTGTAAACGTGATGCTCTCTCCAAGAAACTTGATCCGCCTAAGTTATTCAAATACTATAGAGAAGGAGATAGGTTCGCCGAAATAGTTGTAAATGAGATCATCGATGCATGTATAGCTGGTTTCGCAACGATCATTAACGTGTATGACCCCGAGCTAGTAACTATTGGTGGCTCTGTATTCCTTAACAACAAGGATATATTGTTAAAACCTATTGTTGAGGATGTCGAGAAACACCTTGTAACGAGTAAGCCGTTGATCAAGCCTACACCACTTGGTGGTGATATAGTATTATATGGTGCTTTAGCACTAGCTATTAACCCGCCACAGCATCTCGTTAAGATACAAAGTGGGGTTTAAAGGAGAGAATACTTTAAACGCTTAGATCCCATGTAGTTCTTTCGCTTTACTTGCATCTAAGTATTTTACCTCTCTATAATCCATTGGCTGTATATTTAATCTCTTAGAGAGCTCCTCAATAACTTTATTAACATAGGCTCTTGAAGCACCCCAGTCCATAAAATCTAGTAATCCTGCTTTACCGCCAGTTGAGAATACCTTTACTACCGTATACCCGCTTGCTTCTAAGACGAAGACCGCTACCGCTAAACTACTACCAGCTCTTACATAGTATTTTTCTCCAAAGAACAAGGCGGTTCTCGGACTAGTATTGAATACTTCCCAGTAAACATTAGAGGCTTCCTCAATATAAGTAAGTGTTTCAACTACACGGTCAAAGGGTACGGGGAATTTAGCTACAGCACCATGGGCTAATTTACCCATTCCACTACCACCGTGGATAGCCTAGTGGTTTATTTAATTAGTTAAACTACGAAGTATATATTCCTTATCTCTATAGTTAGGGGATACTATTGTTCAATAGCTTCGACCACTATGTCTAGATTGTATTTTTCACGAAGTTTCTTTTTCAAATCGTCAATACTAACTGTTTTATTCTTGGGTATTTTTACTCGTACGTCTCCATGGTATATATTTGGAGCTATACATCTAATCCTTAGATCAAGTACTTGATAACCATGTTTCTCGATCATACTCTTCACTTCATCGACCATTGACCGTGGCGCTGATTTATCGACGATCATCGATATCGTCTCTCTACAGATCATTATGAGCTCGTAGAATATATAGATCGTTAAACCAATAGCTCCAATATAATCTATTAAATAAGTATATAGTGCCCCAGCTATTGACGCGAATATTGTTACAAGACTCTCATATAATTCACTGACCGTAAATAACCCGTATGCTTTAAAAACCCCACCTATTCTCATCGATAACCAGATCGTTAGGCCGTAGAGGATTGAGCCAGCTACTGCATAATATACTGCTTCAAAACCCACTGTATACTCAACACTATACAGCAGTTCTACTGACGCAACACCAGCTACATAGCCGTAGGCTATTAATGATATGATTACTCCAGCATATCCTAATCTATAATGACCATACGGATGATCAGTATCTGGTGGTTGTAGACTTATACGGTAATAGTGTATGGTAGCGATTAATGCCACGAAATTAGCGAAACAAGTTAATGCGTCAACGAATAACGCTCTAGAACCATATAATAGGCCACCAATTATTTTGATCAAACCACCAATTAAAGCCGTGGCAAGTATAACACTAACTACCTTAAAACTCGTCACTATAATACACCATCCACCATAGATCAAATGATCGATTTACAACGCTTAATTAAACCATTAAATAATTCCTAATATTGAATCATTTAAACAAATATTAGTAGATTAAAACACATCTTATTTTATTTAAAGCTAAAGAAACTAACTCTAATCATAAAGATGCTTATATGGGAAAAAGGGTTTTAATCATTACTTAAGATAATAGGCCCTATAATGGTTGGTAGGGAGCCAGATCACCATACACTAATTGTCCGTAAAACTATTGGACGAGTAATAATTAGTAGTGAAGAGGAATACGAAAAACTTTGCCTCAAGAACTCCTCATAGTAATTGTACATAAGGATATATTATCTCCAGATAGTTGCTGAGACGCTGAAGTTTAGAAAGCTAGTGATCATCAGCTATAGTAGTGGTGAATATAAGTTGAGGTTAACCCTATATTGTTTTTTCAAAGAAAGAAGTACATAGAGAGATACCGTTCAATATAGAGGTTTTTCCGTCATAATAATTTAAATAATACTACTTCTCACCTTTGAAAACACCTCGGTAATAGTATTTTGTCTCACCACTCATCTTGATCAATACTAGCTGAGCCACTTGTGTATTTTTCTCAAGTTCTATACCATGTGGATTATAAACTACGAGCATGCCAGCGCCACGGCCCTCATAACCAGGATCCCATACAGCGGTGTATATAGTGGCACCCATTCTAATCAGCGAGGAACGGGGAATAGCGAGTCCCATGTAACCATTAGGTATTCTAATATACTCGTTATACCGGATAAAATATGGGCTAGGCTTAAGTCTACATATTGGGTCGCATCTTATCTCATCATATTCTGGTAGTTTTCTACTACTTAAACCCAGGAAGCCCGGGCCTTTGTAACGGTAAATACTATGAAGTGTCAATTTAAGCCCAGCACAATCAACTTTATCTTCGCTAATATTGAGTAAAACCATTAAATCCTCGGGCCTCATAATAACCATAGTTGCCACCACATGTGTTTTAGATTATCTAAATAGTTTTATTGCAAAGGATAAATGGTTTTCCAGTGGAAACATACCCTTGTAACCCCCCGGTTCCATCAATGGAAAATCGATCGTGCTGGCTGGCCATGCCGTGGAAAACCATGTGGAAATGGGTAGAACTCCCCAGTGCCAAACCATTGTTTCCACTGGAAAACCGGGTATTATATTTAAAAAGTATGTGTTTTAGGGCAGGTAAGTTGAATTGTTTCTATTGAGTTTTTAGCTTTGGGATATGCTCACGTATATGTGTTGCCCTGTATTCACGTATATTGTTATGTAGTAGTAGTGTGTATTTATCGAAATGCTTAATATAGTGTATGCGGTGGTTGTGTTTAACATTGTTGGTTGTAGTGTCGTTGTATAGTTTAACTTGTTCATCTCATTAACTATGTGTTTTAGATCACTTAATGGATCATTTATACTGTTTTTAACTATGAATACTGCTACGTATGTATCTTGGCTTGTTATCCCTTGTATTAGTTTAGCTCCTCCCTTAGTATTAGTAAATGCTGTTTTAATATCACGTAATATGTCGCCTATAGGTGCCGGTGGATATTTTATCTCTATGTTTGAGTCGTAGGGATTTAATGTAGTTGTTGTAGCATTACTTGTTGTTGCCGATGTTGTGATAGTTTTATTCTCTGGTGTTAGATCATTTGCTCCACGAACACCAGTCCATGACCCACTATCGTATCCGTTGTTTAATCTCCATGTACCACTCATTTGATCACCGGATACAGTACCAGTAAATGTAACGCTTATAGCCACTGCCCCCAACGTTATATTATCGCCATTAACTACTATCGTTAACGGTATCGATTCACCATTAGTACTATATGCTCCATCTGTTCTTAATAATCCGTGATAAATATTGTCGTTTGTCTTCCATATTAGAAAAGACCATCTACCAGATCCGAATGTTCCATTGTATACTCCATGCCAAGCCCCAGTGATATTGACTTCTCCGCTAATCATGCTAGTGGTTGTGCCTTGAGATCCATTAGGGGCTTGGGGGAATGTAGAGGTTGAGGAAGTATACGTTGTTGATGTATTGTTAGTTTTTATTTCATTACTTTGAGATATTGTGGTGAAATAGATAGTGGCTCCAGCTACAGCGATCATTGCTACGACTATTCCTACTATTAACAATGTATTCATATAGATACACCTTTAAATAAAGATTATTTTGTTCTCAGCGGTTTATTGACTCCGCTATTTAAATATCTTATGCACCAAAGATATATCCCTATATTAGTCTATGTTTGTTTATCGCTTGTATAATCGAGTAGGCTTCGCTGGGTTTTCCTTGATTTCTCAATCATTTTCTCAAGAGACTCTAATCTCTCAATAATCTCACGTGGAGGCTCTACTTTATCCTCACTTAATAGTTTTTGGAAGAAAGTATCACGTATTGGCTCGTACACATATTTATAGAATTTAACCGGGTCTTTAAGCACCCATTCCGGGAATTTAGAAATATACTCAAGTGCTTTCTCCCAAGCAGTATCCGGGTCTACTACACGTTTTATCTTCAAAGTTACTTGTTGATCATAATCATATGGTGTTTGCTCAACACCGCCCATTTCATAATATCCACGGCTTGACTCCTTGACACACTCTCCTAAAACCTCCTTGTAGCCTTCTGGGCATTTACTCGGTTTCTCACCCCTCAAGATCCTCTTCCTGATCTCCTCCTCGGCTCGTAAAAGCCTATATGGTTGCCTTGATCCATAGTATTTAGCCCATGCATAGAAAACGGCCCGGTTTAACCCGAAACTCTTAGCCTTATTAATGTCTTGATAAAACCTATAGTGTCTAACCGCTTGAAGTAATGCCATTACTTGGAATCGACCAATACCTAGTGCTTTAAGTTTTTTACTAATATCACTATTCAAAGACTAATACACCCTCGAAGATATACTTACTGTTAACTATTATTAAAATACCTAATCTTAGGAAACCATGATATGTATCTAGGGTGGCATGAGTTGTTGTTAATAACTATATGGTGATTATTTTCTGTGCTTCTAAGTATTCCTTAAATCTCAATAGTCCAAAGTATAATAGTATTAAACCAATACCAGCTATTGGTGGCCAAAATAATATGTTGAAAGCATAGGCTGGTAAACTTAATATTGTGAATAAAGCTGCCCATTCAAAAATTTTCATTCTCGATTCTCGATATAGGTTATACATATGAAGAGCTAAGCCAGTTATACCAACGAATATGAGGGCATAGGCTATAAGTGCTATGTAAAACCATGTAGCGGTGAATAAGCTTGCTAAACCACTAATCAAGAGTATTATTGGCGACCATAAATAACCTAGCCTAATCATTGAAGCTGGTAAACTGTATCTAAACCTACTATACTTGATAAAGTATTGGAGAGCACTCCATATACGTGCTTGGAAAACAATCACAGCATATGATGCTGTAAACATAAGGACTATTAACGTAAATATGCCTAATTCACTAGAGTCTACACTGATAGATATTAAGTAGAAGCTAAAACCATACATAATATTAGCTATCATTAAATAGAGGGTTGAAGAAGCATATTCTTCTAAAGCGGTTAACAGTAATTCTCGTCTTTTAACCTTCTTCTTAAGTTTAACCATCCAAATTATCCTCTAACGATTCTTCCATAAACAACATAATAGGTTAGTGACATAATTATCTTAGTATAGATGAAGAGGAATCCCGGGATAATATGTGAGCGGAGAACTATTAGTGTCTCCGCAATGATAGAGGCCCCGCATAGCGGATCATAATTTTATCTTAGCGTATTGTTCTTCAAGTGTTTTATCTAGCTTTTTAGCTAATTGTTTAACAACATATACTATAGTATAGATTGTTTTGGCGAGAAAATATGAGAAGACGATCATTAATGCTAGTGAGAAATAGAGCATAATAGTTAATGTTAACATTAGTGAGTCAAACGTATATACGATGTTTAAGAGCATAGCAAGTAGTAAGGGTATACCATTTACAAGAATATCCACTGAACTAGTATTTAGCAAAACAGCGGTTCTCTCAGCTTCCAAAGTTTCAAAAAATAATATAGCAGATAAGAATAGTAGCGAAGAATATATTAGATACGAGATAGTTTTTACACCTACAAGTTTTATTTCAACACTTGTCGTGTTATTCCCTGGTTTTAAACTAATTTTAACCTTGATCTTATTAATGAATAGCCTTGAAAATTTTGAATTAAAACCTTTATATTCGCCGATGATCATGTTTTCTTCAATTTTCTTAATATTGATCTTAAGTTTTGATAAAACCTCTACGATCGTTGGACGTGTATCTTCTAATGAATTACCATATATTTTCTTGACGATCCTAACACCGAATAATAAGTTCCTATTCTTTTCCCGCTCCCAGTTAAATACTATGATAATTAATGGAGTAAATACTATGATGTATGCAAGATAATGTCTTAATACTGACCCAGTTTTTAACTTGTGTGTAAAACCAGGTATGGTTGAGTTTACCAGGCAATAGTAGTATTTAATGATTATGTGTTTCGCTTCTGGAAGTAAACTATGATTAGTTGTTTGTTTTGAGATCCTTGATAGAATATGGTACTCCCGTGTAGTGTTTAATCTTATCTCTACATATCCCTCTATTAAAACTCCCTGCCTATACTCTAGTATATGTATCGCTTTAGCCTTACCAAGCACAATGCCAGATATTTTCCAGTCAAAGAAATGTATATATTCAGCTTTTCCACTATAACCGGGGTTTACAAAAAAGATGTTAGCCTCGGGCCTCGGCTCGTATGAGATGTTTACCATGAAGTGTTCTAGATAACAACAAGGATTAGAAGTATAGTATGTTATATCATTAGCGTTAACAACCAATATAGTGGAATTAATTATTTTTTCAATAATTAGCTCTAGTTTAAAAAGACAAGAATAGTTTAACATATACCCATATCCATAATCATATGTGACTTGTTTAGCAACTATGTATTCAAAGCGATCGCCGACTCCGTAAGGAGTGTTTGATGCCTTAGTGGGTAACATGGGTTGAATTAATAGAATCGAAACTAGCAATAATATAGCATGAAAGTTACCAATAGTTACCACGTGGATCACCCGTATGGAAGTATGTTCCCGGAGTAAATACTACTGGGAATCTTAACGACAGCATTAAGACAAGTTGAAAGTATCGAAAGTAACGTGTAGATTGTTCAATCTCGTGGATCTCGCCAAACATGGTATCTACTACATAGGTCATGTTTAGTGGAGTACAATTTACTGTGATCACATATGACGAGATTAGTGCATCTGGTAATGCATCGTTATCTAAATCTATAGGTACTAATGCTTTTCTCACATCATATTCGTTGTAGAAACAAGTATAGTTATGAGTCAATCTAATATTTTGGAGTTCAACTTCTAACCTTGCTTTATCAATTACTTTTTCAATTATTCTCTTCAAGTCGGTAATGTTTCCACTTATATATACTCTATTATTCATGATCATGTAAAGTATATTAGAGGGTGGTAGAAGAAATAATGTTGTATTAGTACATGGGTTATAGAGTACTACTCCTAAACCGATATGTGGTGCTATAGGGAAAACCGGTAGAGGCGTTATATCCGCTTCTATAACATATCCCTTAATTTTCAAAGTATACGAGAAGAATACATAGTTATCGTAGACACGTACGCTAATAATTGAGATCTCTACATCATCTCTATCCAGTATAGGTTTCATTAAATTAGGGCTATAATACACTAGGCTCTTTTCCACGAACTTCTCTGCTAAACTAGGGTTTGATCGTAGTTTATGGTACGTGTTATTTAATAGAAGAGTGCATTTAGATCTGGTTTTTCTTATTATAGTGAAAGGCCCGCTATACACGTATATTTTTGTTATTTTACCTACACCAATTACTTCTTGAACCCCTAGATCAACCGCTACGTATGCACGCCAATTAGAACTATTTTCTACTGATAAAACAACTATGGGGGATTGGTAAGGCTTGTCAGCACTTATCACTGGTATTTTATGGTAGAGAATATTTATTCTCACTATGTCTTTCCAGCCATAGTATTTTCTCATATAATCTTTAACAATGTCTTTAGCTAGATCAACATTAGTCCAATTAATCATAATATCACTGGTTATTTTCAAAGTGTTAAATCGAGGTTTCACTTCTTCATAGTATATTTCGTTAATATTATATCCACTACAGGTTTTCACCCATTGATGCCCCGGTGTAGAAAAATTCGATACTATTAAAACAATTATTAATGCTAATACTAGGATTGTATATTGATATTTAAATACATTCATAGCTTAAAATCCCTTAGGGAAACAGTTATCACATTAATTAATTAATTATCAGAGTATATTAGGTTTGTTCTACTAACTATTAAGCTAAATAGTTAAACTTTATTTTACATAGAAATAGTTATTAACTCAACCCATGGATACAGTATTGTGGGGTGGTTATTATGCCTAAATACAGAGTTAAGATCGAGCCACGTGACAACTGTATATCAGACATGGTCTGTGTCTCGATCTGTCCCGACGTCTTCGAGATGAACCCAGAGGACAACAAGTGCCAGATTGTCGAGAAATGGCGTGAAGGTGGAAACATCGCTGTAGGAGTAGTACCAGCTGATCTAAAAGACTGTGTAAACGATGCCGCCAATGCTTGTCCAGTACAGATTATACATGTAGAAGAGATACCCGATTAGAAAAACTATGTCTCGGCTTGACCGGGCTCGTTTAATGAGTAGAAAAGCATTTTTCTAAACTTATCCTTATTAAGTAATCCTTTCTCCCAAATTTCTTTAACTAGTGTAAGTACCTCGTAAAGCTCGGGGTCACTTGTCTTAACATAGTATTCCTCGGCTGGGACAGCGTAATCTAGTATTTTCTCAGCTACTTTCTTTAACCTCTCCGGTTTAAAACCAATACCGTCGACAACCATGATATTATGAGAATTTAATTCCTCCACGACTTCCTTGGGAATTTTATGCTTTGATACTAGTATCATCTCCTTCGGACTATATACTGTGTAGTATAGCTCTACAACCTTAACCTCGTTCAACCTAACGCCTCGTCTCTCACTTAGTTTCTCCATAGCCTCTCTACGCGTAACTCCAAGGACATCCGCTAATCCATCCCATAATCCTTCGATCCACCGGCTTCTCCACTCCTCAGCACTCAATGGTTTAGCGAGGGGGCCTTTAACATCACGTACA
>CAZVAW010000043.1:0-11521 GCA_964625205.1 uncultured Desulfurococcaceae archaeon
AGACCTAGATTCTCTAATGCTGTTAAACCAAGTACTTCAACGTCTTTGTCAAGCCCAAACACTACTATACATGTGGCTTTCTCACCCATATACTCTATAACAGCTTCTCCGATCTCCCTTTCAATAACCCTACCCTCAATAGTTTTAAACTTCCTCTTACCAGTAACTTCTACCCCGATACTCTTAAGTTTATCAGCTTTAACCCATGTATAAGTAGACCCAGTATCCACGAGTAATTCCACGGTTATACATTTACTTTGATCATACTTATTACAAATCCTAACATTAGCATAAGTAAAACCCATAAAACAGACACACCCAAATATAGAGTATCTATACTAAACCTAATAAGCATCATAACATCAGATTAAAATCCAGAATACAAGCCTTGCAACCATAAAATAGTCATATAAATAAGCGATTAGTATGGTCTAGGATGATCTCCAATGGAAACAAAGGTTTGGCACCGGGGAGTGCCACCATTTTCATGTGGGTTTTCCACGGCCCGGCCTGCTCTCTTGATCGGTTTCCCATGGGTGACACCGGGGAGTGTCAGGGGTATGTTTCCAGTGGAGACCATTAGGAGGAAATAGAGAAAATACAAAGATTTTTACCCAAATACTGCTATTTCCTTGATGAGTTTACCGCGTTTAAATCTCTCATATCTAAGGTTTTCCATGATCTTTAGGCGTGGCCGACCCTCTACGATATAGTCTGCGAGTGCTTCTGAAGCGGCTGGTGCCATCATGAAGCCGTGGCCACTAAACCCTGTTATAAGGTATAGGCCTTCGATATCCTCTACTGGGCCGATGATTGGGTGGTGGTCTGGCGTCATAACGTAGTAGCCTGTCCAATAACGTAGTATGTGGGCCTCGGCTAACCATGGGAAATACTTAACCCATATACGGGCCGCTGTGTAGAGATATTCTATACGATTAATAGCTGGTTTATCTGGTTCTTCCTCAAGCTCAGCACCAATCAATATTCCACCGTGAAATACTTGTACTAGGTATGAGGAGGAAGTCCAATCGATCAATAATGGTTTAATCCTATACTTATAGGCCTCAGTGATCAGTGCGTGTTTAGGTATGTTTTCAAGCGGTAGGTCAAGGCCAGCCGTCTTAGCTATTTCACGTGAACCATAACCAGCCGCTATAACTACTTTATCGGCCTCGATTACTCCACGACTAGTCTCTACTCCTTTGACACGGTTATTCTCAACAATGATCTTCTTAGCCTCGGTGTTTGTGTAGAGTTTTACACCTTTATTTAATATAAATGATAATATGTTAAGCAATGATCTAAAGTTATCTGCTTTACCAGCCAATGGATCATAAACACCGGCTACCAAGCCCTCTGGCTTAATATCTGGTACGATCTCCTTGATCTCCTCAACCGATACTATACGTGTATTTACTCCTAATTTATGGTGGAAATCCACTATCTTCTTAAACATCTCAACATGTTCCTCGCTAGAAAGCATCCATAGATAACCATCACGTCTATAGTCGAAACCGTGTTTTTTCGAGAGTTGATCCCATAACTCGATAGATCTCTTCATAGCCTCTACATGTTCAGCACTAGTAAAACTAGCACGTATACCAGTAGCACAACGATACGTACCGCCACTACCCGGATAGTGTTTTTCAACAATAACAATGTCGTTAAAGCCCCTCTCCACTAAGAAGTAACTCGTTAACACACCATTAATACCAGCACCAACAACTACAACCTCGGCCCTAGCCATGGCTTTTCAGCCCCTCTGGTTTCTTCAAGAAATACTTCATAGGAACAGGGTTTATCGGAGGCCGGTTAACTGGCATGAATATTTCCTCGAAACTCTTACCAGTCCTCTTCATAAGCTCGCGTGCAACGATCGGTAGGCAGTAGAGTCCTTGACAAGGCCCCATACCGATCCTTAGGTATCTCTTAAGACTCTCAAGATCAGTATAGCCTTTCTCAATAGCATCTATAACGTCTTTCAAAGTAACATTCTCACATTTACACACAATTATTTTCGAGGGATCCATATAGCTCTCACCTCCCACCACTTATCACGTGGAGCCTCGACCGTTACAGCCCATGTCTTATCATATTGCCAAGCCTTAACGATCCTCCCCTCACCAACAACTCTACCCTCACGATCAAGCAATTTAACAACCAGCCCCTTCTCAGGCTTAGGTAGTAGTTCGTAAGGCATTGTGATCAAGGCTTTATCAGGCTTAGATAAATCCACGACGAAAATAGCTAGGCCGGGGCATTGAGGTACACATACACCACAGCCAATACACTTGTTATAATCTATGCGTGGGATAGCATATACTGTCTCCATAGATATTGCTTTGAATGGACAAGCATTTACACATATATTACATGGGATCTCCTCTGGACACTCAATGATCGCAGCCGGGCCTTTCTCAAGCCTCTCCATAGGAGGCAGTAAACCCTTCTCTCTAAGCTCTTCTTTAGACAATACACCAGTCTCTTTAAAACCCACTAGATCTCACCCCTCCTGATCTTCTCCATCTCTTCCTCGGAAACAGTTACTTTCAATTTACCCTCACGAGCACGTGATACCACGGGGGCCTGCCTATACTCTTTCCACAAGTAGTTTAGAAGATCTTCTCTACGCTTCAACTCCTTCTCACCACCAAAACCAAGTTTAAGAGCCGCGGATAAACCAGCGATCTCCCCCTCGATAAAAGCCGTGGTAGCCTCCTCAATACCACTAGCATCACCAGCGATATACATGTTAGGCACACTAGTCTCAAGATACCATGTACGGATCGGTACAAGGCCTCCAAGTTCTGGTACAAACTTCATAACGGCCCCGGCTTGGCTAGCCAGTGTATAGTTTGGCTGAAGCCCAATAGCTAGTAATACGAGGTCGACATCGAATTCTTTCTCAGAACCCGGTATAGGTCTAAACTTCTCATCAACCTCAGCAATCACTGCTTTCTCAACAACTTCTCTACCCTCGGCCCGGATGATCGTATGCCTAGTATATATTGGTACACCAAGCCTCCTAATCTTAGCAGCATGTACAAACCACCCACCAATACGTGGCAGGATCTCAGCAATACCAAGCACCTCTACACCCGCTTGGATCAATTGATAAGACACTATTAGCCCTACATTACCAGACCCTATAACCAATGCTTTCTCGCCCGGCTTAACACCATACTCGTTCATAAGGGTCTGAGCAGCACCAGCGCCCATAACGCCGGGTAAGTCATTGTTAGTGAATGGTAATAGTCTCTCAGCAGCACCCGGTGACAAGATCACAGCCTTTGGTTTTACGAGTAGATTCTTCTTATTCTCGCCAGAAACAGCTACGCCTACAACACCTTCTTTAAAGAAACCATAAGCAAGAGCCTTTGTATAAACCGTGATGTTCTCATGTTCAGATACTTTCTTGGATAGTTTCTCAGCTATAGCAAAACCCCTAATCCCACCATAGAATCTACGATCACCGAAGAAACGATGTGTTTGTTTCACTAATTGGCCGCCGAGTTTATAGTGATCGTTGACGAGTACAACCTTCATGCCGGTCTCGGCCATCGTCAAAGCTGCTTGTAAACCGGCCGGGCCGGCCCCGATCACGAGAGCGTCAGCCTCTATGTATTCGGAGTCGACCTCGCCCCCATAGGTTTTCGGGAAATCCGGAAACCCGTGTTGACGATAAACCCTCATACCCTCGCGTACAGGCTCTATACATATACGCGTATTGGGTACTCCATCAACTATTGATAAACAACTACTACATTTACCGATCATACAAAAAGCTCCACGGCCCCGGCCATCCGGCGTATAATTGAAAATTCTCACACCCATAGCGTATAACGCTGCAAGTACACTCTCACCCTCATAAGCCTCAACGACCATGTCGTCATAGTAGAAGATGATCTTACGTCCACGGCGGAAATCAATGATGGGATGCTCATATATACGGTAGTCACGTGGCCCCATTTTCGCTGCATCTCGCTAGAACTTGATACAAACACTAAATATAACAAATATATAATGGGACAAAATAAATAAGTAATGGTCAATCCTAGATCACCACTAAGCTGGCTAAGATCAAGAACATATAATTGCTAAAACCAGTTTATTCCCGTGAACAAGGTATAGTTATTATTTAATTACCGCAATCACCAATGCTATTGCCGTATATACAATTGTGCTTAGAGAATTAGAGAAAAAGTATTGTGTAATGTATGGAAAGCTACTTGGTTGTTTTACTTGTCTTCTTTACTAGTTTTCTCCGTTTCCTCCTCCAAATAGTAAATACTGTAGCTGTGAAAACTATAAATGCTCCTGTAATAGCGTATGAGCTGTATTGTTTAAATCTAACATATGCTATCGTAGTATTGATAAGCATTATTAACTCATCCCTAGTAAAGGGTGTTGGAGAACTAGGTATTCCACCCATACCAGCATATGTTATATTAGTCTTTACAACTACGGGTCCATTCTTATGTAGTATAATCAATGCTGTTGTCCCTGTCTTATTATTAACTACTAGTAGGTGTGGCGAGAATTTCTTAGTAGTAGGGTCGACTGCGTAATATATATCCCTGATCACGAGATCACGTGTATCAACCTTCTTGCCAGTAGAATTCTCAAAAACCCAAGTTATATTAGCTAGGTATTCGTTTGTAACCTTAAACCCTTCCCTAGTGGTCATGAAAAAGGCTAGTGTTAGTGGTATATACCCCTCAAAAAACCTAACGACAAATCCATTACTCGTTCTCTCCAACCCGAGTTTAAGTGGATAATTAACTCTAATACCATCAATGTAAACATAGAATACATGATAAGGATTAACCAGTTTCAACTTATACTCCTTAGTTGGAACTAATGTATTATTGTTAATCTCAAAACTTGTTTCCTCACTAATAATTGTTTGTTCGCCGGATACGCCATAGTATACCAATGAAATATCGGGTATATACGGTATTCTATAGTATCTGTTGTTTACCCGATACTCTACTAAAACATGAAGAGTGCTATTGTATCTTTTAACGACAGGGACAAGTTTCTTAGCTATCTCTCCGATCTCACTACTATCAAGTAATGCTAAATCCTTAACTACAGGCGAGTCTCTAGAGATATATAAGAATCTACCACCACCAGTATGTATTAATATGAATTTATCCGAAATAGCAATACCTATCGCCTCATGTAAAGTATCATTCTCTACGGTATAGTACTCTATTGATATCTCATTACGTGACCAAGTAGTATCAATACTATCAACTGCATCTATGATAGGATCCATAAGACTACCATATGGCATCCCGAGGACATAGTTACCATAGCAACAAGTACCTTTGACAGGGCTTAAGTTATTTATTTCATAGCGGAGCGCATCAATAGCCTCACCTATTAGCTGGAAAAGATCCTTAGTATCTTCGCGAAATGTATAGTTTATCACCTTAATATCGACTAAGGTTACATTGAATAACGTTTCTACAGACTTATTGATATAAAACCCTGGTGCTCTACTTGAAGAAACTTGTACTACCTCATAAGCTTTACTATGTGATCCCTTATCCGAGAGCATCAAAGAATAACTAGTATTGGTCACCATAGCAACTAATATAAGCAATACCAATATACATGATAAAATAAGGTTTTTCACAATCCATACATTTAGATACATATATCGTCATACCCGAGACTTGTACTAATTTGCATTCACTAGTCACTTATACTATGTATTTATTTTCCAAGGAAAAAGATTGTGAAAATACTTATACTAGATTATAGTTTAAAATCATTAATTATTTCAATTCAAAAATGTAAATGTTAATAAATAGTTTGAGATAAGAATCCAATGTATTTTCAAAATAGCTGACATGTTTCTTAAGTATGGGATACTGCTATTGTTCTTATGATATCGCTTACGTCTTCGCATTTATCACTAGCCATTTCCAGATCATCAATTATTTCCTTTAACAGCATACACTCGGCCCGAAACTCGCGTCCGTAGATCATGAAGAGCGTTTTTAAAGTATCGATCCTCATATCATCAATCTTCTCCTCGATCTCTTCAACGAGATGCGATAATGTTATTGCTTTCTCTATGGATTTCGTCAATTCTTTCACAGCATCAATTAATATCTCGACGGCCTTCAATACGTTTTCAGCCATATTCTTCATATGCTGTAGAAGCTCTCCGGGTATGCGGTAATTCATATCGAGTAGTAGCAATAGTTTACGAGCTGAAGCCTTAACATATGCGGCTATATCATCACTACTTAGTATTAACCTCATCAAATCCTCACGATCTATTGGGTGAAAACTACCCTTACTTAAATCCTCGATCAACTTACGTTTAACAGTATCGGCTTCCTTCTCAATATTGTCAACGTAGTTAAACTCTCCCCGAACCTTACTTAGATCATTTTCTTTTATCTTATCAAGCATATTATTAAAATGAAGTGTTACATCACGTATTTTACTTAAATGCTCAATACTTTTAAGGAGAACTTCACGTTCACGTTTACCAGCGATCCAGAACCAAGTAGACACTCTATGGTACACCCCATGGGTTTTAATTACACATTGTTTAAGAGAGGTTTTAAAATATAGTGATCGCTTGAATAGGCTTGTAATCTAGTATATATTTCGGTTTTACACGTATATAAACAATGCTTTCCCGTGTAATCCATGGTTATTGGCCAGTGACTAGAAATATAGCATATCTTAGTATGAGCCCTAAAGTAATGGTTACTGGTAGTGTTAACAACCATGATAATATGATTTGTACAACGATCCTCCAATTAACACCCTTAACACCATGCCTGGCGAGGCCCACGCCTATGATCGAGGATACGCTAGCGTGTGTCGTCGAGATCGGTAATCCATAGCCAAACAACATATATGGTATTGTGGTAAACAACCATACAACTAATGCGTTTGAAAGCTCGGCGGCAGCTCCACTAACCATTTCCAACCTCGTAACCTTATATGCTACTGTAGAGATTACTCTCTTACCCAATGTGAAGCCTCCTAAAGCTATACCTATGCTTCCAATTAATGCTAATAATACACGTGTATGAATGTCAGGTAAACCAAGTATCTCTTGTGTAACAGCAAAATATACGCCAGTAGCATTACCAACATCATTAGCTCCAAAAGAATATGCTGAGAATATGAGCGAGAATATTAGTAGGCCTCGAAGTATTTTCTCAGCACTACCATGTCTAAATGTTAAACGATAGATCACGGTATAAAGTATCGCGGCTAAAAATATACTTGCAAGCGGGCTCGTGATCCAGCTTAATATAATATTGGCTACAATAGACCATCGTATATCATCCAGTGATAATCTACCAAGCAATACATAGGAGAGGCCAACGCCTAATACAGCCCCAGTTATGCTCTGGCTAGTTGATACTGGCATACCCTTATACGATGCTATTATGATCCATATACCAGCGCCTAATACCGAGGCTATAGCACCATATAACTCGACATGCGGCACAACACCTTTACCGAGTGTTTTCATAACCATCCAACCCTGAGCTAATGCACCGATCCCGGCGAATACACTGAACAATATAAGTGCTTTCTTCAAAGAAATAGCTCCAGCACCAACCGCTGTATCTGTGGGGTTACTGGCATCGTTAGAACCTATACACCATGCCATGAATAGAGAAGCTGTATAACCGAGGATTAGGAGTAGTATCTCATTCCCCAATAGATACTCCCGTGTGTTAAACTAATGCTACTTTGACTTTATAAGTATTTTCTCGATCAAATAAGGTGATCATATAGATAATATATACTTGTAAGTACTTGATACATGAAATATATAGTCGATACAATAGCCACATTAATTAGATAAACCGGGGATCATTAACTAATGTGACAACATAGCTATGAGGCATATAGTTATGGAGTATAAAGAACTATGCCGTAAGAAGACTAATGAGATCCTAGTAATAGAAGACTCTGCTAAAAAACTAGGTATTCGTATAGCATATAGTTTTACATGGGGCCCACCAGTAGAATCGCTTGATAGCTCAAAACTAGATATTATTATCGAGGAATTAATCAATACTATTAAAGAAAAACATGACCTAGCCACTCTAAAGGAAAACCCAGTTGTACGTGCTTATCGTGACTTCTACTGGAGGATCGGAGTAGACCCTACTAAAACCCGGCCAGCTGGAGAAGCGCTTGTTAGAAGGATCTTACGTGGAGTGTTCCCAAGGATAAACCCAATTGTAGACGCAGGTAATCTTGCATCAGCTGAGACAATGATATCGATTGGATTATACGATGTATCTAAGATCAAGTTCCCATGTAAAATAACCATAAGTAGAGGTGGTGAGAAATTCTATCCAATAGGTGGTGGTGTTAAAGAGTTAAAACCAGGTATACCGATACTCGTTGATTCAAATAATAAGATCCTACACCTTTATCCTCACCGCGATAGTATAGAGACAGCTGTGAAAGAAGATACCATGGTCGTATGGGTTTTAGCAGCACTTGTCCCCGGCTTGCCAAGTGATCTAGGTGTAGAGGCTGTGGAGAAAACACTACATTATACTAGATTACTTAATTGGAGTGATTGCGGCAAAGTATACTTAGTAGAGTAAAATACCTTTGATGTAATTACGAATATATCTTAAGTATTTACTCCTTTTCTCTCTCTTTTACCAAGCTCATCTCTAAAACACCATACACCTTGGTAAGGATCTATGATTACTACACGTAGAGAGCTTAATGCTTTATCATTAATTAATATAAAACCAGATCTCACGATATACGCATATACTTTAACTGGGCCTTCAACTCTATCATCACTAACTATAAATAAATCTAAAGGTTCCTTTATCTTAGCAAGCGATACATGTGTTCCATCAGCTAATATTTTCTCGGAAAAACTATTGGAGGTTTTTCTCCTAGAAGAGATTTAGCTAGTTCTTGTGGAAAAGTGATCTCCGGCTCTTCTCCTGCAAAACCACTATTAGCTACACCCATGTTTTCGACGCATTTTCCACGGAAACAGTCCTAATCTTTAGTTTCAATACCATGTTTTCTCTCCTCTCTAGGTTCGAGAAGTGTTAACATTAACTTACTCTTATTGTATTCTTCAATGGTTTTAGGAGATAATAGTGTTAATAGAAGTTTTCTCTCATTAACCTCTTTTTTACTCAAGTATTTTCCACCCATTTTAAATATGGGTTTTTAGCCTCTTATAATCAACTATTCTAGGCTTCACGGTATAGTCGTTATCTTTATTATTTCTCCTTTATAGTCACTAGGTGATTAGATGAGTAGGGTGGCTTTAATAATATGAAGAGTGTTTGGGGTAAATGGTTTTTAGCGTATATGATTGCTTGGTTTATAAGTGGTGTAGGAGGCTCTATATACTATACTTATAGCCGGCCTTATTTAATGGATAGACTAGGTAGTGAAAGCTACTATATTGTAGGCTTATTATTGGCTGCTGAGCAAATACCGTTGTTTCTAGCAGTATTATCTGGTTTTATAGCTGATTTCTTTGGCCGTAGAAACTTGTTATTGATTGGTCTCTTAAACGTACCACTGTATATACTGCTGGGTTATATTGACCCATACTTGATCCCCATTGTTATTGGTTTAAAGACAGTAATAGGATCTATTAGTAGCCCAGCTGGCATGGGCATGGTATTATCAGCGACAAATAGATCTGGTAAAGCATATTCATTACTCGCTTTCATATCAGCTATAGGATGGGTTGTGGGCGGGGTAATACCTGGTCTACTTAAAGACTATATAGGCCCCATTGGCTTATTCTCTTTAACCGGGTTAACCGTAGGTGTATCGATCCTAATACAATACTTCTATGCACCAGAAAAAGAGCGGGCTTATGAAAGACCAAATATAAGAGAACTGGTAACTGTTATAAGGGGTACTTGGGACTTATTATTAGCATCTATACTAGCATTAGCTGCTTTAAGCTTATTCTTTACTGTCATGTCTTTGAAAGTATATGAGGAGATCCATAAAAACCTCCTAATATATGGTTTAGCACTTTCAACATCAACTGCTTTAGCAGGTGCTTTTGTAAGACCATTTTCCGGGGTTTTGGTTGATCGTTTTAACCCATTAACTATTATCATACTCTCGTTAATAGCCTATATAGCGTTAGACACAGGGATATATTTATCAAGCGGGATCTATAGATTGATCCTATGGATTATCCCGATCTACCCATTCAGAGATACTGCTATGGTAATAGCTTTTTCTAGGAGAGTCTCTAAGAAACTACAAGCAACTGTGGCTGGCGTGAATGCTACAACAACTAGTTTATCTGGCTTAATAGTGTTTTTATTAGTAAACCTTACTGGCGGAGATATAAACCTAATCTACTACATCCATATAGTATTGATCATAGCCTCAACCTTAATCCTACTATACTCACGCCTAAAAATAGGGTTAAAAACCTACACCGATTAAACATAAGGGGGGATCAACTGTATGGGTGAACAAGAGTATCTACGGAGAAGGGATCCACAGGGATACTACATCCTATTATTCGATGCAAAGATCTTAGATAAACTACGCGGATTCAAAGACATTACTGTCGAGGAAGCCGGAGATACTATTATAGTTAAGGTTAAGAGTAGGGCATTAGCAAAGAAACTAATCATAAGATTCAAAGACTACGTAATGAAACCGTGAATACTTAAACAAAGCATCACTCTATATCTCAGCTTAATTCAAGACTATAGTAGTATAAACTATATAAGCATTATAAGCTATATAAACCATATAGATATTATAAGGTGTTTATCGTGACGAAGACCATTGCTGTTTCTAATAAAGTATATGAAGAGTTGAAAAAGTTGAAAGAATCACTTGGCGTAGGCTATAGTGAGTTATTAGAGATCCTAATAAAAGAATATAGGGAGAGACGTATTGAGAAGCTAATTAATATAATTGAGAAAACCAAGTTAACGGAGGAAGAACTAAGAAAGGTGGAAGAAGTTGTTAAAAGAATTAGAGAAAGGAGATGGTGGTAAAGAAAATTGTATCTTGGATACCTCGATATTAATCGATCTATTTGATAAAGGAGATAAGGAACTACTAGAAAAGCTTATGGATAAATGTGAGCACATCATGATCCCTTGGGTTGCTCTTTATGAATTCCTGTATGGGCATAGATATATTGATAGAGAAATCAAACTATATAAGGAAGCTATCGAAACCTTAGGTGTAGTTAAATGGCTTACACAAGATGAGTTAATTAAAGCGTTGGAGATAGATGTAGAGCTACATAAGAAAGGCAGACCTATTCCATTCTCAGACGTATTAATCGCAGCTTTAGCATTGACACATAATGGTGTACTAGTGACTAGAAATAAGAGACACTTCGGTAGAGTAAGTAATTTACGAATATATGTCCCTTAACCACTAACATCTTATCATGTAAATACTATGTGCAATCCTTACTTATCTCTTAATTTCTATCACTAAAATTTTATTTTACCGATAGAAAACTAGTTTTCATAGATGATGA
>CAZVAW010000044.1:0-11201 GCA_964625205.1 uncultured Desulfurococcaceae archaeon
AACACTTTATAGATAGACTTAGTCTTTCTTTTAACTAAATCATCATCGTAAGAAAAGCCTCGGTAGGCTCTAATTTTCTCCTAATATGATCTTGTACTAAACCTAGTCAAGTGTAATAGAACTCAGTAAATACGTGTTTTCATCACCAACTACTACTGGAGTGACTGAAGCTTCACATTCCATGATCTATACATCTATCTTACCTAATGGTTTTCTTAACTGCCTCTATTATCGGCCAATTTAAGCCTAATCGTTTTAAAATGACTTAACATCTAGCTTTAAAATAAGCTTTGAAATAAAACTATTAGGCCGTTCCGATATTGATTATCATACCGACTCCAGATCTTTATTTTACTTAATGTTAATGGATTTTACGTCAATGTTTTCGTCTCTTTAAATATCACAATTAATATAATTAAAATATAGTAGCTATATTCCGATAGAAATTATCATTAGTTGTTGAATGTAGTTATATAATTTCTCTGCTGATGTTACATTAATATATATTAAGCAATGAATTTAATTATTTAAAGTACATTTTATACTTTTCTTTAAATGCTAATTATACTTTAAATAATCATGACAAAAAGAAATATAAAGTTAAAAAAGAATATTGTACTGTAAACAGGGTGATATAATGGATCTCAAGTTCAAATATATGCTTATGTTAGTAATAGCATTACTAATATTGCCATATCTTAATACTGTAATTGTAAATGCTACGTGGCAACAAGATATAGATAGTGGCGAATATACTTCTGTAACAGCTATTGCTTACCTAGATTCAACTGGAAGATACGGATGGGCTAGAGGCGCTGCCAATAATTTTGGTGATAAACACTCGGCATGGACATACTTTAAGTTCGACGCCGATGGCGCAGTATTTTACTCTAACGTAGTATTACTTCATCCGGGAGAATCCTATGATACAGGTGATATCCCAAAACCTAGTTCTACGGCTAACTTCTTCGTAGGAGCTAGTGTATGGACTGTTGTAGTATTCTACGATGGAACAGAAAAAGAAGATGCTAGAGCTTGGGCTATTGCCAATCGTGGTTAATAGTCTCTCCCTTCTTATTTTTCTTTTTTAATAACATAACCTTAAACAAATTATATATTAAATTAGGTGTATAGATATTGAACTCGCAGGGTATGGTTCGAACAAGACTAAAATACTATGTATTTTTGGTTCTAATATCAATTGCAGTATTCTTTTCCCTTAATAATATAGTGAGTTCAAATAATTTAAATGAAATTACTTATTACTGGTTAAAGAAGAACGTTTACTTTAAATATAGTCTATATGATAGGTCAAAGGCGCCTATAGTATTTATACTGAATACACGCGAAGAAAATATTCGTGTTTCAAGTTATAATTGGAGTATATTATGGAGAGTGTTGAATGTAGATGGTAAATACATAGTTGTAAATTATACATTAGAAGCCAGTGAAGCCGAAATAGTAAATATCTCATCTACAAAAACCTCTACATACACTCTTAAGCAGTTCACAATTGCACGTAAGTACTTAATCGATATAGAAACCCTAGACGTATATAGTGTTGACAAAGGAAATAATAAGATGATATGGGTTGGTGAATGGCCGTTTCTATTACAACCATTAGCTACTGTTAAGAAAAGCGTAAAACTATTATACCTAATGAAAGTTAATGTATCAGTTTCAATAGATGATTTAAAAGATCTTGCAAATACTCTGGAAAAAGTTAATGAAACAGTAATTAACGTAACTAATGGCGCTAAAGTATATAAACCGTTGATTAAGGGTGAAAGAGCTAGATTATCGGATAAAATAGTTGTTTTCACAGTTTTAAATCCTCCACCAACAAAGTACTCGTTCAAGATCAAGGATTACGTTATATCTGGTGATAGAATAGTTAATGGTAAAGGCGAGCCTTTCTGGATCCCAGATGATGCTAAAGAAGCGTTCAATAAATTGTATAATTCAAGTAATAGACCCATACGTTTTTACGAAGGTGTAACGGCTGGTTATGTTAGGATCGTTATGATGGTTGATCCTAGTGGTGATGTTTATGTTCAAATGAGTATAGGTAGGCTTAAATCTATATACTATGACGCCATTACTGGCGTATTACTATATATGAACACTAAGTCTGAGAATGATCTCTATATGTTGATAGGGTTCAAAGATATGGTGTTTTACGATAATATTCGGGTAGGTGTATACCATGGTGAGAAAGATATTGTCGTTAAACTAGTTGATACTAACATAGATTTTAACAGACCAGTATTCGGCGCAACTTCTCTAACAGAATCTCCAACAAGGACCACTAACATATCGTATTATTCGGCTTTAGATCTTTTACCCTACCTAAACATAATTATGGTTTTATTCATAATAATCTATATTGTTTATCGTGTAAAACTCGGGAAGAGCTGACATTCATTGAAAATACCTAGACTTTCTTTTCTAACGCTATTGATTCTATTGTTACTACCTTTGGCGATGCTTTTCTATTATGCGGCAGTTAATGATGCTGGTAAAGTACATGGTTTAACTATAGGACCTGGATTACCAAGTTGTGATGTACACGAGTTTGAACTATATATGCTTGCTTCAAAAGGTGATAAAGTATCATTGGATGTTAGTGTATCAGATACTCCATGGACATACAATGTCACCTATATGGACTTGTTAACAGGCGAGAAATATAGTTATATACAAACATACTATAGTGTTAGAGCACCTACACCAGTATTTATAGTTCCTAGAACTAGCCTATACTATATTAAGCTATACGTGTCATTCCCAGGAAAACATAATGGTACATGTACAGCTCAATTAACTGCTAGTATAGAACAAACTATACGTTATGAAGTGATAAATAGAACACCATATTATCTATTAATACTGATATTACTAGCTTTTATAACCGAATATATTATTCGGAGAAAACACGTTAAAAGCTCAGCTAAACTAACTCTGTTCATATGGGAGTTTAAATATATGGGTTTATGGATCTTCTCCCTAGTAACACTCTATACCTATGCTTTATTTTACTTAGATTACCCCTCGTCAATAAATAGTATTTCATACATATGGGTTATTTCGCACCCAATATATTTTGGTAAAAAACCTGATTACATATTAATTTATCTATTGATCTTGGCATCAATGGTTACTATGACATATACCTATAGTTGGGAAGCAAAATTCGATAGAATAACAGATTTATTGCCAATAACTAGGGTGAAGAAATTCTTTGTCAAACTATCTTCTATAATTATGGCGTCTTATTTTCCATTGGTATTTGTATCTTTAATGATATATTTGATGTGGGTACCTGATCTGGTGTTTACTAGTATGTTTATTAAGGTTTATTTATTAGAGCTTCTACATTATCTAGTGATATTGTTCTGTATACTTTCCTTTACTCTGCCGCCCGCGATCATTATTTCTAGAGTCAATGTTTCCCTAGTATTGAGTACAATCCCGTTTATGCTATTATACCTAAACTCACACCGTATACCTAGGGAGTGGTATATCTTTGATCTAAGACTCTTAACTAAGAATTCACAAGTAGACTTGTTACTTATAACATTGTTTCAACGTGATCTTTTAAAGGAATGGTATATGATCCAACAACTAGGTTACTTGATCTTTTACTTAATAGTATTCGTCATAATTGTTTTAGTATTGCTAATGATTTATCGTATCAAGGAATCACCGTGATCAGGGATGATTGTCTTAGAAGCTATTAATCTTTGGAAACTCTTTAGAACAACTATAGCTTTAAAAGATGTTAATCTAAAGCTAGACAAGGGTTTACATCTATTACTAGGTCCTAACGGGTCTGGTAAAACAACTCTACTAAAGATTTGGTGTGGACTCCTTAAACCTACACGTGGTAAAGTTTTCGTCAAAGAGAAATATATTCCCTGGAAACAACGTCACATAATCATGAAATTTATGGGCGTATTGTTTGAGGATAACAATATTCCATGGTGGATTAGTGGTAGGGATTATCTAGAATTCATAGCACGCGAGAAAAATATTAAGTGGAGCGAAGTTGTTGAGTTAGCACATTGTCTTAACATTACTAGCTATTGGAGTAAAAGCATTCGTAGTTACTCCTCTGGTATGAAGAAGAAAATAATACTTTTATCCGCTTTAATAGGCGGTAACGAGATCCTAATACTTGACGAACCATATACATTATTAGATGAAGCTGCGGTTAAAGAACTCAATAAGATCATTATCGAGAAGAAAACAGAATATGAAGCAATACTTATATCCTCACATGTATTCACTGGTATAGAGGAATACATTGACTCATTAACAGTTCTACTTAATGGTAAAATAGTATTCCACGGTGAATTACCAGAACTACGTAAGACTGAGGAAATACTCTATGAGTGCAAGGTGGAAAACCCACTTAATCTAATAGATAAACTATATAGAGAAGGCATAGAAGAAATAGAGATCAGGGGTAACAAAGTATATTTTAAATCAAAACAAAAACCAGAGTGGATAAAACAATATGAATGCAAAGAATTAATAGATGTCAAGAAACTATACGAGGAGATCATCTCGTATGAGCGGAGCTAAACCTATATAACACTGAAAACATAAATATGTAAACGGCCTAGACTCCCGGGCGTTGGCCCGGTTGGGATGAAATGGCCGGGGACGTATTCACCGCCCTTTCTTTCTATAAATAATAATTGTGAATACTACAGCTACTATGATCGTGGCCAGTACTATGAGGTAATTCGTAAAATCTGTTTCTCCTTCTACCGGGCCTGTAGTAGTGCTTGTTTCGCTTCTTGGTTTTGTGGATGTTTTAGGAGGAGTTATTGTTCCCGGGATCTTGATCGTTACGTTGAATAATACTGTTTTAGTGTTATCAGCTAGATCAATTGATGTTACGTTGATCACGTGTATCCCTGGATTATATTCTCTTATTAAACTAATATTTGTTGAACTAGTAACGTTGACGAGGACGTCATCTATGGAGATATAGGTAAGATTTACACCAGTATTATCCACTATACTAATGTTGAGATACAATTTATTACCTATAATACTATAGTTGTACTTGATCTCGGGAGGCGTTCGATCTATTGTGAAAACGATTGTCTCTATATCATAGTTTAAACCACTATCGAAAACCAATAGTGATAAGTAGTATTTACCTTCACCCTTTAATGGTACGTTAACGCGATAAGTCTCATTAACCCTACCACGGTACAAGTATGGGAAAGGTATGTAATCCCTTAAACTAGGCCTAACATATTCATCCTTCTGAATATAGAATTCTAGTAGGAAAACCCAGCTAACATCGTCAGTGACGTTAAACTCAAGCACTAGATTCCTCGTAATAGTATTATTCACCGGGTATAGGATTGTTAGATCTGGTTTTGAGAAATCAAACCATGCACCAATAATATATGTTGAAATATGGCCAACCCGATCAAATGCTTTCAATTCAAATACGTAGTAACCTTCATGATCAATACCTACGTATACATAATAGGTACCGCTACGAGTGAAAATAGCTGGTTTAACATCTACAACCTTGCCCCCAGAGACTATACAATACTCGGCTAAAGAACCATTAATATACAACGTTGCATTCACAAACCAATAGTCAGTAACCTCTATAGATAATGGGAAGTAATGCCTACCCTTATACGTGATCATGAACGGGGCTAAAGTATTAGGTTCTAATACGGGGACAAAACTATTATTACGCCACCTCCATATACCGGTTGGCTCGATGATGATCAATGGTACAGTCATGTTAACAAATGGCCCCCTATTATCTACGAACCATATGTATTTCAACGCATACCATTTACCACGAAAACCAGTAGCATTAAACACTACAAGATAGATCGAGTCACCCCAGTTCATGGTGTTAATTGATATTGTTAAGTTACAGTAACTACTATTAACCGGGTAAACGCTTATAATTGAACCATTAACTATTATCTCTAGCCTTGAAACATTATAGCAGGTCACAGCATAGTTTAACACACCAGATACAAATGTGTTATTAGGTGGAGCCGGGCTTACCTCGATCAAGGGCTCGCCAACTTCTGGTAAAAACAAGGTATAGTTTTCAAAGGCCTTATTACCAGCTTTATCAAACGCTATAATAGATAATATGTAGAGGCCTGCAGGATAATCTGTTAGATCGAGAGATACATTATGTTCACCAGCATCATATAGGGTTTTAACCAAGGTATTATTTAAATAAATCGAGGTATTATCCAGATGAGGATCATATACGTTGACCGTGAACGTTAAACTACTATATACAGTCATGTTATCTACTAAACCATATACGTTGAGAACTGGAGGTACAGTATCCTTATACACGTATAAGTTTATGTAATGCTGGGTTTCTCTAACATAGAACAATATATGCAACAATCCATCAGAGATCATGGATAAGTTGAATACATAGTTATTTAATCCACTGGTTAACGCTAATGTGTAGTTCATGGTATTATTAATTGTTACGTCAACTGTATAGTTACCATAGGATATGATCTCCACATATAGTTTATCCCTAGTAAACGTATAGTTTTTAGGTTTAAGAATAGTAATGTCGCGATCAACTACATAGAATAACAATGTAGTATTAGATGAGAAACCATCTATATTCCAAGCCTCTACATATAGAATATAAGCACCAGGTGTTAATTGTGGCAGACTATATAGTCTAGAACCATATTTTTCGAACAAGTACACCGTAGAACCATTCAGCTCCATAATCATGGCTTTAATAAGGTAAACACTAGATTCAAGTTCACGGGCAGATACATTAATAACAACACTATCTAAGTATACATTACCAGGACTTGGCTCATAAACTATTAATTTAGGTGGCGTATCATCGAGCTTGGCCCCCTTAACGTACTTTAGTATTCTAAAGATATAGTTACTAGTGTTCTCCAGGACAAGCCCCATATACAATATATTATTAATGTATACTACTGGATCATCATCTAGGATCAACTCTAGTAGATAATCCCAATAAACCCTCCAATAACCACTACTACTTGAATATACGTATAGGTAGTGTCCACGATAAACTATGGGATCCGGTAGATTATCTGGGTCAAAACAAGTATAGGTCATAACAAGTTTCTCTACATCATCAATAATTGTTTCGTTCACGAGAACTGTATCGTTTAATCTATAGTACCTAATTAGGGCACGATCACCATATACGTACGTGATCGCTATCGAGGTAGAAGCAACAAATACGTTCTTTAAATTATAACTACCTACGTACATGGGGATTGTTGATTCAACAAAGGTATTGTTGTAGTGTTTAATGATCCTAATGAGATCATTATCGGTTAAAACAACTATTACATAACCGGAAGCTATAGTAACTGGTTGTTCGAGATAAGGCCGGCCCTGAACATAATAGGTCTTACCCCCTATATCGATGAGCGTATACCCACCGCTATGTGTTAATGAGATCGTCGTATTATATGGTTTATAAACGGGTACTGGGTCTTCGGGGCTAGTGTAGGGTATTATGTTTCCATAGTATAAGAGATAATCTTTAAGCCCCACTAGATACACGGTATTATTAGCTATTGAGTACTCGATAATAACTGTATAGTCTTGTCCAACTAGGTTTCGGCTGTAGATGTAAATGTCTATAGTTTCATCGCTTAAGCTATAGTACGCACTTATAGGCTTTACTAATACTAGGTTAGCTGGTATTTCGATCGATTTACTAATGATAAATTCGCTACTTGCTAGATCGAATACTGTAAAGTCGATGCCTTGGTATAAACCGATTATAAGTAATAATCTATCCACTTGGAAATAATACTTAGCACCAAGTGATCGGGTAACCCAATGTTCATCTCCATGGAAAACATGTATTTCCGCATCACTACTATATACTGCGTATAGTTCACCGTTATAACCTAATAGTTTATAACTATATGGTTTCTTATCAAGAAAATACTCACTAACCATACGTAAAACTCCATAACCTAAAAACCCATTACTACTTGTATAAACCAGTGTATTAAGCGGTAAATATATGGTTGTGGATAGGATTAGTAGTAGGGATGCATATACTATAAACCTGCTAATCAACAATGCGATCACCATTACACATATTTAATTATTAGTAGCGAGATTATACCAATAATTATCTGTAGTAACGCTATAAAGTATACAACGCCTTTCTCAGTAGCCTTACCACGTATCTTCAACTGTATCTTTATAGCTAAGTGTGTCAAACTATAACACTTATCATATGGGGGTTTAAGTGTTCCATCTGGTTGTGGTATCCCAAAATTCTCTTTATAAACACCATGTTTTAAACCACGTATGAAAAGCACTAATTCAAGAAAATATAGGGCAAAAAGCATTAACCCGTATTTCTCAAAATTACCAAGTATAACTAGTGAAGCATAATATGCACCAACTCCATAAGTTAAACTATTACCAGGAAATACGCGGGCAGGGTACCAGTTATGTTTTAGAAAAGCAAGTAGTGTAGCCAACATTATAATAGATGCTGTGAACACAGAGTATATACCATGTATATAACTGAATATCGCTGTAAATAACATGAGTAAAACCCCTTGTAAAGCTTCTAAACCATTATAGCCTGCCAACATATTGAAAGCATTAGAGGCACCCATAACACCAATAGGTACTAGCACCAATGGATAAATTAGACCGAAATCAACAACGCCGATGAACGGGATAGCCATTTTAGAATAGCCGGCCTTGATCACGACCAAAGGTATCGAGAGCGGTACCATGACCAGAACCCTATAGATAGGCTTAATACCTTTTTTCCAACCAAGGAGATCATCTAAAAAACCGAGAAAACTAGACATGAAAAGGAGAAGAGCAAGAGCCATTAACTCCTCCTCATAACTAGGGTTTCGACTCAAATACTTATTTAGAGCTATAAAAGATAATATGCCGAAAGCAGCCCCTGTAGAAACCCATACACCGCCTGCCTCTGCTACATCGTGTTTCTCGGGCTTGTTCATGTCTTTACCAGTAAAACCTAGTCTATGAGCTTGCCCGATCCACCATTTAAGCAAATAGTATGTGGTTAAAACAGCTATTACCGACGATATTAGTAGATATAGTGGATACAATGCCACAACCTTACATGTTTTTAACTAGTATTATTTTCTTCAACCCATTCAGTATTAAATATTAAGTATATCTCACGAGCTCTTTTCTCACCAATTCCCTCTACAGTCATAAGCTCACGTACACTTGCATTAGCTATACTCCTTAAAGTCTTAAACTCGCGGAGAAGCTTACGAGCCAACGTAGGCCCTACAAGCCCCTCCGCCACATAGAGTATTCTCTCACGAATAGTTGGTGGTTTCTTCTCAACACGAAGCCGGAGAATCCTCTTCTCCTCAGTCTTACCAAGGCTCTTAGCCTTAGCCGCAAGCCACTCGATCGTAGCGTTCTTGTTAGGAGTATTAAGTACTGGTAAACCAAAATCGATCATAAGAGTATCCAATACCCTTAAAACACTCTGAATCCTCCAACCCCGATACTTCTCCAAAATGCCGAGCCAACCCTCAACAACAAGGAACGGCTGGTAACCATCACGTTTACTAGCCTCGACAAGCAACTTAGCCTGATCCCATACACGGTTATCCCTAATACTATTAGCGAGATCAGTGACAGTCTTTCTCTCAACAAGAACTGGTCTACGTCCACTAGCGGGGCTAGCGAGTAATAGGAAATCACCAACTGGTAAAGCCTGTATAGATACTTTAAGTCCACGAGCAATAAGTTCTTTCCTAAACTCCGGGTTCTTAGAATCCTCACGCGAATCAATAATAATATCCACAGGGGTTAACAACTGTATAGCCAAAACAATACACCCTCTACGTTATCCCATATCTAGCTATATATCTATCTTAAAAGTGAAACGATATAAGCACTTATATCTACACATTTGGAAAATAATCTAATGGGATAAGATGAAGTACATTGATCTCCGGTAAATCGTTTAACTCACTCCACCAAGGCGCGAGTATCTCAGATATCTTGGAAGGATTTTCAACTGCTTTCCTTAAGATCCTGATCATCTCCAAGTATTTCTCATCAACACCCTCTATTCCATAATAAACGGTTTCCCCGCTTTTCTCCACAAATGAAGCACTTGTATCTATTAAATTATAATCATATGGTTTAAACCCGGCTAGCTTTAAAGTATTTGATAAAGCCTTGATCTCTGTATCATTGGGATTTGTCTTTAACCACAACCCGATCAACTCGTTTAGAGAATAATTTGTAGCTTTAACTACATAATCATAGTCGTATATGGTTAATCTATTAGCTAGTATTCTAGGTATTACTATGTTCACGAGATCAATTTGGAATTGTGGATCATCTGGAACCATTACTTTATCGCGTGAGAAATATCTAATAATGTCATTATCACCTTTAAGATAAAGATCTCTATATCCAGACTGGTAAGAAGCTAGGTAAGCATATGTTTCGTCAACAATAATATCCGATTTACCACGACGCTCTACCCCAATACTAGCATGAATTAGTTCATGGATTAATGATGATAAACTCCATCTAGGTTCTCTCACATTATAATATATTATTACTTTTGAATCGTGTATTTTACCAAATGCTAGGTACAAGACCAATAACCATGCATAGCGAGTAAAAGGCTTAGCAAAACGTATCTCACCGATCTTTTCCAAACCTTTAACTAAGTAATACTCAACACTACGTGGTATAGGTTTCAAGTAATGTAGAATATCTACACCTTCAACTACTTTGAATCTTAATAACTCGTAAAACACTACTTCGCCGCCTCCAATTATATCTTACAAACACTGTCTAATAAATCCTATCCAGAGAATAAACTAGTATTTTTGACTCGTATCTTTATATAAAGTGATAAAATTAAATAAATAATTCAAGAAATAAGTAAGTAATTAGGTTAAAATAAGAAAAGATAGTTGTTAATACTTTCGATGTTAGTTAATCAGTAGCAATTAGGAGATAAATGTCGGTTTAGTAAATAAGAAACCACGTTTATGGTTTTTCCTTAATCTTCGGCTTTTCAATACCTAGTTCATCAGCTAATTTAACAAGATCACCGTATACATTCTTATGAAGCGGTATACCGATCTTTTTACGAGTCTCCATAGTATACCATGCTTTCTCCCCAGGGA
>CAZVAW010000045.1:0-10870 GCA_964625205.1 uncultured Desulfurococcaceae archaeon
GGTCATTTATAACAACGTATTCATTATCCCCATGCATTCCACCGCCTCGTGGCCCGAAATCAATTATTTCCTTAATAATGTTCGTGAAATACCTTGAATCACTAGCTCCAGCACCTTCACCAAGAATGGGTTCATAGCCATAATTTGAAAGTACTTCACTAAATACTTTAACAAGCTTAGCCTCTCTAGGAGTGTATAGGTATTTACCAGGCCCTGTTACTATCTTTAATTTTGCCTGCGGCAGTAATTCTTTCACAGCATTGTTAAATGCATCTTCTACGTCTCCACGTATACTCATAGCCCTAACATCTAAGATCACTTTATGAACATGATCTTCGAACCGATATATATTAGGTGTTATTGATACCCCGTATTCGCTAAAAGCCCTAGTCTTGACAACTACTCGACTTAAAGGTAATAGGTTCTTAAATAATTCAGTAAGACTAACATCAACGCTTACTTCTTCACCATTAGGGTCTGGTTCAACATATACTATCTCAGCTTCGGGCGGGATCACATTAGACTTTATAAATACTCCTTTAACCTCTTTTAAGTAAACCCTATTCTCACGTATAAACGCTGATATAGCTAGTAATGGGTGAGAATCCACGCCTGGCGTGAAATAAGCTGCATGTGCTTTTTGTGTAACTGGGTAATACGCATTATACCTAATTCTTCTTATTTTACCACGTATCTTTTTCTCCGAGGACTCAATAGCTATTTCTATTTTAAACGCTTTCCTCCTCCTAATAATGATCACCATACCCATTCCATCTCCGTTGATCAAATAATGTGGTGTAATGCCTTCTTTCACGATCTTCTCAGCGATCACACGGGCACCGCGATAACCACCTATCTCCTCATCGCCAGTAAATGCGAAGACGACTGGTATGTCTTTCTCTCTTAGTTTTGTTAAAGCCAACATTATAGCGGCTACATTTGACTTATCATCAAGAGCTCCTCTACCATATGCTTTATCCCCCACGATCGTTAGCTTAAAAGGATCATAGCTCCATCGTTCACGAACAACTGGTACTGTATCATAATGTGCTAGAAACATTACATTGGGATCCTCGCCAGTAACGCCATATACGCTATAGTAGCCTTCATACTCTATAATCTCTGAATCAACCCCGTGTTTACTGAGCCATTCTTGTATAAACTCGGCCGCTTCACGCGATGGTTTCTCGCCAGTATCCGGGTTATTAACTGTTTTTATCGATACTAGTTTAGAGAGAAGCTCAACTACCTCATTAACCACTATTTTGCACCCATGAGATACTATAGCGTGTATCGGCTATAACTAGTTTATCCGACTAGTCCTTTCTTCATAACATCTTTTAAACTACCATGTACTCGGATGATCTCCTCCCATTCTCTTTCATCATAGAATTTGATACTACCACGTGTATAGTCTTTTGCAACCTCTACTATAAACCTAGTAGCTTTTTCTAAAACCCATACATCGTTAGCTCCAGTAGCACTACCCGGTACTATTGTCGTGGTAGTTGTAGCTACGCCTACTACTGGTGCTGATGTATAGATCCATGGTTGCATCATACTATTCAAGTGATAAACCCTTGTTGTATAAGGTAGTATGTCTTGCATAGTAATAGGCACTATAGCGGGCGGATTACCAGTAACCCTCGTATATACATCGATTAAATCAGGGCTCACCCTAAGGATCCAGCCCTCCTTAACAGTAGGAGTAATTGCGAAGCCATAGTGTTTAATAACTTGGTTTGCCTTGGTAGCATCAATACTCAATATAGCTTTCATCCTAGGATCAACCTCGCGTTTGACAAGCTCATATAGGTCTACAGGGCTAGTAACCATTGGGGCTGGCTTATGTGGTATTTTCAACGCCCGTGGACATATGTGTGTAGAGATAATCACATCATATGGTAATGTATCGCCACGACTACTCATCACAGCTAGTTTATAAGCAGTAGCCAGTGCTACTATAGCGCCATCAGCATCTGAGACTAAACCTATAGCATGAGGCCTAATGCTTAATCCGCCGAGCCGGCCAATAACACCTAGTACTCTCTCATCGCTTTTACTCCGACCTCTCACTATAATCTTAATAAAATCAGTAGAGCCTTTCTCACCAACTAGCTCCTCGACAAAGATCTCCAGGTAAGGGTCAAGTCCTCTGCTATAGAAGAACCCCGCGACTTTATTACCATCTATACTCGGGTCTTCCAATAGATCGATTATCTCTAGAACATGTTTAAGCACAGACACGTTAACATCACCTAAGAAACAATAATATGTTTTAAAAGGAGAAAAACAGTATGTAGTGAAAACTAGATTAAAGGCGGCCCCTCTTTCTCCCCTATAGGCTTAGTTGATGGTGTTTTTGAGTAGCTTGTTGAAGCTATTTTTACATGAACACATATTCTGAGGAAGTTTAACATAGCCGCGGTTATTAATAGGAATATACCAGCGATGAATAATCCTATACCATAGGCTAGTCTAAGATACTCAGGGGTAATCCAGTACTCTGATCCATTATGTTCTAGTGACCCCGTTAATAGGTTTGTAGGTAAATCTATCAAGCCAGTTGTAATGAGGGTTGCTACTAGGAATATTGCTATTGCCTCTATAATTGTTATTATAAGGGCTAATGTGATCCAGAATGACCTCTCCTTATAAAACTCTAATATAACGCCTTCCTCACTTACTACTCGAAAAACCTCTCCTTCATAATCTAATCTTGTTCTTAGGAAATTAAGTACGCGTGCTAATATGGTTAAGACAATTAATGCTACAATACATAGTAGCGCTACTCGCGATAATGTAATAATCGATGCTATTAAGCCTATGATCGCGAAGGCTATTAAGACATATACTATTATCGATCCCAGTGTAAACCAGAAACTAGATATTTTCCTAACCACCACTGTTTTACCATTAAGCGTCTTGAATTTAGCAATCTTTACATCCATATCAGCTTTACGTCTAAGATGATTTAATACAAAAACATATACAAGTGTTAATAGGATAGACGATATTGAGGTAAACCCAGTATATGGATTAAGCAAAAGTAGCGACATCGTATAGATCAACTGGATAACAACACCTATAATGAGAAGAACCATAGCAATTAATATGATGATAGAATGTCTTTCCTCGACAACAACTTTACGGCCAAACTCATCTAAGACGTGGAACTGCAAGATATTATCAGCCCATATAAACTAATTGTATTGTACCAATTATATTCTTCGTCTTAGACTAAAGAGTATTTAAAGAACTAAGACGAGAAGCGGGTAAAACTAGGAATAAAACTAGTATGTTTTAAGTGTTAATTACTAGGCCACATAATTACTTAATAGTTTTAATACAATGTCTATATCCATAGAGTTGAAAACACTGGCTTAGGTGATAAGTTGTGAAAAGCTTTAGTATATATAATGGTGGTGTAAAACTATTCTTTGGCGAAAACACGGTTACTAAAACCAAGAAACACCTCTCACGCTATCATAGATTATTAGTGGTTACGGGTCGTTCATCAGCAAAAGTTTCTGGAGCACTTGATGATATTAGGAAGATACTCGAAGAACAGGGTATAGAGTATATGGTATGGGATAAAGCTTCCCCAAACCCGACTGATAGTCTTGTCGAGGAACTAACCCGGGTTTATCGCGAGGGTTTATTTGAGGGATTCATAGCTATTGGTGGAGGTAGTGTAATCGATCTCGCTAAAGCCGCTAGAGTACTAGTTGTTGGCGGTGGCAGTATTAAAGAGTACTTATATGGTGAGAAAATACCACCTGAACAACAACCATTTCTAATGGCCGTGAACCTCACGCATGGTACCGGTTCTGAGATCGATAGGTTTGCCGTGGTTACTATCGAGGAGACGAAGGAGAAACTAGGTTTTGGGGCTGGTTATCCCACGGTATCTGTTGATGATCCGAAGTATACTTTGACCTTACCACGTAGTCAGACAATATATACTTCAATAGATGCTTTTGCACACGCTGTTGAATCAGCTACATCTAACTATGCTAGCCCATATACCGTATTATTGGCTGAGGAGGCGGTTAGAGTTATAGTCGAGTATTTACCCAAGACACTGGAAAACCCACGTAGTATCGAAAACCGCTACTGGCTATTATATGCTTCAATGATAGCTGGTATCGGCATTGACCACGGCGTGACACACTATGGTCATTTACTCGAACATCTATTAACCGGGTATAACCCGAGGCTGGCACATGGTGCTGGACTAGCTATTATTCATCGTAAACTAATAGGTGTTATATACAAGTATTTCCCGGAAACAATGGCTCGTATATTAAAGCCGCTCGATCCAAGTCTTAAACCAGTACCTGATGATAGCGTTAAAGCTGTTAAAGCTTATGAGGCTTTCTTAGAGAAGATCGGGTTTAAGGAGAGACTGGGTGATTATGGGTTTGACAAGGATGTTATCAAGGAGCTTACAGAATTATATGATAAACTATTTAAGACAAGATACGCTAACTTAGCGGCTTTCAAGTTATCACGTGAAGAAGCGTATAAGATCTTGGTTGAGTTGATATAGTTTTTCCCCATTAACTAATCCTAAATTAACTAGTTAGAGAATCTAACATATATGTTAGTTATGCGAAATAGATATATTTGGCTTTCTAAATATCTATTTATAGGTGAGATAATTGAATAGGTTGAGCGAGCTAATATATTCACCAGAAAGAGTAACTGGTGAAGCAATTGGTAAAGTAGAATCACATACGCCAAAGATCGAGGCACCAGATAAAGTTAAAGCTGGAGAAACGTTTAAGATCAAGGTCTGGGTAGGCCCTCATCCTAATACTGTAGAGCACTCTATTAGGTGGATCGAGGTTTATTTTGAGGAAGAGGGGAGGCCCTTCAACCCGATCATGATCGCTAGATTTATGGCTGAGCCTGGAGTTACTGAGCCCGTATTAGAGATAAGCGTGAAGTTAAGTAGATCTGGAACTATACATGCACTTGCCTACTGTAATCTACATGGATTATGGGAGAATAGTAGAAAGATAATTATCGAGTAATAAGGTGTATTTTATTGAATAGCGAGAAGTTACTTGATCAAAAAACTTTTTTAAAACAAATAATACACCGTGCAGTTAAAATATATAATCGTTATAGAAGACCAGAAGCAGAGGCTCAAATTCTAAGAGTTAGTGAAGATAAAGTTGTAGTTGAGTTTAGAGGTAGTTTTTGCCGTACATGTGGTATTCGCGATTGGGTTGAAGATTTTAAATATGTGTTAGAAGATCTTGGTGTTGAAAACGAACTTATAGAATATATAGAACCAGTGGAGATAAATAAGGATTATAGAATTGGCGTGTTTAAGATCAAAGGCTATAGAGGAGTAATTACTGGGGAAGTAGGGGAGCATTGGGGTGATGTAAATGGTTAAATTAGATGATCTTGATCGTAGGATTTTAAAGATATTGGTTGAGAATGCTAGAACACCATATACTAGTATAGCGCGTGAGATAGGGTATAGTGATGTAGCTATTATTAAGAGGATTAAAAAGTTAGAGAAAGAGGGTGTTATAAAAAAGTACACAGTTATCGTTGATCATGTTAAACTAGGTTATAATAAAGTTAGTTTTACCGGGATAAACGTTGAGCCTGATGCATTGTTAAGGGTAATTGATATTTTAAAGAATAAGGATTATGTAAAATTCCTAGCAGTTACTAGTGGTGATCACCAATTAATAGCTGTTATATGGGCTCGTGATAATGAGGAGTTAATAAAAATACATAAGGAGATCGAATCCATACCGGGAGTTTCAAAAACCTATCCAGCTATCTTACTAGATATTGTTAAGGAATATAGTTTGTAAACGTTAAAAATAATTTTTGTCTTTATGTGAACTCCTTTAATGCCTTCTCTACAAGGATCATATATGAAAGATTAGGGCCTCCACCCATTAATACGGCTACCCATGCTGCTTCTCTGATCTCATCTGGTGTAGCGCCTGCTTTTAATGCTTCACTAACATGATAAGATATACACCATGGACAATGAGCGTTAACGCTTAAGGCTACGGCTATAAGCTCTTTTACTTTCTTATCAAGTGCTTTGGGAGCTTCTACTTTCTCTAATAAGCTTATAAACGCGTCAACCTGATCTGGTGATACTTTCTTCCAATGTTTAACATATTGGTGAAACTCCTCAAGTAGGTTCTTCATATCACTCATAATGATACACCCCTATTATAGACTCGATTATAGGGTAAACTATATATTCTTAATGGTTTAAGCGATAACACGTTACTTTGTCAATGTTCTAACCTTTTTGAAAACTACTTATTACTGGTTTTAAGGGAGAAGAGTATATCAAAGTTATAAGGTGTTAGGGTTTGAGTAAACCCTTGGAAACCCTAATATGGATAGTAACGGGGGCTTGCAACCTTAAATGCCCCTATTGCTATGCATATAGATATGTTAATGAGAAACCACTAGAGATTAAGAAAGCTTATAGAATATTAGATGAGGCCGTAGAACTAGGTGTTAGTTATATTAACTTTACTGGTGGCGAGCCACTACTCTATAGGGATCTACAAAGTATTCTAAAGTATTCTATGGAGCTTGGTATAGAGACTAGTGTTTTCTCAAACCTAACGTTGATGAATGATAAATGGGCCGAGATCATCTCCCGATATAGTGGGTATATCCTGACAAGTCTTGATGGGCCCCGCGAGATATATGAGAGAGTTAAAGGACCGGGTACATGGGATCGATTCATTAACGGATTAAATATTGTGAAGAAGCACAATATAGAGATTCATGTGAATATCCCTATATCTAGGATAAACTATAGAGTGGCTGGGCAGGCTGTGGAGAAGGCTATTGAACTTGGTATTGAGAGTATATCGGTTATACCGGCCATGGCCTCTGGTAGAGCGGTTGAGACAAATACTTTTGTTGGTAGAGAAGAGTTTCTATATGCGTTGAAACAAGTAGATGAGGTTGCTGGAAAATATGGGTTGAAGATCCCGGTGTGGTGTGTGTCTTTTCTAGTGGCTTTAAGGGAGTTTAAGAACCTAGTTTATGGTAATTGCCGGTATTGGAAAGTTCTTGATCTCACGCCTAGTGGTAAGGTTATACTTTGTGATGTTGTGGGTGTAGTATTGGCTGATGCGGCTAAAGAGGGCCTTATTAAGGCTTGGGAAAGGGTGAGGGATCATCCAATGGTTAAACGTATATGGGAGAAACCAAGCGAATGCCTCGGTTGTAAGTATATCAATTATTGCCTTGGTGGTTGTTATGCTCGCGCCCTCATATATTGGGGTAAATTACCAGCACCGGATCCGTTATGTCCGTTTGTAAAACTCGAAGATGAAAATAGGGGTGATGGCTAGGGATCGTTAACGTTTATTTAATACTTCCTTAGCTTTAGCTACGATCTTGTCTATTATAGCCCTATATTTCTTATCAGTTGTACTCCTATATACTGTTTCACGGAATACTAGTATATAATTATAGTATTTCTCGGCGGTGGCCCGATCAACGTATGGTAGTTTAGTATAATACACTAGTGCTTCTACAATACCATATTCCACGCGGTGGAAAGGCCTTGGATAAACATTATAGATCACGGTATGGACTGGGTTTAACACTATTCTTAACCATTCATTGGTTTCGGATATAGACTCTATATTACATATAATACATGCGTCACATCCAACTATGCATGGCGCTTCGTAATGACTAACCTCTATGTACTCTAGTTTTTCTTTCTCAAGAACTGCCCGGTAGAAGATAATAGGGTCTCGCGTTACACAAACTGAGATTTTCTCAGGCTGGCTTAATATGATATCAGCTATTCTAGTTTTCCTATAGATCCGGCCTTCGAAGCGTTTTCTTAAATACTTTACACCAATAGGCATCGAATATTTTTCTCCACCTTTAGTTAATGTTATTATTACCTCACTATATGTTGTTGAGGAAAAACCCATTTTCCTCAATATATCATTGATATACATTATTAGATACACCTCTATACATGGTGTGTATTATTTGGTTTTCACATTAAATGATTGGTTTAAGTGGTATAATTGGATAACTATGTTATTAAGTATTGATAGTGAGAAAGATGAAAAGGCTAGAGATATACTCTCTAGTTTAATCGGGGAAAACTATGTTAAACAAGAGGAATTAGCAGAAGCTATAGAGGGTAGAACGGCTATAGTATTTGGCGCTGGCCCAAGCCTTGTAAGGGATCTAGGTATTGTAAAACCTTACCTTACTATATTGCCACGTGACAATATAGCATTGATCGCGGCTGATGGTGCTTCAAAGGCTTTGTTAGAGCGAGGACTTGTACCAGATATTATAGTGACTGATCTAGATGGTGATCTAAATGCTTTGTATGAAGCCGGGGTTAAAGGCTCTATCTTGGTAGTTCACGGCCATGGCGATAATATTGATAGGGTCAAGAAGTATGTACCATTGTTTCTGAGAGAAAATGTAAGAGTACATGGAACTACACAGGTTAAACCGTGCTGGAATGTTTTCAACTACTATGGATTCACAGATGGTGATCGCGCGGTTTTCCTAGCCTTACATTATAGAGCTAAGAGGATATTATTGGCTGGAATGGATCTAGGGCCTAGAATAGGTGTTTACTCCGGCAAAAAACTCTCTGACCAGCCCCTATGGTTGAAAGCTAAGCTTGTAAAGTTGATGATAGCTCGTAGGCTATTAGAAGAGGCTTCACATAGATCAGATATACCATTATATACGTTGTCCCAGACCAGGATTGGCTCGATCATAGTTGTTAACCAGTATTTATTGCCCGTGTTATTGAGGACATAGGATCACTTGTTCGGCCCTATATGTCCTCTACTAGTTTGTACTATTACTGTTCTTAACCCTTGATCCTCTAGTATTTTCTTAACAATTAGCATTTCCTCTGGGGAGGGTCGTTTTAAATTTCTTCTACGAAATGCTGGGAAATAATCTAGTACCGTAACTTGTATATTTGGGTCTATACTAGCTATTTTTCTACCAGTCTCAGCTATCTCATCCAGTGATATTAACTCCTTATTGTATACTAGGCCTATTCCTAGATAAACCTCGTCTCTATAGTATTCGTGTATATACTCGATTGCTTTCCAAGCTGTATCTAGGTATTGACGTGCTAGATCACGATCGTTTATACCGGTGATCCTCATATAGGTTTCCGGGTATAGGCATTTTGGTTCTACACCAATATTGTTACAACCAGCTTCTACTAGTTCATCTATATAGTCTGGCGTCAACAACGTACCATTACTGTCTAGGTGTCTCCTAATACGTGGTTTCGTATACTTCCTAAGTATTTTGAAGAACTCTATAAGCCATCTACGATTAAGTGTTGGTTCTCCACCACTAACTGCTAATCCACGCGTATTATATCTACGGTGAACAACTATCATCTCACGAGCAGCTTCTTCGGGTGTCAATGGTATGCCGGTGTTATCGTATGTTACTTGGTAGTTCTGGCATTGTGGACAACGTAGATTACAACCAGCAACCCATATCGCTGTTTCAACGTAGTTTACATAATCGACCTCATACCATGGAGTAGCTTTACCACCAACGAGATGAGGTGAAGGACCATGTACTATTCGGAGTGGTGTTTTATCCTCAACGTTGGTCTCGATAACCATACCGTCCCTAACTGGGGTTATACATGTTCGTTCCAAAGAACCATTTATTACCAGTGCACATGCCCAGCAACCACCGGTTTTACATGGTATTGATGGTTTATGTGAGCCTGGCTTATCGTATTTAAACCCTATATACTCTAGTGCTTTAGCCACTGATACACCAGCTGGAACACCATATTTCACGCCATCAACCACTATCTCTATATAACGTGGTTTCTCCTCAACCTCAACTACATACCTAGCGTTATATGGACAAGCGTAATAGCATGAGAGACAACCAATACATTCACCGGGGCTAAAACACTGGTTAACACTAATACAGAAACCACATCCACGACAACGACTACTATCTATTCTCACGATCTTCTTATGAATATTCATTAAAACACCTAAACAACAACCTACTTACTTATTTAATATTAATATGATATTAGGGAACAAGAGGTTTAAGCCTGCTCTTCAACTGATTTTCCAGTGGAAACAGACCCTTGTAACCCCCCGGTTCCACCCATGGGAAACCGATCAAAATGGTTGGCCAGGCCGTTGAAGGGCTTCGTAGATATTGGTGGAACCCCCCAGTGCCACACCTATGTTTCCACTGGAGAAAATGGAATAGAGTTGGAGTATTTAGGATATAGTGTTTATTGCTATCTATGTCTTGTCTGAACTATTTGTGTTTCTTGGCTATTTCGATATAGTATCTCGTTATTTGTGGATAGTCTTTGTTATCGTATCCATGTTTTGAGGCATTCATATACATTGACGAGAGTGTCTCTGCTAGATAAGATGGTAGTTTCTTGGCTTTCAACGTTGATGCTATATACCAGTAGTCTTTACCAGCCATCCATGTTTTGAAACGTGGTGGTTTCTCCTCCATAATCCGGGGCCAATATCTCTTGATTGCTTCACCAAACCATAGGTTCTCGGATACCTCCTTAAACAATTCTAGTTCAACGCCCCACGCTTCCAACAATGCTAGTGACTCGGCCATCAAAGCTGGTAATGCTAAACCTATATTGTTAAGTGCTAGTTTTAACGCCATAGCCTTTGGTATTTCTCCCAAGTAGTAGGTCTTATAACTATATGATTCTATTACTTGTTTAACACGATCATATACTGATTTCTCGGCCGAGACGAACGATAATAATCGACATTCACAGGCTTCGCTTGTACTACCATATACTGGTGCTTCAACATAACCTATACCCTTGTTC
>CAZVAW010000046.1:0-10551 GCA_964625205.1 uncultured Desulfurococcaceae archaeon
AGACGAGGCTCAAACTCTCGTGTAGATGGATTGAATATAAGAGAACCAGTTATATCACTTGGCATTAGATCAGGGGTGAATTGTATACGTGAAAACCCCTTAAACGGTATATTGTTTATAACATATTGTTTCTTCTCACTAAGACCGAGTACGCGGACAAGAGCTCTTGCTAATGTTGTTTTAGCGATCCCTGGTACACCCTCAAGTAGTACATGTCCATTGGAAAATAAAGCCGCTATTATGAGTGTTATTTCTTCCCTATACCCGATAATGGCTCTTTCTATTTCCTTGATCATTTCTTGTGTTTTCTCCTTGATATCATCTATTTCAACCATACTGGCCCACCTACTCAGCAATTATTATGTCTCCAACTCTTAGTATCTTCTTCCAACTCAAGTCACGGTATTTCTCAATTATTTCTTCTTCAAACTCAATATTATTGTTAAGCAAAGTATAAGCTTCAGCGGGTGCTTTGTATTTATCGAATAAATCCATGATATATCCATAGTACCTTATATCGAGTTTCTCGTGAGAACCGATATTCTTTTCTAGTAATTCCGCGTGTTCGCTATAACCCCTTGTTTTCAGTAACGCTAAGAAGTTATTCCAAAATATCGTGCCACGCCTATAGTTTGTAGCCTCGATCCTAAGACCTATATTATTTGGTGCAAATACAATGTCTTCAACAACGCCGAGTATGCCTTCAGATAAGCTTACAACAACCTTACCCAATGTCTTCTCTGCATATTCTATATAGGGTTTATTATACGGCGTTGGTAAACCACGATATAAGGCTTCACGTGGTTTATTTAAAACAATCACTGCTACTCTCCAATTATAGCCCGGGCCTGGTCTATAAACAGTATCTATTAAAACTATATCCTCTAACTTTACATAACCTTTAACCATACTAATCTTAGACTCGACCTCAACATATGGTATTTCAAGCCCCTCACTACGAGCAGTTATTACTAGCTCTTCGAGAGTAATATCTTCTGGAACCTCTAAACCCTTTTCTCTCAACATCTTCTTTAATTCATCAACGTTAGGTATACGCTCACCTATATTGAAAGTTAAACAAGCCTTGATCTCTGGCTTCTCCTTTAATTCATAACCGCATACACTACCATAGTATAAGGCTTCACTATCGTATATTCCAGCATTCACTATCTCCTTATATGAGAAAAAACTCATAGTGCTCAACCCTCTCTAGACTCAACTAGGAGTTATATAGTGGTATTCGATATTTTAAATCATATTAGGTAAAGCATGTAAGACATAAAATGTTGTCTTGGAGTGGAAACATGGTTAAGAGAATATGTGAGAAAGCAATAGCTGCGTCAAAACTAGCTAAGGCACATTTTAGCTCGTTAATGTATGGTGTTGTACCCTCGAGAATCAAAGGCCCTGGTTTCGAATATATAGACTTGAGAGAATATTCTCCCGGAGATGATATAAGGTTTATAGATTGGAGAGCTTCTGCTCGTATGTTAAAGCCCGAGGGAGATTATAGGATTATGGTTAAAGAATTTTTGCTTGAAAGAATGGTCAACGTTGTCATGATCCTAGATTATACGCAATCAATGGACTACGGTGATAAGATCGAAACAGCTATTTATGCGTTAACAGGTCTATTAAGCATCGCTCATAGCGTAGGCGATATTGTTGATTTAATCATACTTAGAGGGGATAAACCAGTTATAAAATATGGGCTTGACCCTATAGACGCTATAAACCTAGCATTGAACACTATATGTAGAAGTGATCCATGTGGTAAACTCGATTTAACCAAAATAACCGGGTATGTAGAGAAACTTAGAAACCGTGAGTCATTTTTCCTAATAACGGATTATGCGCACTACCCTATAGAGTTCGAAGCATTAGCTACAAGGATCTCAACAATGCGATCCGCGTTAGGTATAGTATTAGTTGCTACACCTATAGAGGTTAAACCACCTAAGGTAAGAGGTTATTATGAATTCATCGATGTAGAACACCCCGGTAGGAAGTATAATGTAGAAATTATTGAGTATTATAAGAAGGTCAAGATGCATATTAATAGAATTAAAGCAGTACTTTTAAAAATGAATATTGACTATGTCGATATGATCGGTTTAGAACATGCTAAGGTAAGGAAGCTTAGACTTATCAAACTATACTCTATTACACGTTTAAGGAGGAGAATGATCTAAGCCTTTATATAATTTAATAAATATTTAGCTATGAAATAACCGCCATCACGAACTACTTTCGGCTTGATGTTATATGCTTCATATACTATTTTCTCGAAATCACGTGGAGTTATTACACGTGGATCAACGAATGGTATACCAAGATATTTTGCAACTTTTTCGGTCTCCTCACGATCAGCTGTTAAAACGAGATCTGGGTTATAGACCATTATAGTAGGTTTACGGTAAGCTTGTGTAGCGTTAATAGCGGTTACACCGGGTGCAGATGTTATTACAAGTGAAGCACCAGCTATTAACTTATCAATATCTGGATCAAATCTAAAAACCTTCCATCCTCTTCTCTTCAACAGATCGGGGTTTATAGCGCCAGTTTGAACAACTAAATTATCTAGTTTGGTTTTAGCTAATAATTTAAATAAGGATCTATTGCCCATAGTCCCTGTAGTAACTAATATATATCCCTCATCTCTAACACTATGTATTGGTTTCTCATATAATAAACCAGCATAGATTCCTCTCCCTCTATAAAGCTCTACTTGCTCAGGCCATTGTAGAAAAACATTTACATTAGCTACCCTGTATAATAAGTCGAGTGTACGAGATCTACGTTTAAATCTAAAAGTATCTTCTACACAAAATACTATACTTCTACGTAGATATCGCGATATTAAAACTGGGAATATATTATGGTTACTTCCTGTACAGAATACTATAGCATGTTCTACTTCACGTATGCTATCTATAAAGGCATGTAAAACACGTTTAAACAACCGTGTATAAGGCTCTAAGGGCTTGAGAGGTTTTGTAATCTCTCTTATATTAGCTTTCGGATCAACTCTTAATATTCTATTAATACTCCATGTATCACCACGTGGCACTATATACGTTATATCGGCTTCAGGATTTAACTCCCTAATACGTGTACCAACAGCAAGTGCAAAACCAGTGTGGCCACCACCGCTAGCTATCAACAGTATTTTTTTACTCATATATATCACGATCCTAGATACTGGATAGCATATTTATGTATACTTGGTTTTCCTTCCTTAATTTTATTCGAGCCCTATATAAAAATAATCTATATTCGGAGAAAACATTATCAGTTAAACGTTAGGGTGTATGTTTTGGTTGAATTCATAGATACTACATTGCGTGATGCGCATCAATCGTTATTAGCGACTAGATTTAAAACTGAGGATATGATCAGGATCGCTGAGTTACTAGATAAGGTTGGTTTTTATAGCCTAGAGGTATGGGGCGGCGCTACTTTTGATGTTGCGATAAGATTCTTAAACGAGGATCCTTGGGTTCGGTTAAAAATACTGAAAGAGCACGTGAGAAAAACAAAGCTACAAATGCTTCTCCGTGGTCAAAACCTAGTGGGTTATAGGAATTACCCAGACGATGTTGTAGAGAAATTCGTTGAATACGCTTATAGGAATGGTATCGATGTATTTAGGATATTTGATGCCTTAAATGATATACGTAATCTTAAAACAAGTATTAAAACTGCTAAGAAAATAGGCGCTATCGTTCAAGGCGCTATTTGCTATACGGTTAGCCCGGTGCACACGATAGAATATTATGTTGGTTTAGCTGAAGAACTACTTAGTCTAGACGTTGACATGATCACTATAAAAGACATGGCTGGAATACTAGATCCTTTTACGGCTTACGAGCTAGTTTCAAGACTTAAAAAAGAGTTAAAAACAAAAGTGAACATTCATTCCCACTCAACATCCGGATTAGTTATAGCAACATATATGAAAGCAGTAGAGGCTGGCGTGGATATAATAGATACCTCAATATCACCATTAGCGTTTGGAACGTCACAACCTGATTGTAGAACAGTATATTATGTTCTTGAAGAATCTAAAAGACCAGATGTTGATCTTAAGATCATAAATAAAATTTCATCAATTCTCAGGTTTATTATCGAGAGAAAATACAAACATTTACTTCGTTGGAACGCACTTATATCCGATCCATCGGTTTTAATTCATCAAGTACCGGGTGGTATGTATTCAAACCTCATAGAACAATTAAAGGAGCAAAATGCCTTAGATAAATTAGATCAAGTATTAAGAGAAATACCAGTTGTTAGAAAAGAATTAGGTTATCCACCACTTGTTACTCCACTTTCACAAATTGTTGGAACACAAGCTGTTTTAAACGTTTTATTCGGTCGATATCGAGTAATTGCGCGTGAAACTAAAGACTATGTGAAAGGATTATATGGTAAGCCCCCAGCGCCTATTAGTGAAAAGCTAGTTAGGAAAATACTTGGTGACGAGAAACCGATAGCAGTACGACCAGCTGATCTATTGCAACCAATGTATGAGAAATGTAGAGAAGAGCTGATCAAGCTTGGATATTATGAGAAAGAAGAAGACGTTTTAACATATTGCCTATTTCCGCAGACAGCTCTTATATTCTTTAAAAAACGTAAAGGTGAAGTGAAAGAACCTAGGATAGAACGTAAATATGGTTTCACGATAAAGATAGTAATGGATAAGCAAGAATATGTCGTTGACCCTAGTGAATTAAGTAGTGAGATAATCAATGTCTTACTCGAGAAGAAGAGATCCTCTAAAGAAGAGGAGATTAAAAAAGAGGAGATCGAGAGGAGAATCAGTGGTCTTGAAATAGTTGAATCACCAATAGCTGGCCGTATATTAAGAATTCTCGTTAAGCCAGGTGATACAGTGAATATAGGTGATAAACTAATTGTGCTTGAATCCATGAAAATGGAAACCTATATTACGTCTCCGTTTAAAGGCGTTGTTAAGGAAGTTTTTGTCCACGAAGGAGAGTATGTATCTATTAGTTCTAAATTATTATCTATTTTAACCAGTGAAGATAGAGATTAGTCAAGGTGAATAAAAATTGTTAAATGTCGAGGAGATTAGGAAGGATTTCCCCATACTTGAGAGAAAAGTACATGGTAGGAAGCTAGTTTACTTTGATAATGCTGCTACAACACATAAACCAAGGCAAGTGATCGAGGCTATTGTGGAGTTCTATACAAAATATAATGCTAATGTACATAGGGGTTTTCATACTCTTAGTCAAGAAGCTAGTGAGTTATATGAGAAAGCACATGAAGTTATAGCTAAATTCATAAATGCGTATTCATGGGATGAAGTAATATTTTGTCATAATACAACCGATGCTATGAATATAGTAGCTTATGCATGGGGTTTGAAAAACCTACGTGAAGGAGACGAGATTGTTTTAACTGTAATGGATCACCATAGCACGATGTTACCGTGGAGAAATGTTGCTCAGATGAAAAAAGCTGTTATCAAATACGTCGATATTACGGATGAAGGTTATCTTAACTACGACGACTTAGCCGAGAAAATCACTGAGAAAACCCGGGTAGTAGTATTTCCCATTATGAGCAATGTATTGGGGACTATTAATGATGTTAAGAGAATAGTTAAACTAGCACATGAGGTAGATGCTATAGTGGTAGCTGATGGTGCACAAAGCGTACCACATATGCCGACCAACGTTAGGGAGATGGGAATTGATTTTCTAGGTTTTAGTGGACATAAAATGCTTGGCCCAACTGGGACTGGCGTCTTATGGGGTAGAAAAGATAGGTTGGAGGAAATGATGCCTTTCAAAGTAGGTGGTGATACCATTAAGGATGTTACATTAGATGACGTGATATGGCATGATCTACCATGGCGTTTTGAAGCGGGAACACCAAATATTGCTGGTGGCATTGGATTGGCCGAGGCAGCTAAGTATTTAATGAAGATAGGAATGGAGAATGTTAGAGAGCATGAGATAGAGCTAGTAATATATACTTTTAAGAGGTTTGAAGAACTAGGTGAAGAAATAACATTGTATGGACCGCGCAATCCACAATATCGTGGTGGTGTAGTATCTTTCAACATACGTGAACTACATCATCACACTGTTGGGAAAGCACTCGACTTATTCGGGATCGCGGTAAGAACTGGTATGCATTGTGCTCATCCATTACACTATAGACTAGGTATTAAGGGTACGGTGAGAGCAAGTTATTATATCTATAACACAATTGAGGAAATCGATTACTTCATAGAATCGTTAAAGAAGATAATAATGTTAAGAGAGGCTTTGAAGAAACAACCAGTAGAAGAAGTATGTACAGGAACATAAGAAGGAAAAAAGATTTGTTAGATTTTACAACGTAACCCGTTTAATCACGTTATTTCTTAGCAGGACCTAGTATTCTAGCGAATCTCTTGCCAGTGTATGGGCTAACAGCGAAGGCTATCCTAATCTTTCCTCTCTTGGTCTCTTTTTCAACAATCTCGTATTTGTCAGTCTCGAAGTATTTCTTAGCCTTTAGGTCGAAGAATTTTAGTTTCTCAGGCATTTCCACCACCCTTTTCCATATTACATTTTTTTCTAATAAAATATTATATATAGCGCCTTTTTAAATTTTATGGTTTTAAAATAATCAGTTATATAAACTCTTTATTTTTCTGGAGATAAGAAAATATTATATATAAACAAAAACCCGGGATCATTATCCAAGGAAATTTGATAAGAATTGAAATATCATGTAATTTTGGTTATTGTGTATAAAATTATTTACAGGAATCAAAAAATATTTTAATATGCGGATTTTATAGAATGGGCCACGTTATATCCGGTTCTCTACATACACCTGCACGTTCATATAGTGTATATGCTACTTTATCTACTTTCTCAATAACTTCTTCTTCATCGAATGTAAGGATTTTTCTATTGAACATTACAAGTTTGCCATCAATTATACTATGTTTAACATCTGATCCCATTGCACTATAGACTATATGTGATATCGGGTTATTATGTGGTTTTAAATGTGGTTTTCTTCCATCAATAATGATTATATCACCACGTTTACCTACCTCAATACTACCAACTAAGTGGTCAATCATTAATGCTTTAGCACCATTTATAGTAGCCATCTCTAATACATCCTCGGCTTTTAAACTAGCGGGATCCATGTTTCTTACAGATTGTAGAAGAGCCGCCAATCTCATCTCGCGGAGAAGATCATATGTATTATTACTAGGTCCACCATCAGTTCCCAATGCCACATTTACACCCTCATGGATCATATCCGAGACTGGAGCTATGCCACTAGCTAATTTAGCATTGCTTGCTGGATTATGACTTACATTAGTTCTAGTCTCAGCCAATAACTTGATCTCACTATGTTCGACCCAGACCACATGTACAAGCACAACATTAGGACCTGTTAAACCAAGACTATGTACAAACTCTATCGGCTTCTTACCAAACTTGCCAAGCATATACTCTAGATCCTCTTTAACCTCGGCTAAATGCATCGTTATACCAGTTTTTAGCTCGCGGGCTTTCTCAGCTATTTCGCGATACATCTCTTCAGAAACAGCACCGGGTGTTCTAGGACCAAACCATATCCAGATCCTATTGTCTCTGCCATGGTATTTACTATAGAGCCGAATAGTATCCTTAAAGCTCTCTTCACCAGACTCTATAAGTCCCTCGTGTAACATATTCTCAAAACTAGCATAACCCGTTTGATCCATAACATGTCTAGCAATGGCTGCCCGCATTCCACTACGGTATACGAATTCGATAATATTGTCCGGCCCATATCTACCAACTAAACCCGTCTCTAAGAAAGTTGTTGTCCCCGTCTTGATCATCTCCGTAACAACAAGTTGTGCGGATACAAGTGCTTCTTCTGGCTTATAATTGCCTTGTAGAGGCCATACACGGTCTCTCAACCAGGGTATGAGTGTTAAATAGTCAGCACATGCTCTTAGTAGTCCTTGAGCTAGATGCACGTGTGTATTGATTAACCCCGGCATAATTATGTCGTTCTTTGCATCTATTACTATATCAGAGTGATATAGATAGTTTTTATCAAGTTCCTCACGTTTACCAACAGCTACTATTTCTCCATTATCAATAACTACTCCGCCATCACGTATTATTCTACGCTTAGAATCCATTGTTATGAGGAATCCGCCACGAATATAAATATCAGCCAATAGACTAAACACCCTAAGTAATTACTGAATTCAATACTATTATCTAGTTCTCTCATTAATTACGTTTCTATGATCCGGTAGAGGAAAAGCTTATATAGGGTGCTATCCTCAATCTATTGATAAAAAAGGTTCTTAAAATTGGTTCTACCAAGTATTTTCAAATACGACATAGACGAGAGAAGAGAACTTATAGACACGATCATGGGTAGAAAACCCGCTGATATAGTAATAGTGAATGCTAACATCCTATCAGTAACCACAGGCGAAGTACTTGAAAACTACAGTATAGTAGTTAAGGGTAGAAGAATAGCTGGTATAGGTAGATACGATGACCTACACAAGTATATCGGGAAGAAAACACTAGTTATAAACGCTGAAAACAACTACGTTATACCCGGTTTTATTGATCCACATATTCATATAGAGTCAAGCCTATTAACACCAACTGGTTTCGCAAAACTAGCTCTTAAACACGGTACTACAACAATAGTAGCTGATCCACATGAAATAGGAAATGTGGCGGGAATAAAGGGTGTCATAGCGTTTATAGAAGAAGCTAAAAACTTACCGCTCAAGATACTAATAGATATACCTAGTTGTGTGCCAGCAACCGATCCACGTAGAGGATTAGAAACCATAGGTTACTCGATAGACGTGGACGATATACGTAAACTTGCGGAACTAGAAGGTACTGTAGGCCTAGGTGAGGTGATGGATTTCATAAGCGTAGTTAATGGTAATAAGAATATATTAGAGAAAGTAGAGGCAGCCACGCGTTATGGCTTACGAGTAAATGGTCATGCTCCACTTCTTCGAGGAAATACTTTAGACGCCTATATCAACGCCGGGATCTATAGTGATCACGAGACACTAGCTTACGAGGAAGCACTTGAAAAACTACGTAAAGGAATGTATGTTTTTATAAGAGAAGGTAGTGCATGGCGTGATCTCGAGAGATTATCGAAGATACTGCTTGAAGATAAAATAGATTGTAGATATTGTTGTTTTGCATCAGATGATCTAAATGTACTTGACCTATATGAGAAAGGGCATATGGATAGGATAATCAACGAGGCTATAGAACTAGGTATTGATCCGGTAAAGGCTATTCAATTAGCAACTATAAACCCTGCTAAATATCTCCACTTAGACGACCACATTGGTGTAATAGCGCCTGGTAGATTATGTGATCTAGTATTTACAAAATATTTAAATTATATAGAACCGCATACAGTCATTGCTAATGGCGAGATCATATACTATAAGGGTGAGTTAAAGAAAGAATTTAGAAAACCAACATATAGCAGTGGATTATTAAAAACAGTAAATATCGGTAAAAACATAAAAACCGACGATCTGATCGTTAAAGCTAGTATAAAGGATGGAAGCATAAAAGTGAACATAATAGAAGTATATCCCGGTTCTACATTAACACGCAAACGTGTTGAAGAACTCAAGGTCGAGAACCATGTGGTCAAACCAGATCCTCGAAAAGACATAATGTATGCTGCCGTAATAGATAGACATCACGGTACAGGTAATATTGGAAGAGGATTTATAAAGGGTTTAGGTTTTAAAGCAGGTGCCATAGCTCAGACAATAGCACATGATACACACAACTTAGTAGTAGCAGGTTATAACCCAAATGATATGAAGAAAGCAGTTGATAGAGTAGTAGAGATTCAAGGCGGTGTAGTAATAATTGATAATGGAGAAATAATCGGCGAGATTAATCTTCGATATGGTGGCTTAATGAGTATCGAAGAACCAGAGATTGTGTATAAAAAATACAAGTCTATGATAACAAGACTAAAAGAAGAGTATAATATCATGTTTGAAGCATTCTTTATGACACTCGCATTGATATCACTACCAGTTATACCGGAGATCAGGTTAACAGATAAAGGATTAGTTGATGTTAGCAAGGGCAAAATAATACCTTTAATATCAAGTCAGGAGTAAAGCTGGCCCTACTTACCCAATTCTCTTTCTATCTCCTCACGTTTAAGAGGAATTTCCCTTGCTTTACTAGATGCTATTAATGAAACACCCATAGGATCAATTATTTCTACCGTAAAACTTATTTCACCATTAACTGCTCTCTTTAATTCTCTCAGCTTTTCTTCACATTTCTCTTTAGGAACTTCTCCACTTTCACATAAGAACTTCGTCTTCTCATAAATATCCATTACAAGCCCCTCTACAGTAGTTATATATCCTTGTGCAGCATAACCCGGTACGATCTCAGCCCCGATCTCCGGTATTCGAACAGTAGCTGTCGATGCTCTTACCACTAAAGCGTTTAAATCATCTGGTTTTTCAACCCTATA
>CAZVAW010000047.1:0-8890 GCA_964625205.1 uncultured Desulfurococcaceae archaeon
TGCCCCCATGGATTATTATACTGAAGAAGATGCTAAGAGAGCCATTAAGTACGCTGAGGAGGTAATAGAGTTTGTCAGAAGTAAGGGTTTTCAAGATAGATTATAACAAAGTATTAAAAGAACTAAAAAACTATGCTAATGAGAAAATTAAAGAGGGAGCCTTAGCTATCATATTAATAGGCTCATTAGCTCGTGGAGACTATACAGCTTTCTCTGACGCTGATCTAGTCATTATAGTGGAAAATGATAAAAGAAGACCTATTGATAGGTTGATCGGCTATATTGATCCAACCCTAAGTATTGACGTAGAACCACGCGTGTACACGTATAACGAGATGATAAAAATGGCTTATAGAAAAGATAAGTTAATAAAAGAAATTATAGAATACGGGATATTATTGGCCGGCGATCGATCAATAATAGATGAATTAAGAAAATACTATGAAAAAAGTAAAGCATAGGCTAAAATAGTTCTCTTATATTTCATTCATAGTTTAAACTATGTTTTCCACAAGTATTTTTATGAATGCTTAGTTGTTGAATATATTAATGTAAAGGTACATAAGGTTTTCCTATAGGAAAGCTTTAACTTTATCAATATATAGTGCTCGCTTAAGAAGAGAATATGATAGTCTTATAAATTATCCGGTTAGGTGAACTATAAATAATGGGCTGATCGAGTTAAAGGATATTCATGTTAGAGATACATAGTTAATAATTAGGAGGATAAAACGCTTAGTTTAATTATTTATTCCTCTTTATCAAAACTTAATAGTGTGATAAAGTCACTTGATTGGGTGGCTGGGAATTATCGGTAGAAAGCTATCGTTTTTACTAGTGCTAGTTATTCTTATGATCTCGGCAACTAATATATTATTATGTAATGAATACAATTTTGCACGTGTTACTTATTTTGGGTTTATAGATAATCTCAAGATCTATGTGGTATACGATAATAACGCGTATCGAGAGGATTTAATGGCTTCATGGGGCTTATCACTATACATAGAGGCTGGTAATACAACTATATTATTCGATACCGGAGGAAATGGTAAAGTCTTATTGGATAACATGGAGAAACTCGGTCTTAACCCAAGGAACGTTGATATAGTAGTGATTTCCCACATACACAGTGATCACATCGGCGGATTATATGATTTCCTAAAAGTAAATCCTAACGTTACAGTCTATATACCAAATGGTTTCCCAGATGATGTAGTTGAACATATAAAAAGCTATGGTGTCGTAGTCAAGCCATTACCAGGTCCTGCTATCATAGCTAAGGGTGTATTAAGTACTGGTGGTTTAGAAACAGATATTGGTTTATATGAGCAATCGCTCGTAATAAATACTACGAAAGGATTAGTGATCCTGAGTGGATGTGCACATCCCGGCATAGATCGTATTGTTGAGAAAATAGTAGAGATCACGGGATACGATAAAATACTATTAGTTGGTGGCGGATTCCATTTAGCAGGGGTAAGTGATGATAGGATAATTAAGATCATAAATACTTTTAAGAGATACCACGTTGAATACGTTATGCCGATCCACTGCTCTGGAGACCGGGCTCGTGAACTATTTCATGAGCATTGGGGTGAACACTGCATATTGGCTGGTGTAGGTTATGTATTAGATATTGATAATCTACCTAGTAGAAACAATATTAATAATTTAGGTGTAAAAGGTAGTATAAATAATTCTGGGACACAAATTTATCCTATACGAGGATATTTGATGGTGTTATTGATTGCTATCGTCTTAGCCACGATCACTGTTTTAATCGTACGTATAAGGCGGAAACACTGATATTAAAATTCGATGTAATCACGTAATACTAGGTATCTGCATATAGTAGGATATGGATATATTAGTTGTTGTATAAAAATACTATAGAGACTAAAGTTAAGAGGAGTATTCTGTATGGGGGAGGAATTACTACTTACATTGATCGAGGAGGAACTACTACTTACTTTAATAGATGAAGAGGTTTTAGAGGATGTTAAGACTAAAGATAAGAGTAGAGAGAATAGATGATCCGAACAAGTATTTAGAAGTAATAGGTATCGCTAATAGTGGTTTTATTGGATATGAACCGGAAATATTGCTTCCAAGCCGTTTTGCTGAAACTCTTAATTTAGATGAAGTTGCTAAACCAACTGTTCATATGAAAGTTTCTGGTGATGGTAGACATGTAGAGTTAATAAAGTATATGAGAGCCGTAAAAACCTATGTGGTTACAGACGATCGTGTAGTAGGCCCTGTAGTAGCTAGCGTTTTAGTATCTCAAGGTTCAAAACATATATTATTAAATGATAAGTTACTTGGAGAATTAGGTATAGTGTTGATTGATTTCGGTAAAGGCATATGGTGTTTTAGAGATGAAATAGGTAAGAAAACGAGAATAACATATTAATGATAATTTTGGATCATTAAATGCTTGATCCGAGAAAGAAAAAACTTAGGTTAATCCGTTACTTGAAGACCCTCATCACTAACTAGTATGTTTGAACCAGTTCTTACTTCAACGTATTTTTCAGGATATTTTTTCTTAGTATACTCTCGTGCTTCATCACCACTACAATGTGCTGGGGCTATGTATTGGGCGAGTTTAGCTAGGCGATCTATTTCTTCGGGAGAGGGGCCGTGGAAACCACCTATTACGAGGTATAATTCTTCGCCAACGATCTCGACTGCTTTCTCAGCCATATAATCTACGCCGGGATGGCTACATCCAACGATCAATATCGGGCCCTGGCTCGTTTTAATCACTAGTCCATGTTCCCATAATGTGCTAGCCTTATAGTGTGCTCCATAGGAACCAGTACTCCAAACATCTTTTCTGATCTCAAGCGGTTCTTTAACAACAATTGGTTTCAAACCTAGTCTCTCTAGATAACCCGTGTCACCGGGTGGAACATATATTGTTAAACCGGGTTTAACAACTGCTATGTATTCGAAGCCGCCACTATGGTCGCGGTGGTGATGACTTAGGAAAGCCCATTCTATATCCTTAAGGTCTACGCCCAACTTACTAGAGTTATACTCTATTACGCGAGGCGATGTATCAGCGTCGAATAATGCTTTAAGCCCATCGGCCTCAATATATACGCTCCAACCCCACTCACTAAGTAGACCGGGCGAACCTATATTATCGTCCAATATTAGGAGATATAGTCTCCGGTACAACTCGGGTTTAATCACCTCCAATAACCTAGTTAATCTAGTAGGGCAAGACAATATTTTTATCGTATCCCTTACATACCCTATAGGTGTACTATTTATGTTATAAAGTGCACTTTTCCCGTGATAAGAAATGGTAACAATAGTATATGTGGGGTATAATCTAAGACCCACGATAGCTAAAGCCATTAAATGGATTAAGGAAAACTTAGTCGAAAACCTAGTTTTCCAATACTTTAACACTTCAGAAGTCGACCGCGGCCTGGTTAAGCCTGAGAATTATATAGAGGCTCTGCGTAACGCCGACGTAGTATTACTGGATATTCGTGGTGGAGACAATATATACAAGTACACGTTAGAAGGGATTAGAAACACAAAAGCTAAAGCCGTAGTCGTGTTTGTCGGTGGTTCTCCTGAGATTATGTCATGGACTAGGCTTGGCTATTTCACGTTAAAGAAGTTAAAAGATAAAATGGGTGGACAAGTCGACTATGGCACTATAGTTAGGATTAGAGATATGTTTGAGAAAATAGGCCGAGTACTACCAGTTAGTATACTACGTGATGCTCGAAACTATGTATGGATACTGAGATACTATGAAAACCCAACATATAGGAACATGGTTAATATGCTCATACTTCTACTCAAGGAATACGTTGGCTTAAACATAGATTATAAGGTTGAGAAACCAGAAACACTACCGCCGATGGGTATAATTGATCTACATGCTAACAAGATATACGATGATCCCCGGGAATATCTTGAAAACTATAGGTTCCACGACAAGCCATTGATCGGTATATTATTCTATGGAGGCTATCATCACGAAGAATCAATAGTAGCGGCCAGGGCAATAGCTAAGAAGATCGAGGAGCGGGGATTTGGAGTAATACCTGTTTTCTCGGGAGACCTCCGATACTATATCGCTATAAACAAGTACTTCCTACACAAGGGAGAGCCACTTGTAGATGTAGTTATTGATCTGCTTTGGTTTAGGTTTGCGGGAGGCCCGCTTGGAGGTGATCATAGGAAAACTCTTGCTGTCTTGAAAATGCTTGATCGACCGTTTCTACACGGTATATATTTAAGCACATATACTATTGATGAATGGCTTGAGAAAAACCGTATACCGCCAGTTGAGACAATAACTACAGTAATACTACCAGAGCTTGATGGCCGGTTTGAACCAATAGTTACACATGGTAGGAGGAGGAAACCCTATAACGGCTATTATGTCGACGTATTTGAGGCTGTAGGGGATCGTGTTGAGAAGATAAGCAATAGAGCGGTTAAATGGGCTATGTTAAGGCGTAAGCCTAACTCGGAGAAAAAGATAGCGATCATAATATATGCTTACCCACCCGGCATTGAGAATCTCGGTAAATGCTCATACCTTGACGTATTTGCTAGTCTGGAGAAAATACTTGAACGGCTTAAACAAGAGGGTTACGATATACCACGTGTACCGGATCGTAACGAGCTTAAACAATTAATTACAAGAGCATACTTAGCGCATGTTGAGAAGAAAGAGTTACCGGGAGCAATAATTGTTGATAAAAATACTTATCTAAAGCTCTACGAGGAAATACCAGTCGAGAATCGTAGGGAAGTTAATAGTTTTTGGGGAGACCCCGGCAAAAGTATTGATAAGATCATATTACCCGGCGTAATACTAGGCAAGGTATTCATCGGTGTACAGCCCTCGCGAGGTAAACATGAGAACCCAGAGAAAACATATCATTCACGCGAGATACCGCCAACGCACGAGTATATAGCCTTCTATAAATGGATCGAGAAAATATTCGAGGCCGACGCGGTTATTCACTTAGGTACTCATGGTACATTAGAGTTTCTACCGGGTAAGGAAGTTGGTTTAACACGTAATTGTTACCCAGATATATTGATCGGGGACCTACCCAATATCTATGTATATACTGTTATAAACCCCTCCGAGTCAAGTATTGCTAAACGTAGATCATATGCATTGATCATAAATCATGCTACACCACCCTATATGCATGGCGAGCTCCCAGAGGAGATAGGTTTTATCGAGAGACTACTCAGCCAATACTATGAAACACTACAATATGATCCAGGGAAAGCAAGTGTTATTGAGAAAGAAATTATTGAGAAAGCCAGTAAACTAGGCCTTGGAGGATCTATTGACGAAATACATGATAGGATCAACGAGTACCGGAGAACACCGCTTCCAAGAGGACTACATGTGTTAGGCGAGAAACTTAGTAGGGAACATCTACTTGAGTATCTCCTAGTAATATCTAGGTATGATCGTGGCGAGGCTAAGAGTCTTTATAGGTTAATAGCTGAGGCCGAGGGCTTTAACTACGAGAAACTATTGGAGGGCCGGGGGGAGTATGGTAAACTATATAGTTATGTTGAGGAGAAAACACGATCACTTATATTCAAATACTTTTTCCGCCGAGAACCACTTGACAAGATACTTGATGAACTAGAGCTTAAAAACATTGATCGAAACATACTCTCTAAGACACTAGAGTATTTAAAACAAGTGATAGAGAGGGTTAACTCTTCAAACGAATTAGACTCACTAATACATGCTCTTGAAGCGGGCTATATAGAGCCGGGGCCGGGTGGAGACCCGGTTAGAAACCCTGAGGTATACCCGACTGGCCGTAACATGTACCAGTTAGATCCCTCAAATATACCCACTAGTATAGCGTGGGAGCGTGGCCGGAGGATCGCCGAAGAGATCATAGAGAGGTATCGCCGTGAGAAAGGAGAATACCCACGCATGGTTAGCTTCGTACTATGGGCTTTCGAGACTATGAAAACAGGTGGCGAAACCCTAGCCGCTATATTCCACCTCTTAGGCGTAAAGCCTGTATGGAAAACACCATATATACGCGACCTTGAAGTTATACCATTAGAGAAGCTTGGCCGGCCCCGGATCGATGTTGTAGTTACAATATGTGGTATTTTCCGAGACACGTTCTATAACCTTGTAGAACTACTCGATAAAGCCTTCAAAAAAGTAGCTGAGCTGGACGAGCCTCTTGATAAAAACTATGTAAAAGCACATATGGTTGAGCTTAGACAACATAGTGTTAACCGTATATTTGGGCCTCCCCCCGACAAGTATGCTACAGAGCTGACAACAATGATCGAGGAGGGCTCATGGAGAAGCGAGTCAGAGCTTATACAAGCCTATCTAGAAAGCATGAGATACGTTTACAGTGAGAAGGAATATGGTGTAGAAGCCTATAAGTTGTTTGAGAAACTACTCGGTAAAACTAATGTGGTGGCACAGGTTCGTGACACGATCGAGTACGAGGTAACCGATCTAGATCATTACTATGAGTTTCTCGGAGGCCTAGCACGTACAGTATCTGAGCTAAGAGGAGATAAACCATTAATACTAGTAGCTGATACAACTCGTGAGAAAGTGAAAGTCGAGGATATAAGAGACGCTATAAGAAGAGGAGTAGTAACAAGAATAACTAACCCTTCATGGATAAAAGAGCTACTAAAACACGATCATCATGGAGGAGAGAAAATAGCCACACGCGTAGAAAACCTCCTTGGATTAGCCGCGTTAACACACTCAGTTGAGAACTGGGCATGGGATCGTATAGCCGAGAAACTAGTATTTGACGAGGAAACAAGGAGAATGATCACTGAAAATAATCCATGGGCCATGTCTAAGATCATAGATAAACTAGTAGAAGCATATGAAAGAGGTTATTGGAAAACCGATGAGGAGAAAATCAGTAAACTCAAGGAGATCAAGAAAGAAACAATGAAGTATATAGATGATCTTCGTAAAACCATAGTAAAAGAATGAGAATTAATTGCTCTCCAGTGGAAACCGGGGTATGACACCCCCCGGTTCCACCCTCTACATCGAAACTATTAGTTAAAAATCCATTAGGCATCGAAAGTATTATTTTACCACTTGGAACTATAAAATGTATTTATTCTACATAATATTTTAAAGAGCTTCTTTCACTAAATTCATGTATATTCATAATTATGGTGTTTACATATTATGGATCTTAGATACTTGTCTCCAGTATTTGTATTAACTATGATAGTGGTTTCCTATTCCCCCATACTATATCCTAACTTATTGGCTCCTATGAGCGGCTCCCAAGGTTCAATTATTTATGTTCCATGGGAGTATGACTCGATAAATGAGGCTATAGAGAATGCGGCTCCCGGTACATTGATTATTGTAAAGGCTGGTGAGTATATAGAGGATATTTCTATTGAGCGGAAATCAAATATTGTGTTAAAAGGCGAAGGCAAAGTGATTATATCAACCGATAACCGGGGTTTAACACTACTTAATATTAAGTTTTCATATAATATTACCGTGGAAAACCTAGTTTTCAACGGCTATGGTAGAGACTATACACGATATGGAGTTATACATATTGAGGACTCAGATACTATAGCGATAAACAATAATGTTTTCTTAGAGAAAATAAATGGTATAGTAGCATTAGATATTAGGTTTTCAGAGAATATCGTGTTTTCTGGAAATAATGTATCAGGATTTACCGGTCTTAGAGGATCGAGTTTCAATGGTTTAACCATATATAATAACACGTTTAACGTGGAAACACTAGTATCGATTAGTAGAGTTAACAATACTTATATATACTTTAACGAGATCCACGGTGATCCGGCTATCTATATCGGCCCATATAGTAATGTTGAATGGTCTAGTCCTCGTGAAATAGTCTATGGATTCAACGATCAAGTATTTATGAGTAGAATAGGGAATTACTGGGAGGATTGGGTTATCGGATATAATATTGGAGATCGCGATAACAACGGTATATGTGATGCACGATATAATACTAAATATGGATTTGACAATTATCCGTTGAAATACCCATTGAAAACATATGCATTATTAAAACCCTTCATAGAAATAACTCAACCAAGTGAACAGGAACTCGTCTCCGGCGAAATAGTTGTTTCCTTTAAACCCTATATCCCGGATCTAGATAAGGTTGTAGTTAAACTCAATAATAATGAATATATAGTGCGTGGTGCTAACCAAGTTAGACTAAATACTTTAAACTATAGTGATGGATATTATCAATTAACAGTACTGGGTTTTGATAAAGATAATGAGAGATATAGTGACGAGATCCACGTGTACATAGATAATACGCCACCGATCATAAAATCACTATATATTGATAACGAGAACGGTAGGGAACCAATAATTAGATGGGTTGTAGTCGAAGACTATATTGATACACAACAATTATTCATAAACAACACATTATTAATGGAATCAAGTAATACTACAAGCTATATATTAGATACAAGTAATCTAGCGCCGGGAAAATACGTGATAATATTAAAAGTAATTGATAAAACCGGGCATATAACAACAGCTAATACAACATATGAGAAAATAATCGAGAATACAACAAAGACAAGCGAATACGATGATCTCTCAAGAATAATCTTATTATCACTAATAATAGTAACTGGTGTAGCTATGTTATCTATATTCTTCCTCTCTAAGAGGACAAGATAGTCCAGCAACTAACACATTATACGGGGTAAATATATGTAGTAAGCCATTATCCGAACACTAATAGATCGTTGAAAATAATACATTATGTCTACTCATAATTTTATTAATTAACATCTTCAAAGAATATGTATCGAATCGAAGGGGTGGAACCGGGGGGTGCCATACCCC
>CAZVAW010000047.1:8990-10113 GCA_964625205.1 uncultured Desulfurococcaceae archaeon
GGTATTGGTGGTGTTGCTTTTGCCGAGGTTTTAAGAGATATGGGTATTGAATGTATTGTTGACCTGGTTGATCTACGTAGAGATGCTTTGAGAGACGCTGAGGAATTTGCTCGAGAGAAAGGAGTTAAAGCTAGAACATTTGTCATGGATGCCCTTGACGTATATAAGCTTGGGGAATATGATGTAGTGTTAATGTACGGCGCTATACTTGCTCATTTCAACGAGTGGGATATAGTCAAGTTATTTGCCTCCTCGGCACAAGCGTTGAAGGAGAAAGGGATTATTATCGTTGATGAAATGGATCGTGTTAACTACATATTTAGGGGTGGTTTCAAGGAATTAATCGTTGAAAACCCTGATCCAGATAAATTAACTATCTCGGTACACCATAGATACGATGTAGTAACTGGCTCCTACTATAGAGAATTCGTCAGCTTAAAGAAAATGGAGATTGTCACAGTATCAATTAACTTTAGAAGTATAGCGCATATAGCTTCCCTACTATGGATATTCACTAAAGACGTGGATATAGTAGGAGATAAACCGCCATTCTACCTTGTACTAGGAAGGGGGAAGAGGGGTAAAATACTAGTTAGCGATCTAGAACCAACTACTGTTTCACGTAGGGGTATAATATGGAGTTTAAATAAGACTAGTTATTGATCACCAAGTTGTTATTCTATAGTAGACTCAGAGCTTTTCTCCTCTTAATCTCTATGTCGACGGACTCACTCAATAAGGTATAATCTAGTTTAGTTTTAACCCAACCATATTTTTCGTAAATAACCCTTCCTTTACTCAGTACTTTTCTCCGCAGATTTAACGGTGTATAATCTAATAAAATGGTATCAACTGGTACCCCGATCTCCATAGTTAGTTTCTCTGACAACATATATTCATACATATATTCTTCTTCGATTGGTACTTTATACATAGTATATATAGCTAGATCAATATCTCTAAAAATCTCTGAGTCAATAAATCCTCCAAAAATTATGGCTAGTAAAACTTCTTCTCTATTACTAAGAAACCTTGTTAACCTCCTACTTATCTCCTCCCTCTCACTCTGAGATAACCTATAGTATGTGAATTTTCGTCTTTCCTCAAGGGTCTTTGGATACAT
>CAZVAW010000048.1:0-9704 GCA_964625205.1 uncultured Desulfurococcaceae archaeon
GTTAGGGGGAGGGGATTTAGGATGGAGGTTTTACAGCATTTTAAAATAGAGGGGAAAGAACAAAAAGTTATCGGTAGACATGTCTATGGAGAGCTTTACGGCTGCGACCCAAATATTTTGAGTGATGAGGAAAAACTAGTTGGGATTGTCGTTGAAGCAGCCCGTATAGGTGGTTTTACATTATTGGATGTCAAGGCTTGGAAAATAAGTCCTGGAGTAAGTGTTGTCGGGATCGTCCTTGAAAGCCATATCTCGATACATACATGGCCAGAATATAGTTTCGCTACCGTAGACGTATATACTTGTGGTAGAAAGGGAGATCCAGTAGCATCGTATAAGTTTATAGTTGAGCAACTACGTGCTAAGAAATATAGTATGAAAATAAGCGATAGAAGCTATTCATGGGAATAGTATTTGGGCAATGGAGAGAAAATACTGGTAGCTGGAGCTGGGCCAGCCGGCCTACTAACTAGTCTATACATAGACAACCATGATGTGGTTCTCGTAGAAGAACATAGTGAAGTAGGTAAACCAAAACATTGTGCAGGCTTTATTGGAGAATTAACAGTCAAGAGATACGCTTCTCTTCTTGGATGGAGCGTTATAGACCATAAATACAATGTAGTGGTTTTCCACACACCACGTGGAGCATACACATTATATTTCCACAAACCTCTAATCTACCATATAAACAGGCCTCTTCTCGAAGAAAAACTACTCGATAAGGTACTTAGTAAGGGACACGAGATAATATTTAATACACGTGTAAAACCGGGTGATAAACCGGGTAAGGTGTTTCTTGGTGATAAAGAACTAGTAGTTGATAAGATCATAGCGGCTGATGGCCCACATAGTGTTTTTAGAAAGAAATACTTTGGTAAACACAAGGAATGGCTTCGCGGAGTTCAGTATATTTATCGTGCCTCAAATCTCGACTCTTCAACCGTACATACATTGTTTAACGAGTATACTCCGGATTTCTTCCAATGGCTTGCACCACTAGATCATGATACTGTATTAATTGGTTTTGCTTCTAAAGAATATAGGGTTCATCCAGACAAAATAGTTAACTATATATCACGTAAAACTGGTGTAAAACTAGGTTCTAAACTGGAGGTTTTCGGTGGAGTAATACCATATGATAAGCCTTTAGAAGACCCGATCATAGATGATAAGATCTATTTCATCGGGGACTCTGTACCATTAATTAAACCATATACTGGCGGAGGCCTTGTAGCGATCTCATTAGCAGGCCCAGCACTTGGTTTAAGCATTAAATATGGTGATCCATCACTTTATAGGAGAATATATAGGCTGATCGGGTCGAGGATCATATATGAGTATTTCGCCACAAACCTAGCGCGAAGATTTGGTTATTGGATACCACCATATATAGTCTATCATCTTTATCGTCTTGGGATACTTACTCCTACAGATTACGATAATCATTACAGGTTACTGTTTAAATCGCTACCATTATCACTATATTTGATCTATAAACTCGTACGTCCTTAACTACCTACAACCACTAAGGATCTCTTCTAGGAGTTCAACTATTTTATCTATAGATTTTCTAATCTCAATAGATATTTCAAGTCCTAAGTCAATGGATTTAACCATGATACCCAGCAAATATGCTTTATTTACCCCAACTAGTTCTTTTAATAAGGATAACGAGATCTTGAATGGAATATTATGTGTAGAGATCGGCTCTAAATTATATTCTCCACTTTCAATGGCTTCACTATCAAGAACCACTATATCTCCTGGCGATAGTTTATCGGAGTAGACAGCGTCTATTACAAGTAATGTTTTCTTACCAGTAGAAGATATCTCGGTTAAGCAGTTCTCAAGCCCATACTCACATTTAATGATGTCTTTAAAACCTTTTTCATGTAAACGATCACATATTATTAGACCGGCTTGATCATCCATACGTAAGGGGCTACCGACACAAGCTATAACCGCGTCTTCATCGCAGATAATCCGTTTAAGCTCATCGTATAGTTTTTCAAGAACCATACATGATCACGTGGGAATAGAGGATGGGGGGTTGTGCTAAAAATATTTCTTCTTATCTTGGAGCATTAGACGCTCTATTCAATAAGTCTTCCCAGACTTGATCAACATATTCTTGTAATTCTTTGAGTAAGTGACGGTTCTCTGGTTTTAGTAAATGCCTAAACCTACCCTGTAGCTCGACGAATTTCTCGATTGGTTGTTTAAGCTTCGGATTTCTAGCGATCGCTAGGCTTCTATCGGTTAACATATAGCCAGTCTCCGGCGTCCACTCCCAGAGTGGGAAGTAGCAGGTGTCAACAGCTCTTCTACTAATCTCTAATGTTAAATGTAGATCATGTCTCCAACCACGGTTACAGCTACTTAACGCATGTATAAATGCTGGCCCATCAACCTCGATACCCTTTCTAACCTTCTTTATAAAGTCTAGCCAATGAGCTGGTGTACCAGTCGCTACATATGGTATACGGTGGGCAACCATGATCTCAGCTATAGGTTTCTTATGCTGCATCTTACCAGGTAGTACCTTGCCGACCGGGCTAGTAGTTGTCCATGCATACTTAGGTGTACCGCCACTTCTCTGAATACCAGTGTTCATGTAAGCCTCGTTATCATATAATATGTATAGGAAGTCGTGGCCACGCTCAGCAGCTCCGCTAAGGGCTTGTATACCGATATCATACGTACCACCGTCACCGGCGAAGACCACGACATCGACATGATCGTATGGTAATCTACCGGTTTTCTTCAAAGCCTTTAGAGCGGCTTCAACACCAGAACCTGTAGCGGCAGAGTTTTCGAAAGCATTATGGATCCATGGAACAGCCCAACTAGTATATGGGAATATTGTCGTGGCTACTTCTAGACAACCAGTTGCTGTAACAACGATCGTTGGTCCGCGGAAAGCGAAACTGGCAAGCTTAACAATAATAGGTGCTGCACAACCAGCACACAACCTATGACCAGGCAGTAGTGCTGGTCTCTTCTTCTCAGCTAATTCACGTGGATTAGTTATAAGTGGTAATTCCCCTTTCCAACCAGGCTCGAATAACCATAGCTTATAAGCTGGTTCGCCCTTCTTGATCGGGACTTGAGGTAGGGTTTGAGCCGGCATTATAACCACCTCCTCTTTTACTCTCTCACACCTAAGAACCTGATCTTCTCCTTAACAACACCTGTTTCAGCTATCTCTAATAGTTCTTTGAACATTTTCTCAATAAGTTCTGGTGAGGCGTCTCTACCTCCAAGCCCGTATATATAGTTTACTAGTATTGGTCTCTCCTTTAGATCGTATAATGAAGCGTTTATATCTAGGAAGCTCTGGCCATAGCTACCAAAGCTTATGCCACGATCCATTACACCGACAACCTTAGCATTCTTTAGTATCTCAGCAATCTCCTTATGTGGGAATGGACGGAACATTCTTATTCTAATCATACCCACTTTCTTACCCTCACGACGTAGTTTCTTAACGACATATCTAACAGTTCCAGCAGTACTACCGAGTACTGTCACTATTATGTCAGCGTCTTCAACACCATAAGTATCTAATATGCCATCTCCATATCTCCTACCACTGATCTCATACCATTTCTCATTAACCTCCCGTACAACCTCAGGGACGTTCTTCATGGCCTCGACCTGATGCATTTTATGTTCAAAGTAGTAATCATATAGGTCTAATGGACCGAACGTTAATGGCTTAGCTGGATTCAATGTAAGTGGTACTTCCTCGTCGAAGTAATCAACTTTAACCTTAGGTATTTTACGGTAACCACCGAGGAACTCGTGTACAACCTCGTCTGGCAAGATCCTAATATTCTCTAATGTATGGCTTAGGAAGAATCCATCAAGGTTAACAGCCACTGGTAATAATACGCGTTCATCCTCGGCTATTTTGAAAGCCTGTATAGTAGTATCATATGCTTCTTGTACATTCTCAACAAATAATTGTACCCAGCCACTATCGCGCATACCGTAGGCGTCGTTATGGTCACAATGTATGTTGATCGGAGCTGATAATGCACGGTTTACAACGGCTAATACTATTGGAAGCCTTAAGCTAGCCGCGATATATAGTATCTCCCACATTAAAGCCAGACCATTAGCGGCTGTAGCAGTGAAAGCACGTGCACCAGCAGCCGCTGCACCGACACATGCACTCATAGCTGAGTGCTCAGACTCTACAGCTATAAACTCTGTATGAACCTCACCATTAGCTACGAACTCCGAGAATTTCTCAACAATAATAGTCTGTGGAGTAATCGGGTAAGCCGCTACAACATCCACAAGACTTTGTTTAACAGCCCACGCTACTGCTTCGTCACCATTAACGTTTAATAAAGTCTGTTTCTCAGGGGGAACTTTAGGGGTTACAACGGCCATTCGTGATCACCCCTCTTCAAATTCGGGAACCATTTGTATAGCTTTAACTGGGCATTCGTGAGCACATATTCCGCATCCTTTACAATAATCATAGTTTATAACGATCTTCTCACCATCCCATATAACAGCCATGTCTGGGCAGAAGATCCAGCATAACATGCACTTAACACACTTGTTATGATCAACAACTGGTTTTAATGCTCTCCAATCACCAGTCTTATAGTCTGTCGAGAGCCTAAACGCTACAGCTCCTAGAGGAAGTTCTTTCCAACCACGGAGTTGACTCATATTTACTTCACCTCCTTCGTCTCCTCATAAGCTCTTTTAACCAACTCAATATTCTTCTCGGCAATGGGGCCAGGGAATCTCACTTGTATAGCTTTAAAAACACTCTCAAGCTTAACAAGCGGCTGGGCTTTTAACAATGCTCCTAGCATTGCCGTGTTAGTTATTGGTCTTTTAAGGATCTCGAGGGCCAGCTCAGAGGCTGGGCAGGTATAGACTCTATACTCTCCCTTACTAATACCGATCGCATCATATACTGTGCCGGGATCGCTGACGTAGTTGGTGATAATAATACCGTTTTTCTTCAAACCCTCAACAATAGCACGGCTTCCAAGTAGTGTATAGTCTAGGACAACCACTATGTCTGGCTCATAAACCATACTATGTAGATCGATGGGTTCATCACTAATCCTTGTAAAAGCTAATACAGGAGCGCCGGATCTCTCCGGGCCGAATGCTGGAAAGCTTTGAACATACTTGCCCTCATAAGATACCGCCATTGCTAGCAAGTTACTAGCAGTCCAAGCACCTTGTCCGCCACGACCGTGCCAACGGACTTCGATCATCAAATTATTCCACCCAATGATAGACAATACTAGAATAAAACCATGTAGGTCTAAGCAATAAAAGATTTCCCCATGAAAACCATGTATAGGGATGATAACATACGATATTGTAGAGATACTGTAAAAATAATAGTGTCGACCAACAATACATAGTAGTAATAGATGAAGAGAGATGACGCAACCGAACCGTAGCCCCTGACGGGTATGTGGTGGCAGGGACTACCCGCGGATCAATTATTAGCGGGTTTGAAAATGAATAACGAGTGTATCGTAGTAGTATTTATTGGTTTTTCCCATGAAGAAGTATCTAGTATTGCTACTTTCATATCTGGTATTGTAAATAGATTTGATTACAAAGTGGATATTATTTCTAAAACACGGTTTCAAACTAGATCTACATATGTAATCATATATCGTGAAGCACCAACAATTGATCAGCCAGACTATATAGTCGTATCTGGAGAGGAACCAGTCCCTGCGGAATCTTTGGGAAAGACCTTAAAAATAAAACTCGGCTGTAGTAATGGGGAAAACCTAGTATGTATCGAGGATAAAGACCCATTATATATCGCGTCATTATTATTAGCGTTAATGGGTGTTCCGTTAGAAGAAGTTATATATAAAGTATCAGGTGAGGACAGGAAAAAAGTATTGAAAACCTATACAAGTACCATATATAAGACCAACATTTATGCGGTTAAGAGAATAGATATAAGAGAATAGATATAGGTAGAAAACAACATAGTCTATTTAGATAATGGTGTAAAGACTTGATGGAAGAAGCTATTAGATGGTTTGACGAGGCTTTATGGGATCTAGATACAGCCCATATACTTTACGAGAATAAACGATGGAATGCTGCTGCATTTTATTCTCATCAAGCAGCTGAGAAAGCAGTAAAGGCCCTTCTCTATCATGTAAACGAGTCTTCACTCGGACACAGTATCAGGATGTTGTTAGAAAGATATTTTAAGAAGATAGGAAGAAATGCTCCTGAGGAACTCCTCTATTGTGCTAGGGAACTCGATAGACATTATATTCCATCAAGATATCCTAATGCACACCCTGCTGGAACTCCGCATGAGGCGTATGATGAGAAAACTGCGAGAATAGCTCTAGAGTGTTCACGTAAGATAATAGACTATGTTAAGCAGGTGATCTATGATGGTTGACGAAAAAGATCTCCTAAATAAGATGGTGAGAAGGATCACTGAAAAATACCCTACTAAAGCGATAATATTATTTGGATCAAGGGCTCGCGGAAATTATAAACCATGGAGTGATTATGACCTATTGATAATAGCGGATTTTAAAGAAAAATACCTAGATCGTATCAAATCAATACTAGACCTAATAGCTGATATTCCCCTACCTATTGAGCCACATCCATATACTTTAGAAGAAGCGATCAACATGTTAAAGAAGGGAAATCCAATCATAGTTGATGCTTTGGAAGAAGGAATTAAACTCTATACAAGTTCTCAATACAATGTCCTACAAAAACTATATGAGGAGTTAAAAAAGAAGGGTCTTAAGAAAAGCGAAACTACAATTATACTGCCCGGAGATGAGGTTTAGTTTTTAATGAAAACTATTTTAAGACGAATAGATTTCTAGAGAATCTAGAGAAGAGGATGGGCCGGTAGCTCAGCCTGGAAGAGCGCCGCCCTCGCATGCCCTAGTTTTACCGGAGTCGGGAGAGGCGGAGGTCCCGGGTTCAAATCCCGGCCGGTCCACTCTCTCTTCTTCTCCTATACATTAGCATAACTACACCTATGGCAACCGTTATGATTAATACGATCAATAACAGTCCTTGTTGAATATTAAATGGTCCTATTCCCTTCTTTTCAATAAATATTGTGTAACACCCAATATTACCAGCTTTATCTATAGCTACTAATGTAATATTATGTCTACCAACTGGTAGGTCGTTTACATTCAATAAATATTCATCGGTGCCAGTAACATTTACTGGTTTACCGTCAATGTATAGAATTACTTCTTTTAGGAAACCCTCTTCAATAACCCATTTAATTGTCAACTTACCAGCATATACTACCGTATTATTTAACGGCTCAGTAATATTTACTATAGGCGGTTTATTATCAATGAAGACGGGGATGTAGATCCTATATGGTTTATCTCGGTAATCACCTATGTAAAACTTGAATACTAGATATTTATAGCCCGGTTCTACGTCTGATAAATTAATATTTATCCTAAGATCTCCGCTAATGTTATAATATTGTGCAATATCGACTTTGTAGTGTATAAAATCAGTTACTATGATATTAAGGTTTAATGGATAATCAACGATTATGTGGACGTGAGTAGTTAAGCCTAAAATACTGTTATTCCTAGGATAAATTATTTTTACCAATCTAGAAATGGGCCCGATCACCTTGTACTCTCTAGGGGGTTTCATTAATGGATAGGGGTCAATAAAGTCTTTGAAAATAAATGGAGTCTCAGATACACCATCATTATCTGTATCGTGTCCTATCATGTGCCAATAGTTTCCTATTTTGCCGTAGAATATCCTACCTTTATACATATAGATTATCCTTTCCTTGCTGAAAAACTGTATTGTCGAGTTAAAAACAACTAATGACCCAGTATTTAGGCTAGATAAGTATATCTCTACATTACGTGAATTTATCAAGAGCAAGTAGGAGGTAATTGATACGTTATATATCTCTATATCCCGAGAATCAAGGATTACTAACTGATATTTATCAGTAAAACCATGGTATCCATCAATGATAACGTGTTTTACTTTATAGAGTATAATTTCCGCCGCATCTGGATATTGGGCTCTGATTCTACTCCAGTTATAATCGGCATTTTTAAGAAAAACTACTGGTTTTCCTCTTACACTAACATTTAACAATTCTGTATGATCTAGTATCTCTCTTAACTTATCTATCATATAAGGTTTTATCTCGAACCCTGAGAAACTATAGATTTTAATTAGGGAAAAATACTCGATTACAAGACCGACGTCGGTGGTGAAATAAGTATTTTTTATTGTAACGTTGAAGGCGTTAAGGAAAAGTTGTGGCAGTATAGAGTTTTCAATTAATACATTTTTAGAGTTATCTATAAATACTAGTCTATGAGAATCTTCTAAGTACTCGTTTAACGACCTATTATATCGAAAACCCCGCACTATGAATTGTTTAATTACAAGGTTTGTAGTACGTTGAACATCTAAGATCTCGGTTGTCATGGTTTCTGTGATACTCTCTACCACAATATTTTCAAGTGAAATGTTTTCATTCTCACGTAAAGTTAATGGTTTTATAATATTACGTAGAATCAGATCACTTATAGTTACATTATTCGACTCTATAATAGTTAATCCAGCGAATGTATCGCTTATTTCGTATCCTTTGATAACTATGTTAGAGACATTAAATAATATAATTTCTCCAACTTCAGGATATAGTTTTTTAAGACTTACATTAGCGAGGTTTCTGTCTTTGATAAATACTAGGGGTTTATTATTTACGTATGAATCCTTTATAGTCACATACTTGGGACTATATGTAATGTAAAGTCCTCCTTTAATGAAGTTATTCCGTATTATTCGTATGGAATAACCAGATACTATTAAACTGGCATTCAAAAATGTGTTGTTCTCAAACGTTGCATTCATAGAGTAAAATATACTTGAAGGTCTAGCGTTATGTGAAGCTATTATTTTCGTGTTTTTAACTGTAATGTTGCATGATAAGAATGTATAAAATGGGATAATTGTCCCATTAATGGACGAGTTATCTACTAATATATTGGTGGATTCGTCAATAGTTATACCAAATGTTCCATATAATGTTACATTTATAATAGATATATTTTGTGAATAACCAATGTCTATCGCTGATCCTAGTCTTGAATACAAAATTATGTTCTTAAATTCAATATTACTAGAGTTAAAAACACTAAATAAGTCAATTGTGGAACCATATAGGGAGATATTAGCTACTTGGGTTTTCTGTTTTAAAACAACAGTGCCTACGCCTATAATGCTTATGTCCCTTTTACCTCGTATCCTTATAGAATCTTCTATTAAATAGGTGCCATTCACAATATATATTGTCGTGCCAGGTTTAGCTTGTTGAATAGCTTCTTCTAATGAACTATAATTGTAAGGTATCCATATAGTATTATTTTTATCCATTAGTTCTAACTTTTGAACATAGATATGCTCATTGTTACAAATTGTAATATTCGTGGAAAGAGGATGTATAAGTAGCGTAAATATTATAAGTAAAAAAGCATAGTGCATGACTAATCACTGTTTTTCTCATCCTAGTAACATTACTAGTTATTTTGTTTCTTCACTTTTACCCTCTATAGCTTCACGCTCCTCTTTAGTCAATTCTAATGGAATACCTTTTCTCTTCCTAGCTTCTTCTATGGCTTTTCTAACCTCTGTTGATAATTCTT
>CAZVAW010000049.1:0-9688 GCA_964625205.1 uncultured Desulfurococcaceae archaeon
AGAACGTTACACCGAAACTATACATAGTCGATCGCTATACATATATTATATCAAACTATAGAGAATATGCTATCGAGTGGAAGAAAAACGATAATTTCACTGTCCATATACGTGTTCTTAGCAATGGTAGTACAAGTTTTATTACAGCAATACGAGTATCTATTACAAACTATAATAAAAACCCATTGGTAAAGAGGATCTTTAATAAACTAATAATGAGAGGTAAAATATTAGTAAATAAAACACTTGATCTTCTCACTAAACAAGGTTTTAAATACGGGGAGACCTATGAGAGCGAACTTTATAACCCAGATTATGCTATGCACTATGTTTTATTCTTTGATAATAAGTTGATCAAAATGTTTATGGTGACTAAGTACAAAATATATAGTTATTTAATGGTTAGATACTGGTTACATGATGTAGAAATAGAGTTATCCTATGTTCGAGGGCTTATATGTGAGTTTTTCTTTAAAGATGAAGCACAAATACTCTTAACATTTACAAGGAATTCTTTCATTGGAAAACCTAGCATAAATGTTGATAAAGTAGCGAATATAGTGTATGATGTTTTAAGGAGTAAATACCATGTACCCAAGGAGAAGATTAGTGTTCAACAAATAGTTAATTCTATGAAATGGTATTTAGTCTTAGTAAACAGTAGCGTAAAACCAATATACTATGTAAAGGTATCTATTGAACATCCAACATACTATGATATATACAATATATACGTAGATGGAGTTAGTGGCTCGGTAATAGGTATTAACAAAGATTTCTATCCGAGAGATGACGAAGAGGATCAAAACACGAGATTATATAGCTTTGCATTAATAACAGTTATAACTATAGTATCGATATCAGTTATCATATTTGGTATTAAGACTATTAAGAAGATGAAACCAAATATTCCATAACTAAAATAGGCGCTAAATAACCTAAACTAATACCTTGGCATAAATTAGACTATGTTATATCATATATTGGTGTATATTATTGATTGATGTTAATACGATATATCGTGAAATATACGTAGATTACGGTGTTCTTGCCGAGAAAATAGCTAGTAAATACGGTTATTTACCCTATATGGTTCAACGTTATATCTATATGCTTGGCTTAAATGAGGCGATCAAGCTTTTAGAGGCTTTCGAGAAAAAGATCAAACCGGTTATCAGAGTTAATACGTTGATGATCGAGTCAGAGAAACTAGTTAAGAGATTAGAGGGTATGGGTTTTCGTTTCAAGAAGCTCAGGTGGACCGATTATGCTTTTCGTGTCGTGGAGGAGCCGGATTCACCATCTATTGGTGCTACGCATGAGTATATGAAGGGTAATTATTACGTGCATCGTGATGCAGCCCCCTTAATCCCTAGTATATTACTATTACATGATTATCGTGGCCCAGTTCTCGATATGTGTGCTGCTCCTGGTGGTAAGGCTACTCATATGGCTGAGCTTCTCAAACGTGAACACTTTGTTTACGCTAATGATCTTGTATTGTATAGGATCAAGTCTTTGATCGGGCATATCATGAGGCTTAGGCATTGGAATATACGCGTGTTATGGAGTGATGCACGTAAACTCCCAAAGCTACTAGATAAACGGTTTAAACGAGTATTGCTCGATGCTCCATGTAGTGGTGAGGGCAATATAATGTTTGATCCTGAGAGGAAGACTAAGACTAAATTACTTGATCTAGCTAGGATTGTTAAGCGTGAGATCGAGCTTCTCAACGCTGGTATTGAGATGTTGGAAGAGGATGGAGTAATAGCTTACGTTACGTGTAGTATAGCTCCGGAGGAGAACGAGTACGTGGTTTCAAAAATACTAGAGACTAGGGATGACGTAGAGGTTGTTGAGCCCCCAGTTAAACTATTTAATTGGAGCACTGGCTTTACAAGTTTCCATAGGCTAGTCTTCTCACATGAGGTTAGTAAGTGTATCCGTACATGGCCCCATTTACATGGTATGATTGGCATGACTATATGTTTATTGAGGAAGACGAGGGCATAGGGAATGAGTAAGCGTGTAAAATTCTCATTTGATAAACTAAGTAGCAGGAGATATAGAATGTTGTGGGAGTACCTAGAGAAAATACTAGGTGTTGATCCAAGTAAATATTTGCCTAAGCAACTCTATGTTACTTGTTTTGACGAATACTGTATAATACATGAGAAAGCCGGGAGAGAAGATAAAGCTACACTACTCTATAGTGGTCGGTGGATCGGCCTCATCGTACATGGTAAAACATGTTTATCTACTTATCTCTACGAGGAAATCTATAGAGAAAGGGGCTACCGGGCTGCGATCATTGTAGGCGATACTGGCGTTAAAAACTTCTTATATGGTAGAGATGTTTTAGAAGAAAGTATAGTCGAGAAATACCCACCATTAAATAGCCAGGTAGCCGTTATCGATCAAAGCGATTATCGAGTAATAGGCGTAGCCGAGCCCATTAAAGAAGGAGTTTATCGAAACATATACGACATAGGAATATTTCTAAGAGTAATAGCTTAGACATGATAGACAAAATAATGGATGTAACAATAAAATACTATGGATGAGGAGCGCCCGCGACGGGAATAAGCGGGAAAGCGATGATCGATGCCCGGTCCACACCGATAAATCCTTACCACCCATTACTTCCTCATTAAAACCCCATTATACAATGTTTCAATGGTTCTCCAGTGGAAACCCAGGTATGGCACTGGGGGGTTACGCATGTTCCGCAAGGGTTTTCCACGGCCTGGCCGGCCAAATGATCGGTTTTCCATAGGTGAAACCGGGGAGTTGCAGGGGTGTATTTCCACCGGAAAACCATTAAATAAGTCTAACTTTTTATTGTGTAAAATAAGAAGTATCATTGAAAAATATGTATTTGTGGTTGAAATGAGTGGTCAATACCCGTTACTGCTTAAGAAGAGGGCCCTAAATGCTTTTAAGTGGGCCAAGAGAGCTTTCGATGAAGGAGATTATGATACATGTGTTCGTGAAGCTGAATATGCGGTTCAACTATATGTTAAATCATTGATATATCGGGTTTCCGGCGAGGAAGTATATGGGCATAATATTAGGGGCTTGCTCGGTATACTAGCCTCTATATTATTAGAGAATGATTTTAGGGGAGAGGCTGGGAAGATAATTGAGTATATTAAGAAGCATAAACGGTTATTAGCCGAGCTTGAGGATGCGCATACTCGTGCTGTATACGGTCTTATAGAGTATGGTGAGAGAGAAGCGCATATGTTATTAGAGATAGCTCGTGAAACCATAGATCTGTTGAAAGAGATCGAGAGCAAAGTATTTGGTGTTAAGGGTGAAAAGTAGGTTAAAAATGTTAAGTGAGTGGCGTAAAGTTGTTAAAATAGCTAAGGAGATCATAAATGAGCTCTATCCCAATGCAGAGATCTACTTAATAGGTGGCGTTGCTGAGGATAGGTTAACTATATATAGTGATATTGATCTGCTTGTTGTTTTAGATAAAGGGGTTGACCGTATTGAAGTATTAACAAGGATATGGGATAAGTTGTTCGAGAAAATCCCATTATATTATCCGCTAGAAATACATATTGTAACTAAGGATGAATTTTCAAAATTCAAGGGTAAAAAGATAAAATTATAACTTCACATGATGTTAGTATTCATTTTCTCTAATTCCTTCATTTAATAGGGTTTTTATCCTATTTTCTATTTCTTTTAGAAGGTCTTTTACCTCGATTAGCTCGTCGATATCAATGTATGTCCCTTCAATAGGGTTTACAATTATTTCTCGTCTCCAATTATTTGTTTGCGCGATCTTGTCTATGATTTTGAGGATCATGAAAGTTTTTAACGCATAGGGATATTCGTTTGGAAACACTTTAAAGGGGTCGCCTTGGTATTCTTCGGGGTTTCTACTTATTACTTTACAAGCCATACTTACTCTTAACGTGTTATCATCAAGTCCTATGAGTAGGGGGAATATTTTACAACTAAGTGGTTTTTCTCTATGAATACCACATATACGGTTTTCACGTAGAAATGGGCATTTACCCTTTATTATCCATCTATAAAGTAGTACTGCATACAACTTAGGGTTAACCCTGTATGTTAAGTAGGGTTTAAACACTAGATCGTCTCTATATTTCAATAGCCTTCTCCTCTCCCATGGTAAGACTAGTGGCATTTCAACCTCTTTTTTAAAGCTACAACAATAATCTCCACATTCTATGATGCACTGGAATACTTTCACGTGTGTTCACCATTTGAAATGTGTTTTAACATAGTTTACTAGATCTGATGTTGTCTTTATATCTGGTAGTATTAGCTGATGTTTCATTATTAGGTTTGAAATATATATTAGCAAGTATTTATCGATCTCATCAATTATTTCCTCGATTAGGTCGTCCCCGATTTTCTCCTTACGCCCTAGTTGTTTAACAAGATTTACTAATGGGTTTCTAATAACTTCTACTATTTTGTCGAAAAACTCCATTGCCTTAATCTCTAGTGATTCTTCACGACAAGCCATTGATAATGTTAAGTAGGTTGAACCATAGGTTAAGGTATTACCAGTTGATAATAGGCATACACGTTCTCTTCTACCGCTACACCATATGTTTTGTTTTAATAAGTCATTCTTTTTCTTAATAAATGGTTTAACACCTAATTTCTTCAAGTATTTCCCGAGAACACTTGGTTTTAGAACAACTACTTTACCAGAGATCTTGAGCCAATCATGATCTTCTACTACGTCGTATAATTCATATGAACTATTGCTTACGTGGTATAGAGTTATGAGTAGATACTCCTCGTTATCAATATAAATACCTAATGCTGAGAAACCATAGATTTCACTTAGACGTAGTAGTGATAAGAGATTATCATATGTTTTATATAATATCCAGGCTTGACCCAAACCAATCATATGAGGCACTATACTAGGGCATAATAGTGTATCGTAGAAACTACTCAAATAAACACCTACATAGTAGCCGTTATCACTATGTTTAGTTTTATAACATCCTTTTCTAATTAAGGTTATATTGACGGCGGAGCCCTCGCCCGCAAGAGAACCCCGTGTACCCGGGGTCCGATGAAGGCGGGATCCGTCGGGCGGGCTTCAACCATTTACTTTAAAAACCCAGTAATACGTGGTTGTTAATTAAAAGCTTAGCGAGGTATAGAGGAGGGGTTAGTGTAGTTCAGTGATGGTGCTTTTATTATGGGTAGGCGTTTCCGTGTTACAACGTATAGTGGTAGTGTTTTTGATTTTGAGATTGAAGAGAAAGGTGATAAGATTTATTTGAAACCAGTTGATAGTAATGAGAAGCTAGAGGCTCGTATTGAGAAGATTGATGACGAGAACTATATCGTATATATTGGGCATGAGAAATTCCGTGTATCACTATCTGGTGAAACAGTGTTTATTGATGGTGAACCAGCTCTTGTAACTAATATTGTAGAGTTGTTACCAGTTGGTGTTGAGACGAGACATGAGACTAGAAAAACAACTGTTGTGTCGAGAAAAGGCGAGATTAGGGCTCCATTATCTGGTAAGATTGATTCTATTAAGGTTAAGAAAGGAGACAAGGTACGTGTTGGTGATGTTGTAGCGTTGATGGTTTCTATGAAAATGGTTGTTGAGATCAAGAGTGATGTTGAGGGTGTTGTTGAAGAGATATATGTTGAGCCTGGTAAAGCCGTTAAGACTGGCGAGCTTATTATGAAGGTTAAGGTTAAGGAGAAATAACACTAGTATAAGCGTCTACCAATAATCCTAAACCTTATCTTTGATAAAGCCTTTAATGCTCTCAACTTATCTTTATCGCCCATCTTGGCACGATCTATTATTTCCTCAAGAGTATATATTACCTCCTCAGCTACTCTCCTATCAACTGGGTATGGCACGCCATCTTTACCCCCGATCGCGTAGGCGTATTTGAACGGGTCATATGGAGTATCTACGGGGTCTTTAGTGCTTGGAGGCTCATTATATATCAAGTCACTTATTAATGCCAGTGCTCTAACTACCTTATCGTTTACAACGCCACGTATCAATAATAGCTCATCTAAGTTCTTCGGTCTATGGGTGTATATCAACTTTAGTTTACGTAGGAGATCACTAGGTAATGGTAGTGGTGTGTATAATATTGTTTTATGCCCGAGATCTTTTAAAACAACCCCAGTTTCCCCACCAAGATACTTTAATAGGCTATCTTGTTTCTTCAAAGCATTATATACTATGCTGTAATCAGCGATCACACGCTCCGGCCTCTCATTGACCAGTTCAAGTAATGTTTTCCTAGCACCACGTGATTCCCGGGAAACCATGTTTAAAACCACGTCGTGTTTAACACCTGCGACAGAGTTATGTGGGTCATCATAGAAGCTGTTGACTCGGTCTAGCCAATGATACCTACGAGCTAGCCGAGCCTCGGGGTTCATACCTTGTTGTACAATACACCATCTACCACTACTAGATAAGAATAACGTATGGTGATACAACGTATACTTGTCCTGGAGCATAACACTATCTATTTTAGCAACAAGCCGGGATACACGTATTAGTTTCTCGGGATCAGTATCAATGTCTAAGAGTTTAATAGCGCGTGGAACCTCCTGGGGGACTTGACGTGCACGTAAACCCTTACCACCAAGTACGAGGACGCCTAAGTCTGGGTTACTCCATGTAACTATCTTCAATATACCAGTAGTAACTGTTGTTGAGCCACTACTATCCCAATCCATACCAATAACATTGTTAAATGCTTGAAACCATAAGGGGTTAGAAAACCTCTCAACTACCTCATCCGGCCCAAACTCTTCAACCATAACGCGTAGTATAGCGTGTGCTAGTCTCTTCATAATATTAGCTAGCCATGGCGGGACATGACCATCATGTAATGGTAGCTCCGCTATACCTTCTAAACCCATACTCAACCCTAGAAACAGTATGTCCAAATAATACCTATTATCCCTTATATAATGGTTTTCTATAAAGGATACTTAATAAGAAATACAATGTGAAAGATTACTATTTTCTTTGGCGTTTATACCTCTTAATAATAATTATTAATGGCGGTGCCGCCACGGCAGTGAAGACTCCTAGAACTATTCCTATGAACGTTAATTGTCTCATAATCTTTTCTTTCCCAAGATGCTCTTTTGCTATAGTGAATAGTTCCTCGTATGGAAACCTATATTCTAGACTATTTGGTTTAGCAAAACCCATTAAGTAAGTGATTGACGCTAATTTAGGCTCTTTATCTAGCCAAATAGCAATCAATGCCTTACTGTTATTACCATAGAGTAATAGCATCGGTTTTAAGCAATACATGTCCTTGGTTGGATAGTAGAATATGTCGAAGATAAACGTATTATTAACCGTCGCGTTATAATCCCCCGTAGCATTTCGATATAAATCTATGATCTCGTTGAGGTAACTCTGGTCAATAGTATACGACCAAGTATAATCATGTAAGAATGGTATGAAGGCCTTGATATACTTTAACTTCATAACGCCATTATCATCTTCAACACCATATATTATTGGAAAAGCTATTCTTATACCATCAAATAATATGTAGAAGACATGATATGGGTTAACCATTTTAATTTCTCTCTCTACACTAGGCACATATGTGCCGTTAACCTCCTTAAACACTTGCTCCTCTATGACTTCTAACGATTCACTCGAAATACCATAGTATAATATAGTTACGTTAATACCACTGTCTATAAGCCAAAGATTCATATGGATTAACGTACTGTTTATTCTCTTCAATATATCGAGGACCATGCTATTGTTAAACACATAGAGTCTCTTAATAGTATCATTACCGCCTTTAACCCTGTAGAAGAAAAACCCGAGATCAGTATTTAACTTATACGAGCACGTAGTCTCTAATGCAAGCACTAACTGGTTCGATATGTTATCATAGAATACTGACTTTGCGATAACTTTTTCTTGACACTTTGTCAAATTAACATATAGGTCTTCAAAACTAAGAAACGGAAATACAGCACGAAGCTTGAAAAAGTCATCTAATTCACTTATTCTATCTGGGTGTTCAACATAATACTCCCTATAATCAAGGGCATGGCTTTCAAAGCTATAAATTTTCTGCCCAATTAACGAGCTAAGAGGTTTACCATGATAACCATAAGTAAGATTCCAGGCCGTTATATTTGAATCCCATACTAGTTTTTCATCGAGACTTGTAAAGTACATAGTAGACGGGCTGTGTGGAACAGAAGAAGATAAAGGTATTATGATGAAAGATAATATTAGTACATTTTTGCATATGTCTTTTCCCATGAGAATTTCCACCCCCCAGTTCTATGTTTTCCCATGACCTTGTAAGTACCGTTTTTAATTGATAGCCTAGGTGGAGAGTCTTCAAGATATAGAGTTCCCCAAACAACATACGTTAAAACTACTTTAAACGAGTTCGCAACACTTTTCATCCTTGAATAGAACTGGCTTGGCGATTCATGATCTAGGAGATTAAATAAAGTATCAAGATACGGGTTATAAACTTCTATTATCTTGTTATCCTTAATAGCGTATATTTTAATGAATACCTCGGCAGTTTTAGCACGAAAGAATGGATAACATCCGCCTTTCCATTTATCACTTAGGGAAAACCATGCCAGCGGGAGTTTTTCTCCATTCTTAATCCTCTTAGTAAATAGTTTTATGAAGTCTTTTATTGCGTTTGTAGGTTCACATATATATTGAACATCGCTATAGAACCCGACTATACCTCTTAATGAAACCTTTGATAACGAGCTTGGATTTGCTGGATCGTAGCCAAACGTGTTTTTCTTAATATCGTTGAGTTCAGAATTAACATTTTCATGTTTATCAAATAAGTTTAATGTTTGACATGAATATAGGAAGATCCATTTTGTTCTATCCCTTGCAGCCTTAAAATTATGTATGTAAACACGTGTATTTAGGTCATGAGTCATTATTTCTTTCAGAGCTCCATGTCCAATAAAGATTACAATGTCATAGTTCGAGATTGATTTTTCATTACTAGTGTTGAAGAAAGTGAATAGATCCGAAGTTACCTCGCTATCGATGAATAAATAGACACATACCTTTACGTTATTAATTATAGCACAATCACTGTTGTCGCCTACAAGAATTCTCTTGAATTCTTTAGCGGCCTCAACTAGTAAATTAGTATTACAAGCTTTCTTAGCAAGAATACCATTATACATTTCCTCACATCCTGACGGATAATGCCCAATCGCATTAAACTGCTATTTTAACAACCTTTGTTACTGAAGCCTCATCACTATACGATATTTTGACAACACTACTAAAGCTTGCTATGAATATAAGTAATATAAATACAAGCGAGAATAATCTCCAGTATTCATTAAAGACATTTACATTAAACATATTTATACACCAAACTTTTTTGTTTAAGTCAATCATTATATTTTCTGTAATAATATTTAAGTATTACGATTATACTTTGGAATAATGTTAAGTCAAACTAATTATAGAAAAGATGAGCCCCTCAATATATTTAACGTTAGTCTTGAATAATTTATACTCAATAGTATAAATAATTGTAATTCTATAATGGTATGTTGGTGTGTTTTCTGGCTAGGTGTACGAATTCGAATTCTGATCGTTTTCTTGATAGTATTTCTAGTGCTTTATAGATCTTGTGCCGTGTATCGGCTG
>CAZVAW010000050.1:0-9658 GCA_964625205.1 uncultured Desulfurococcaceae archaeon
GGGTTTACGTGATAATATTGCTTTAACCACTTTATAATGAGCACGGGCTTCGATAACTGTGAAATACTTTATAGTATAAACCACTAGATATAATAGTCTCTTTATAGAATCTAAGCTAAAACCACGTATCAGATCAAAACCCATGACCCACGCTATTATAAACCCCGTTATAAACGCAACCAATAGTTCAGTAGCTGAATATGACCCAGTATAGACTAGATATACTGCAACAGCTATTATTCCAGTAATCACCCTAGAGGTAAACCTACTCATAAGCACCACCTTTTTCCTCGATCTTATCTAAGTTAAAAGTACCATATTTCTCGGCGACACGGATACTTAGTACAACGAGGAATAACAATACTGATAAACCAATGACAATAGCTGTTACAATAAGTACTTGTGGAACAGGATCGACGGCTTGTGAACCGAATTCTTCTAACTCACTATTGCTTGGAAATACATAGTTCTCTAAAACACCACCAGGCACGACTGGTGGTTTAGAAGCATATACCCTATATCCTAGATATACAGCTATAGCCTCCACCGTATCCGAGAATATGGTTAACATTACAAGTTTCTTGATAATATGGGGTCTAGTAGCTATACCGTATAAGGCTATAAATACCGTGGCCACTAATGTAGCAAGTATATAATATAATAGGATCTCAACAGTCATTTTCCACCACCCAAGTACTTCTCAACTAAAAGTAAAGCCAACGTGAAACCAGTAGATACTGCTATGAATTCTAGAATATTAAGGATCATAAGTGATCCGGAGAATATTAGAGAGCCCCATGGAAGCATTAACTGATATGGAAAACCAAAATTACTTGTCCATGGTTTTGGTTGATTTTGAAATAAGTACGTGTTATAACCAAGTAGTAGTCCAGATAGTAATATTGAGGCTCCAGTAAAACCTATTAATGAAACCCCGGTTGTACGTAGAAACAATAATATTTTCTCCCTAAATCCAGACCTATACAATCTATCTACACCATAAACCATTAGTAGAAGTAGTGGAGCTATAACGAAAACAACACCACCTTGAAAACCACCACCTGGTGTCAAGTGTCCATGTAAAGCTATTGAGACAGCTATAACACTTATCGCTATAGCTACTAGTTTCGTTACAAGCTTAGCTATAACAGTGTATTCTCTCAAAACTCTCCCAATACCCTCGCCTAGTTTATCGCCGAGACTGAGGAGATACAATGTAGATACAATCGCTATAAAGAGTACAGCAGTTTCATAATAGGTATCAATACCTCTATGATCCCATAATATAGAGGTAACTATCTCTGGTGAGCGACTAGTATAGTTCGACTCGGGATTAGGTATTTGTGTTAAGAAAGTATTTGGTAAAGGCATATTCTTATCAGCAAATGGTTCTACAATATCGAGTACCCAAAATAGGTAAGTAAATACAGCTACCAGGATAATTACAGCTATAAATAAGTATTTGCTACTCTTCTTCATAGCGATCACCCTTCATCAAAGCATATATTAATACAACGGAGTTAATACCAAGACCAACCGCGATATAAGCAATCAATAGATCAGGGGCTAGGAAAATAAGTAGGAGTAGGGAAAGGAACACAGATTCTAAACCAGCTATGACTATTGATTTCAACACGTCCTTCTCATACAAAGCCTTAATAGTGGCAATTAAAGCAAGTGTTGAACCAACACTCGCTATGACAAGTGGTATAACTGGGTTCATTACTCGCGATCCTCCTCTAATTTATCAACTATTATGGGTTCTGGGTGGACTTCACCACTTAAATGAGTAGCTCTAGCTAAAACATGCGATCCAGTGGGTGATACTAGAGCTATTAAGATAGCTGCAACTATGGACACTCCTACCACATATGTTTTAAATAGAAGTGGTAGATCAAGTGATAACGTGACAAGCACTATACCAATTAACGGGTATACACCACCACCAATACATCCGATGGTGACAGCGTGTAGTCTCAAGTAGAAGTTTTTGAACTTATTAACGCCTATAGCAGCCACTATATCCAACAAGCCACCAAGTATGAGTAACGTCGAACCGATCCAGAAGATAACTTGATCGATCACTTTGCACCACCTCTTCTAACAAGGTATTTAGCAACGATAACATCTAGTATGAAAACCCAAGCCGTTAACGGTATAACAGCTATTGCTAGGTACTGGCATCTATAGTAGAGAGTTAATAATAGGAATAAGACGGCGAGATCGACTGTTAAAGCATCAATAACCAGTACTGTATCGGATACAGTTGGTCCTTTCAACGCCCTATAACTATATATGATCATTGCTATGGTATAGAGCGTTAAACCCGCGGTTAATATGTATTCAACAATATTTCCAGAGACCATATTAGGTCAACTCCTTCGTTATCTCAACTGCTTCTAATACTCTCTTTCTCCCGACGTAGACTGTTTGCTTGAAAAAACCGTTTTTCTTAACAGTGATAATAGCCTCTGGGGGTTTCTCAGCTAACTGTAGAGGGTGGAGTAATGTAGTGTTTTTATCCCTCGTGTAGAGCTCGTACCCAGTATATGTTGTCATGGATAATGCTTTGAATGGACAATACTCTACACATAATCCACAGAAAGTACATTTATGAAGATCAATACGTGGAAACCTTTTACGTGGATTTTGACTCCAATCACCCTCAACCTCGACCATATCAATAGCGTTCGCTGGACATACTCTTTGACACATTGAGCATCCAGTACATCTACTCATATCTAGCACGTGGCGTCCGCGGATACTGGTTGTCTTAAATGGTTTCTCACTACGTGGGACCATCCTAGTATATGGTTTGGTAAACAAGTATTTAACAGCCCGTATTATCGTCTGTAACACCATCCCATGATCACCTATCTAAGTCTGGTGAACAAGGATCTAGTGAAGCGATTATCACTGGGAAATCCGCGATAGTAACCTCCTCATTAGCGACAATGTGCTTGATGATAGTTGTTAATAGAGGCATTGAGGGGCTACGTAGTCTTACACGATATGGTTTACGACCACCTTTACTCACTATATGGATCATGTACTCACCACGAGCAGCTTCAACACGAGCAATACCAGTACCGGGTGGTGCGACTATCGGAACCTTGACTCTATACTGATCACCCTTTCTGATCTCCTCAAGAGCTTGTCTAATAATCTTTAGGCTCTCATAGATCTCTCTAAAACGCACTATACAGCGATCATAGGAGTCACCATAGCTGCCAGTTGGTATGCTGAATTTTACACGATCATAGTTTTCATATGGAACGGCTTTTCTAATATCATATTGATAACCAGTAGCTCTTAGGACAGGGCCAGTAACACCTAGTTTGAGTGCGTCATTTGTTTTTAAAACACCAATCCCTCTCGTCCTAGCCTTAAAGATCCTATTATGTATCAAGCCTTTCTCAACATCTTTGACTAGATCCTCGACACGGTAAGTTAATTCTAGGGTTTTATCCCTAAATTCTCGGGGGAGATCCCATCTAATACCGCCAGGTACTGAGAAACTATGATAAACACGGTGGCCCGTGATCCATGCAAACCATTTCAATATCTCTTCACGAGCCGATACAGCCCAATATGCTGGTGTTCTTAAACCAGTGCTTCCGCCTATGAAGTGTATCCAGAATAAGTGGGAGGCTATACGTGAAAACTCGGCCTGAATCATTCGGAAATACTTAGCTTTTTCGGGAGGCTCAACCCTATATATTTTCTCAACTGCTTCAGCGTAGGCTATTTCAAGGTGATCGGGGTCTTCGACGCAGAAACGGTAACTTAGTACGATATTCATTTCCCATGTACGGTTTTCCATCATTTTTTCAAAACCACGATGTAGAAAACCAGGTATTACTTCGGCGTCAATTACCCTCTCGCCTTCAAGTACTAGTTTAAAACCAATATTACCCGGTGCACCGGGGTGTTGTGGCCCGAAATAAACGATGACTTTACCGTTTGTTCCCATGCTTGTCACCTCCCATACAGATAGCCTTTATACTGTGTTTTCACAACGAAACCAGCAGTGTCAACGTCTTTACGCAACGGTGGTGGACCTTCCCAATTACCGTCAAGGATCCATCTCTCAAGCTTAGGATGTCCTTTGAACTCTATACCCATCATCTCATATACTTCACGTTCAATATAGAGTGCGAGAGGAAGTATATCATGTATAGAGTCTATAACTGGGTTATTACGTGGAATCAGTGTTTTAACCCATATTTGGTTTCCATCACCAGGTTTTTCTAGGATATAATATATTTCAAAAACACCTTTTTCCAAGTTATCAACTACATTTATATTAATGAGTAAAGTATAGCCTTTCTCTACAAGCGTTTTAATAGCTTCTTTTATTTTCTCAGGCTTAGTCATTGTAACACATATCTTTAGATCAAGGTATTCCTCAATGCATTCACCGAATTTATCCTCAATAATCATCTCTACTGCCTTATTTCCGCCACTTTCCGTGATCTTAGACCAGTATTTACGCGCCCACTTTCTCTCAAGTTTTTCCCACTCCGCGATCTTCTCAAAGGCATCTTCTTTTATGGATGAGCCTTTATAATCAACTGGTTTCTTGGCGAGGTTTTCATAGAGGTCTGTAAGTAATGCTGTGTAGTCGTCGGGCATAGGCATACATCCAGGTACCCAGCCATACACTTCTGCGAAATCGTCTAATCTCTTATAGGTAGCATACGAGTCCCAGTATAGCCCGCCAGTAGCTGTGCAGTTACAACCAGCTACTACATAGCGGGGCCGTGGCATTTGCCTATATAGGTTTAAGAATACTTTGACGCTCTTCTTAGTCAAGTAACCCATTCCAGCGTAGAAATCACATTGTCTGGGTGTTGGGACAGGCATATAACCGTATCTCTCCCAGTCTAGTGGCGACATAACTAGTGGCGGAAACTCTATAGCACCACATGCTGAACAATAATGTATCATCCATAATGATTTCGACCTAGCCCATTTAATTATCTTCTCTATAAGCCTCGCAATCACCATTTCAACCACCCAAGACCCTCAACTACAGTTTTAATATACTTAAACCTATACTGGATTACAGCTAGACCAGCTGGCATGATCACATTATCGTATAAGTAACCGTAAATAATCCCCAACACAATAACTAGCGTAGAGAACAAAACAATAAAAAATACCATATATCCACGTGGTTTTTCAACGAGCTCCCCATGCATAAAGAGTGTTGAGTAAAATGCTCTCGCAAAACCAGTAAAAGCCATGATCGAGCCCATAACCATAACTATCAATGCTATAACTGGGTAGAGGCTGAAACCATCAATGCTACTTAATGCCTCAATATATAGTTGGAGCTTAGCTTGAAACAATATAGTGGGCGGTACACCTACAACAGCTATGGCGCCTATGAGGAACCCGAGTTGAAGTATAGGACTTGATCTCAAGACTCCTCTTAACTTATCTAGATTGGGGGTTCCACGTTTATGTACTACATAACCACTAGTTATGAATAATAATGGTTTAACAATAGTGTGCGCAAGTATATATGATAAAACTATATATACGCCGTTAACACCCAGTGATAATGCTATACCCATGTATCCAGCATCTAATACTACACTATAAGATATTATCTTTAACAAGTTATTCGAGAATATCATCCCAAAACCACCGACAAAAATAGAGAGTATTCCAAGTACTCCAAGGACAAGCGACGTTACTTGATCGAATCCTCCTAAAAGCACATAGTATAGTCTGATCAATACATAGAAGCCTACACCCTCGGATAAACCAGCTAAAAGACCAGCAATCGGCGGTGGCGCTGAAGAATAAGCATCTGGAAGCCAGAAATGTAGGGGGACAAGCGCTGTTTCAACAAGTAACGACCAGAGCATAATAGTCAATACTATGTGAAGCGCTGTTAACGGCTCATCAGACCTACCTATAGGTGGGGTTATCGACTCTACTATAGCTGCTCCATGACCAATATTTAATGTACCGAGCACGTTATAATACAGTATGGTTGATAAGAAAAAGATCATCCCGGATACTCCAGCTATCATAGCGTATTTAAACGCCGACTTATACGATGAAGCTCTACCATATGAGGCTATTAATGAATAAGAAGCTATCAACGTTAACTCAAGCATTACGAACAAGTTAAAAACATCACCAGTATATAGCACACCTAATAAACCAGCCTCGAAGGCAAGTAGCATAGCATAGAAGTACTCGTTGTCTTCAACATAGTTTTTCATAAGAGGATAAGATACAAGTACTAGGAGAGAAACCAGTAATGCAAGGAAACTATTCAAGTTATCAATAACGTACGTGATACCGATCGGTGGTGGGAAACCAGCCATGTAGTAAGTATAGACGTTGCCATCTAGTGTTTCTAGATAAACTGGAAAAGTAAATAGAGAGGCGAGTACTACGTATATGAAACCATAAATCCTCGTCCAAAACCTGCTTATGTTAAAGACTTTAAATAAGGGATACGAGAAACTACCAAAGACTAATAGGTAGGGCGTTAAAGCACAAATAAGCCCTGGGTCCAAACCACAAACTACCCCATATATCAAGTGTTAGGTTTGGCTAATCTAACACAATTAAACCACAACCTAATAAAAATAACTGGAGAAAAAGTGGGAAAATAATAACCACTTATCATTACCCAATCCGTATTCTATATTACTCTCATATAAGATATTATACTGTGAAAAAGAGTATGACGTGTATAGAAGCAATGAATGACAAGCACAAGTCAACGATGCCAAGTAGAGTTCTAATTAACCAGTGGAAAGAATTCATAAAATGGTATATTAAGAGATCCCGTAATTGGAGTATTTTAACCAAACACACAGCTGATCTAAATAATGAAGTTGAAAAACTAAGATTTCTTGACAAGGCATACGGTTTATGGGGGGACATATGGCATGAACATGACTTAGTCCTAGTGTTCGCTCATAGGCTTTTAAATTATATCGAAGAACAAGGGCTTAAATTACATTTACACGTATCTTATAGGCTTAAACCAACTAATTTTAGGTTCATAGAAGAGTTCTATGACAGGCTTTCTAAAGCGGTAAATATTCTAAGGAAAAAGCTTAGGCTTACTAGTAAGTGGGTTCCAGAGATAGACTTAATAATAACTAGTGATAAACCACCTTTCGAATATTGCTTTGAGTTTAAATACTATCACTATATACCAGTAAAAATAAACCCATTATGGGATCTTAGGAGAAAGATCTTGGTATTGGATATTCTAAAGAAATACCACGTTTGTAAGAATACAGTACTTATTATTTTAGACGACGCTATTTGTAGAAAAGATCTGGTTCTTTGCAATAAAATAAAGAATTTGTTAAATAATGAAAGTAAAAATCTTATAGTACTTAGCTATTATGTAGGATATGACGAATTAAGAATCGAGCTAGAAAAGCATAATAATTCTTCATAGAATTAAATAATTATGAACATAAGTACTTATTTTAATTTCTTTATTCCTAAATTATCTTGGTTTATCATTATGCTACAAAGTCAAGTAGATATGCACAAAATATAGTAAAGATTTTTGGTATCTCGTTTTTCTTGGTAATAGGTTTTTCTGTATTTCCTTATAGTTTTGTGCAATAGTTTATTCTCAGTAATTTGAGTATCATTAAGAAAATCACAGAAACAGTAAACGTACGTTCGACTCTCTTCTCATAAAAACTGTATAGGTAGAGGAAGAGAACTATGTGGTATAGCTTCATGAAGCACACAGACATATCGAACTAAGTATTAAGCATAAAATAAATAATTTTGTAAATATTGCAGTATAGTGTTCTAATTATATAAAGTTTTAGAATCTACCTGATTTCATCATTAGTTTTAATAAGTTATTAATATAATAAGCGCAGAAAAAAGTATTGCTGGGGTTAGGTCATTATGCTCGTATGAGTTTTACTGTTTCCTTATCTTTGTTAATATAGAGTACGCTATACTTATGGCGACAGCTATTATTGCTAAAATAGTATATATTAGTTCGGGTGCTATACCTTGTTCTTTGGTTGTAGATGTTGTTGTCTTTATGTAGCCTAGTTCTTCTAGTTTTTGTATTACATCTTGTTTAGCATTCTTTAGATCTATTTTTAGTTCTCCTAGACTCGTCTTTATAATGGTGATGTTGTTCTTGACTTCCTTTATCTCTCCCTTGATCTCTCCTATGCTGGTCTCTATACGAACTTGTCCGTTATCTAATATTTCAATATCTTTTAGGATATCGCTTGTCTTGGCAAGTATTGTTGCAGTATTAGTCTCGATTCTCGTTACACTTGGTCCTATACTCATGTTCATCTCTGTAGTTGTTTCTTTTATCTCGTCTACTACTTGCTTTAGAGTATCCATATCCTCGATCAAGCCTAGAAGCAGTGTAAGATTCTCGTTTACACCGATGAGTAATCCATGATACTCCTCCATAGACTCTACAACAGCTTCTAGATCACTCGTAATACTTGATAACGTATCTCTTAATTCACTTATTTCATTACTTAAACTACTTATATTGGCTAACATACTGGTTATTATATCCAGATTACTGTCTATATTATCGTGATCGAGCTTTAATATGTCAAGCTGTGAAAATATATTGGTAAGACTATCGTTTATCCTAAATAACAACGTATACGTCTTGTTGACATCCCCGCTTATAACATCTAGTTTTGTCTCGATTATAAGGAATCCATTAGATATACTAGTATTTAGTATGTCGATTTCACTTGATAGATCTAGTATGATAGATATTATTGTTGACACATCATTCCCAATATTGTCTAGTTTACTATTAAGTACAAGCAATACGTTTCTTAGTTCACCAAGATCTCCACTAATATTAATGAAACCTTCTCCAACTGTTTTATTTAGATCGGTTAATGCAAGGTATATGTTTGATAAGCTAGTATTTACACTAGCTGGCACTATAGTATCTATTCTCTTCACCTCTACATCTATTGATGTGGAGTTTATTATAGTGTATTTCATGAGGGTGCTTGGCATTAAGGTATAGTTTCCGCTGAACAATGGAGTTACGATAACATAGGCTATGCCGTAGGAGTCAGTGTATCCTGCACCACCAATATACTCCATTGTATCATTAGATACAAGAACTACAACAGGTACACCAGCTACGCCATAGCCTAATGGATCAGTTACATGTACTGTATAGTACTCTGGTATCCTCGCATATAGCTTCTTATTACCAACTATCTCCATATTCAATACATAGTAGACCCTAATGGTACCTATTACTTGTGATCCCATATACGTGTCACTGCCATTGTATACAGCCTTATAGGTTATAGGCCCAGAGACATTGCTGTACACCGTGAATACCGTGTGACCATTTTCATCAGTATTATTGACGCCGACAAACACCCACTTGTCGTTTACAAGCCTATAAAGCTCGATAGGCTGGTTTGAGACTGGCGTGTCATTAAGTAATGTTAAATCTACGTGAACTTTGTATGGTGTATAAACCGCGGGCTTGTCCGGGCTGAAGTAGATCTGCATCTTTGTTGGAGGATTATAGCTAAATTCAAATATCGCGGCAGATAGATAGTATTGAGACGGTCTACCCTGTAAAACCACGTACCAGTGTCCATCAATGGTATTATCGCTAATCAAGTATACTGGA
>CAZVAW010000051.1:0-9620 GCA_964625205.1 uncultured Desulfurococcaceae archaeon
CCGGGAAATCTTGATAACATTGTTATTATGGTCTCCAGTGGAAACAGTGGTTTGGCACTGGGGAGTTTCACTTGTTTTTCATGGAGATTTTACGTGGTGTGGCCTGTAAATATGATCGGTTTTACGTGGGTGGAACCGGGGGGTTACGGGGGTGTGTTTCAACTGGAGATTTCTATAGTGTGGTGGCTTGTTTTATTGGAATTAAGTTTATTTAGCCAAACTCGATTATCTTATACGGGGTTTAATGTTATGTCGTTTGAAGAGATCTTTATGTATGCGATGACGGTATTGATCCCCCTGTATTTATCGGCTTTTATAATTTATGTAGTTAGGGCTATTAAGGGACCTACTATAGCTGATGTTGTGCTTGCTATTGATTGTCTATCGTATGATCTAGCTGTTTTCCTCGCCATATTAGCTGTTTATTTCGAGTCACCCTTCCTCATAGGTGCTGCTATAATATTGTCTCTTTGGGCTTATCTACTCGATATATACATAGCTAAGCATCTAGTATCTAAGGAGGTGGGTACATGATAGACGCTATACTATTCTATACAGGACTTACACTAGTATTTATAGGTGGGATATGTGATCTGCTGGGAGCGCTTGGCCTATTAAAGTTTCCCAACTTCTACGTTAGATTACACGCGGCCACGGTAGGAGCTATCGGTGGCGCTGTTGTACCATTAATAGGTGTTTCATTAATAGCTCTTGGCTCGGATTTCCTACCCCATAAATATGCTATAGCCGGCGCTAGTTTTGTAACCGCTATAATAATATTGATCGTAGCCCCGACTGGAAGCCATGCATTAGCTTATGCTGCTCATAAAGCCGGTATAGTTGAGTGGAAACCCACTTGTGACCACCTAAAGGAGGATAAGAGAAAATGATTATAACTCATCTATTAATGCTACTCATAGCGGCTATACTTGGGTTTTTCTTCTCATACATGGCTGTTACAGAGCGCGACCTATTAAAAGCAATTGCGTACTCGGCTGGTCAGGGCGTAGCTTATTCATTAATATTTTATCTCTTAATGGCACCCGATGTAGTATTAGCTTATATCGCGGTAGCTGTTGGTGTATACTCTGCTTTACTCGTATTCGTAGTTAGTAAGACAACACGTTATGAGGAGGAGTAGCCATGGCTCCTAGGAGAATAGTTGTTTTCGTAATTATTTTCGCTTTGATATTAATAGCTGCATACGTATCTACTGCATTAAATATTAATCCTCCACCCAAGAAAGTTAGGCCTTTAGGCGAGTTCTATCTACGTCATAGTTATTTTGGAAACTATACCGCGAAAAGCCCTGAGGTAGTTACTTCTATTGTATGGGATTATCGTGGCCTAGACACTCTTTTCGAGGTAACTGTGTTTTTCCTCGCAATAATGGGTGGTTTAACGATATTTAGGCTTGAGAAAAAGAAGACTGTGGAACAACAAGTTAGTGGTGGTATGACGCTTATAGTTAAACTTGCTTCTAAGATTTTATCAGTGTTAATAGTTGCTGTTTCAGCTAGTATAGCTTTACATGGACATTTAACACCAGGCGGTGGATTTCAGGGTGGAACAGCTCTCGCTATAGCGCCTTTGTTGATCATAGCTGCTTATTCGAGATACGCTTTAGAAAAACATGGTTTAACGTATTTGAAAGCAGTAGTCATACGTTCAACCAGCCTATTGTTCCTATGGATAGTTGTAGTACTACCCCTCCTAAATGGTTACTATTTAATGCAAAACCAGCCATTCTACCCAAGTAGATTCTATAATCAATTAATAAGTGGTAGTTTGTTCTACTACAACCTTTTAGACTACATAGCTATTGGTATGGGTTTTACAGCTATATTCCTCTACTTATCCATCCCCGAGGAGATCTATAAAGAGGAATTGGAGGCTGAGATGAAGTGATTGAGGAGTTTATTTGGAACGTAGTATTCTATACAATACTGGCTACACTAGGTATTAGTATATATGGTATTGTTAAGAAACCCAACCTAGTCAAGAAATTGATCGCTTTAACGATATTTGGTGATACTGTTAATATCTTCGTAATATTCATTGGTTATCGCATGATCTACCCCATTGCACCACCTATATTGCCTAAACTAGATCCATCTGCGTTGGAAGACTTCGTATCAAAAGCAGTTGATCCCCTACCCCAAGCTTTTGTATTAACAGCTGTTGTTATAGGTATGGCTGTTAATTGTTTGATCGCTTTCGCGATCATCCAAGTATATAGGATCTATGGAACAGTTGATGCTAGGAAAATAGTTGAAAAAGCTTTCCCGGAGGAGAAACTATGAAGAGAGCCTCAATAGCTGTAATGGTTCTTGCATTTATTGTATATATTATATTTACTGGCTCGGCTACACTTTACGATATAGTTACTGGCGCATTGGTAGCTATAGTTATAGGCGTTATCGCGGGTAGATTCGTAGTATCTAGTGAATCTAAGGCTTTCAACCCTATTAGGTGGTTTTGGGCCATAGTATATTTCCTCAAATACATGACTGTTATAGAGATCAAGGCTCACCTACACGTTATTAGAGCATTATTTACTGGTAGGATAAAACCGGGTATTGTACGTGTACCCCTAGATGTAAAAACTGGTTATGCTAAACTGCTTGTCGCGAACTCTATAACTAATACACCGGGCACCGTAGTAGTTGATCTAGATGATAAGTACTTATATGTTAACTGGATCAATGTTGTATCCGAAGAACCAGTTGAAGCTAAGAAACATATCTCGCTTGAATTCGAAAAATATGCTCGAAAAATATTTGATTAAATAAGGTGATGGTTGTGGATCAAACATATCTGATTGGGTTATTACCTTTAATAACGCTCGTTACTTCATTCACTATGCCTTTGATCAATTACTCGGTTAAAGGTAATAGGAAGATAATACAAGTAGTAGCGATTATTGCTTCTTTAATACCATTAACTATTAGTCTAAAACTAGTTGATCTAGCTTATTCCACTAACGAGGTAATTATTTATAAGTTTGGTGGTTGGCCACCACCAATAGGTATTACTTATATGCTTGATAAAATGAATTCAATCCTAATACTCACGACTACGTTTTTAATGTTCTTGATCGTGATCTATAGCTATGATTACCTTAAGAAACACGGTGGCTTAGGCTGGTATTATACATTGTATTTCGGTCTTGAAACTGGTTTACTTGGTGTTTTATTAACTGGTGATGTATTCAACTTATTCGTTATGATCGAGGTTGTGAGTGTGGCTTCATATTCACTAGTAATGTTTTATAGACACCGTGGAGACTCAATAGCTGCTGGGCTCAAATATGCGTTTATAGGTTCTCTTGGTACCACGATCTATTTCCTAGCGCTAGGTATTATATACGGGGTATATGGTACTGTCAATTTATTCGACTTAACGTGTAAAACACATGGCTACCCCTACCCCTATACTGGATTACCAGTTGGAGATATAGTTTTAGGCTCAGCTATAGCGTTGGTTTTAGTATCATGGACTTTTATGATAAAATCTGGTGTGTTTCCTAATCATTTCTGGCTCCCAGACGCACATCCAGCAGCGCCAACGCCTATTTCGGCGATATTAAGTGGATTGGTTGTTAACGTGGGCGCGTATGCCATGTTCCGCTACATATACGTGATCTACGGTGGAAGCCTAGGTCCTGCGCTTAGCTTTGTACTAAATATTGTTTCAACGATACTTTTGATAACAGGTTCTTTATCAGCGATAATAGGTTCTCTACTTATGCATTTCCAAACCGATGTTAAGCGAATAATAGCTTATTCTACGGTTATGCATATGGGTTACTTATTCATGGCTATAGGTGTTAGAAGCGAGTTAGGCGCTACAGCTTTTATTCTACACATGATCAACCACTCCATAGCTAAAGCTTCATTATTCCTCGCAGCAGGCGTATTCATATATGTGGTAGGGACAAGGTATTTAAACAAGCTCGGCGGCTTAGCTCAAAGTCTACCATTAGCTACTTTCGCATTAGCTGTCTCTGGTTTAAATCTAGCCGGAGTTCCACCGCTACCAGTGTTTTATAGTAAGCTCGTGTTATTCAATGCATTATTCCAGTATAACATAGCCTATGCAATAATACTAGTTGTTACAAGTGCAATAGCTTTAATAGCATATATTAGGATACTCTACGTGGTAATTTTTGGTAGTAGGGAGGTAAGGGAGATCGGTAAAACACCAGCTGGTATAAAGGCTGTTTTACTACTCTTAACTATCGTGATGATCGTTATGGGTATAGGTATAAGTTACATTATAGATATGTATATATACCCGGCTGCACATCAAACAATAGATGTCTTCAACTATATGATTAAACCATAATAGTTAATTCTACGATTACTCCGTCTCTTAAACCTAGTTTTCTCCTCAAGTTATAACTACTTATAACCTCCAGTATTCTCCACGAATGCGTCGTTATAGCGGGTTTTAAAACATATACTTCCTCAGTCTTTGCTAAAAGAGCTTTAAAGGCATAAACTATTCCATATCCAGCACGTGGCGGGGGTATTATTATTGCTTTATCTAACGGCAATACTTTAGACATGTCTTGTTCAACATCAATATTTAAGGTGCCAGGATAGGGATCTATTCCTAGGGTTTTTCTTATCTGCTCACGATAAAGTTTGATATATTTAGCTCCTTCGCCTAAACCACTAACTATTTTTCCTTTAACGGTAAAATATTGAGGAGGGGAGAACGACATTTCGATCAAGCTATTTAAAAAATTATTTTAACTCAACAATATTTTCAAGGGTCTTGATCACGTCTTCTAAGCCTAGTTTTACTAGGGTTTCTCTACGTGGTATTCCTCTCTCATCCCATCCTCTCATCTCATAGTACATGTCAAGCATCTTGTTATAACCATCGAGATCCAGTTTAGCACCTGCTAAGGGGCCGCGTGTTAATGGGTGTTTAAACCATCTCATTGGTGGATAATCCATTGTCCTATCCCATACCATGTACTCCCTGATCCAGAATGCTCTTATCAACGTGTATATCCTATTAGCTACTACGAATATCTTGTCTAGATCCCAGTCTATGCCGGTCGCTAGTGATAATAATCTTGGATAATAGTTGAGATCAAGTCCTACCTCAACCCATGGTAATCTACACGTGGTTAATGACTCAAACATACCGCCACGTACATTTTGCATGTATATGAGTTTCTCAACCTTATCCCTGCTATAGGCAAACCTATCTGCTTTGACTTCATAGCTAATGATCCACGCATCTTTGTGGTGGGCACCAATTGGTGATGTACCATATGCTAACGCCATACCCGGTGCAGCGTGGCAATCATACGCTGAGATCTCTAATCCTTTAACATGCATTGCAAAATCTGGTGCTTCGCCTCCAAGCCATCTAGAGATCCTCATAGTGCCTTCGGCGATAAATGATCCTAGTCCACGGCGATAAGCAGTATCATACGCTAATTCTTTAACGGCCTTGTGATCACCCCATTCTATCTTTTCACGTATATATCCTCTTTCCGAGGCCTCCATTAAGAAGCCGATCGTGTTACCATATGATATAGTATCCATGCCTAGTAAGTCACATATCTTGTTTATCTCAGCTACTCTCCTAAGATCGTATAATAGAATATTACTACCAAGCATAGCGACGTTTTCGTAGTCAAGCTCGCTTTTCTCGCCAGCAATATCTAATACTACGTTACCACACATCATGTTACAATATGGGCAACCTCTTCTCTCGACCTTTAGCTTCTCCATGAGATCGCCGCTTATAGTCTCGTAATACTCCCATACACCCTCACGGAAATTCATAGTTGGTAACACGCTGTTTTGTTGACTCCATACAATAGTGGCCATCGTACCTTGCCTAATCCAGAAATCATAGTTTTCCTTACTAAGTATATCTTTATAAGCTTCTTCAGCGACTTTGCGGAATTCTTGAGGATTAGCTATTGGTGGTTCCTTAGAACCTTTTATAACAATTGCTTTCAGCTTCTTAGAACCCATTACAGCACCCATACCCGGTCTACCACCGCTTCGTCCTTTCATGGATACTATTGTAGCGTATCTAACCATGTGTTCACCAGCAGGTCCTATGAGTAATGTACCGATGTTTTTACCGTGTTCACGTATTAGTTTATCCTCGGTAGTGAAAGCGTCTAAACCCCATAAGTGCTCAGCATCACGTATTTCCACCTTATCATCCTCTATGTAGATGTATACTGGTTTCTTAGCAACCCCCTCGACAACTATTGCATCATAACCAGCTTTCTTAAGATGAACACTAGCCATAGTACCTATGTTTCCATCTCCATAACCGTTTGTAAGAGGACTTTTAGCTGCAACAACTAGTTTACCACTACTAGGGACTGGTAAACCGGATAAAGGTCCACCAGCTATTATTAGCTTGTTATAAGGCGATAAGGGGTCTATACCTGGTGGTAGTTCGTCCCATAGTATTTTAACTGCGAGCCCTCTACCACCGATGAACTTGGTAAGTATTTCGGGGTCGATCTTATTAACGGCGATCTTACCTGTTGTAAGGTTTATTCTAAGAAGTTTACCCCACCATCCATGCATGATACAAACACCATGATAATATTAAATGGGTCAAAGATATAAAATATATTCTCGGGATGATGAATACTCCCCGGAGTGATCGGTGAAGAAAGTTCCTTTAACTGATCATGGGTGTGTATTCGTGTCAAACTATGGTTATGAAAGAAAAATCCTTGCAAGCGTAAGATATGCTAGGAGATTTACTGGGGAAAGAGTTGATTATAATGAACTGATCTCGATAGTTGAGATGGCTAGATGGGCTCCCAGTATAGGTAATGTTCAACCATGGGAGATCCTGATCGTGGATGACCCTATGGAGATCAAGAAATTATCAAGACTACACCCCGCTGGTTTCGTATATGAGAAAGCTAGTGCATTATTCTTCGTAATAACGGATCCGAGCCAATCTTCACACCATATAATTGATGGTGGAAGTTTAATGGCTTATCTCGCACTTGCTTCTTCAATAAAAGGCTATTCAGTTTTAATACTTGGACTTGACGATAATCATGTTTTTAAGACAGAATTAGGTGTTCCTCCTACTAAATACTTATTAGGTCTAGTAGCTATTGGTAGAGAAGCTCCTGGAGTCTCGGCTATAATGCCTCGTAAGCCAGTAAACTATATCGTACATCATAATAAGTATGGTTTGAGGCGCTAACCGTGGTGCGAACACTAATTAGTAAAATCTATTATAGAGGTAAAGAGTTATTAAGGGGATTCATATTATTCGATGAAGAAAGAATAATAGATCACGGCACTGAACCGGAACCTGAATACGAGTTAAGTGAGCTAGTGATTAATCACGAGTATAAAGCTTATGTTGTCCATGGTTTCTCGATTGCACTAGATCCTTTAAAGTACCCCTTTAGAGGTTTTAATGAGGAAATAGATCTATCCATATATAGTGTTGATGAGCTTAAGCAAATAGGTTTAGCCGCTTTCTACGAGTTATATATGAATGGTGTAACACTACCTATAGTTTATGGTGAACATGCTGAGATCGTGAATAATATTGCGAGAGAGCATAATTTATCACTAGCTATTATTGACGAAGATAAAACTTTGCCTAGATATAAAGGGGTAATATACCTAGATAGACGTGATGATAAATTATACCTTGATGAACGAGAACTAGGTGTTTATGATGAATTAATATGTAGTATATCGCGTATAACAAGGAATTGCTTAGCAATTGACGTTAAGGAATTCTTTACACTTAACGTTTCATTCATAGCGTCAAAGATATATGAAGTAACTGGTTCTCTTACAAAAACCATAGAATTACTCGTTAAACCCTACATTATGCTTGATTTAGATAACGGGTATATAGATAAGGAGGCAAAACCAGACATACTCGTATATAGTTTTCGTGATAGTAGAAAACTTGTTCCATATAATAAGATCGAATACGTGGTCCTGCGCGGATATCCGCCAGATCAAGTGTTTGTTAATGGTGACATGTTCTTCGACAAAGGCGAACCATTAGTTTTACTACCAGTTGAGCTAAATACGCTTTTATTAAGTGGTGAGTGATGAGTAAACCTAGTTATGGATCACTGCTTTTATCGTTATTAAATAACCTGCTTTTCTTTAAAACCCGATTGTTATTTAGGAAAACAACTAATGAACATAAATTGTTTAACCACTACCGTAACATATTCTCGATAATATCAAACATCGATACATTATCGTTAACTAAACCATGTATCTTAGTTGAGAAATACTTTAGATCAGTTGGTTATCTTAAAGAGTACTATGATCTAGAGGAGGCCGAGTATATCTCAATACATGGTGTTCTTAGAAAGGCTTTAGCCGAGGAAGTCAATATCTTAAGAATACAAGGTGCTTCATCAATATATTCGCGTATGCTTTTCCTATTGGCTAGTCTTAACTACCTAGTATTGTTTAAACCAGAACTAGCACGTTATTCACTACAGTTAAATAATATCTTATCAATGCCAGTACCGCCACAAGCTGATGAAGCTAAAATACTCGATCTTCTAAAACCCGGCGAGGAAATAACGTTTATCCCCGGTAACATATACTCTGCCTGGGCTCTCGAAATACTGATCAAGGATCTAATATCACAGGGTTACAGGGTTAAACTATTGGTTTGTAATGAGGAATTCGAATTAAACATTAATAAGAATAATGTATTAAGGTATTGGAGACAGATAATCGATAAAGAAGGAGTTGAACTAGTATTTATTAATTGTTATAAAGGATTATTATCAACTAATTCTAGTGTAGTTGTAGTATTAAATAACCTACTTATATTCCACATACTGGATAAAATAGGCGAGCTTACGGATCACGATAATGCTATTCTAGTCTTTAACCCAATGTATACTGTTTTACAAGAAATCCTGGGCTCAACGCCAATAGTTATAAGTATTTCGAGTTTAAGAAATATATTGTTTAGAAGATATAATATGTGATTAGACGGTGTATGATCTTGAGCTTAGAATCACTAGTTACTAGTTTTCTCAAGAAATTAAGCGGTATACGTTGGTATATATTAGTTGATCGAGAGAAAAACAAGGTTGTCGATAAATCGCCAGTAATACCCGAGGAGAAAATAGATGAGCTCGTAAAAGCCTCTATGTTATCCTTTGAGTTATCGGAGAAAATGAGAAAATACTCACTAGTAACTTCTAGTAAAGAACCAGTAACAAATACTATTTACATAAAATTAAATGGTGAAGGGATCGAGATCGAGAATATCGGTAAACATACATTTATACTTAATATTGATGAGAAAATATTAGATACTCTCTCAAATATTTTCACTAAGATTAGGAAGGGGGAGACTATTAAATGTAAAGTATGTGGTCATAACCTCTTATACGAGACTATAGAATGTCCACGATGTGGTAGGACAATACCATTTATATTAGATAAGTGCCCCTTCTGTGGCTACTCAGTAAATGTTAAGAAATGCCCCAAGCATGGAGGATTCATAACATCAACGGGGGACTTAGTTAAACGCGACTACTCAATTATAGTGATAACAGTATTAATCGCTGTATTAATAGCTGGGTTCTCCGTATTCCTAGCAAC
>CAZVAW010000052.1:0-9572 GCA_964625205.1 uncultured Desulfurococcaceae archaeon
GTAGTAGATACGAATGGATGTTCTGGGATATGAGCTATAAGATGGAGAAATGGCCGGTAACATAATAACAGTAATAGGCTAACTTCTACCTTTTAACCCACATGGTATTAATGATTTAAAACCTACTAGTATTTTTCTCCATTTCCTAACGAGCCTTACTACTAAATACACAATTATACCTGTTATCGCTATCGTTATAAATATACCGGGAAATGTCGTTATAAACAACATGATCTTAGCTTGCGGGGTTCCTAGACTTTTAATCCACCCTATATAGTCTTTCAAAGTATCATCCACTGGGGCATAATCATCTGTTAACTTAGCTTTTCCAACAACTTCTACGCCATCTGGTTTCAGATATAGCGTTAACATATTATAAGTTCTATTATCGTATACGATCAATAACAGTACTAAATGTTGTTTATCCTTATATAATGTGTAGTAAATATCCCCTATAATTAACTCACTAGGATCACTAATATCTACACCAGTTTCGCTTACGAAGGTATAAATTATCTTATGCATATAATCATCCAATAATATTACTTTTTCAAAATGTTCTTCTTTTCTCTAGCAAACCATGGATCGTATGTGGGTAGGAATGCCTCAATATATCTAACTCTTAGACCATGTGGAGTACTTTCAACGACTATCTTGATCGGGAACCCTATACGTATATCATTGATCATTACATAATATTTCTCGTATGGATCCTCATATTCGATCCTATAATACCATTTACTTCTACCAGTGTAGGATGATACTTTTGCTACGAAATTATATAGAATACTCGATAATTGACTATGTAAAACATCTTGTCTGCAACGATATTGATCAGGCCCGCTTATTACAGATTTACACCCAATCCTCACGAAGTATAGTTCCTTACTCATTAACACAAACAATAGTTTACCGCTATATTTGTAAATACTCCTATCATTAACATCAGTGATTTTGAAAACACGCTGAGACTTACGTAAGCTAATAATTTCTTTTACCAAGGATGAAGTGTAATTTTCTTCTCTGTATTCTAAGGTTTACGCATTTGCCGTAGGTGAAGCATATATTGAGTATATGGAAATGAGGATAAACGCTAATATTAGGAATCTTGCTTTGAACAATTTTTCACCAATAGCTTCTCTTTAAATATTTATTTATAAAAGATGCAGCTGACCTAAGGTTATCCTGATTCATGGTAAGGTTTTTATAGATGTGCCCTCATCTTTAACCAAGGATTAGAATAATAAGCGATGATTGTTATCTTAAGATCAAGTGTTTAGTTTACTAATAAAATAGTTTCATGTTAAAGCTTGTATCCCTAGTTAATATGTATCGTTTCTCAGTTGCGTTGAAAACTACGTGTATATTAAGTGATTTAGGGGAGTTATTCTTTGAGTCTTTGTTTTATGAATTCTTGGTAAAGCTTGTTATTTATCAACCTCTTGTATATTTCTGGGGTGTTTAGCATTATGTAGAGTTCCCAGCTTCGTAGTGCTGGGCATATGTAGCATCCTATGCGGTAGAAACCATAATGGTATAGGGGGTTTACTGGTATTTTCTCCATAAGCATATATAGTTGTACGTGAGCCGTGCTCCATAGCTTGATCGGTGTAACTACTAGTGCCTCAGTTTCCTCCCTACGCGTGGGTGGTCTTATGCTTCTACGGCTTGATTCTGCGTCGCGGTCACCAGTAACTATTAATGTGTTACCCTCAGTTATCTCGGCCATCTTCTTCTCTAAGGCCTCGATCTTCCTACCAGTACACCATCGATTATCATGTGTAGGCAATGGCATGTTTTCTTCAAGCAAACCCTTATCGATCCCAGCATATACGGTATATACCTCGATCCCCAGCCTACGTGATATTTCCTCAACATACTCTCTAGTCTGTGGAAACTCTACACCAGTATCAACATATACTGCTTTTACTTTTCCACGTGGAAATACCTTGAGAGCTAACCATAAAGCCACCGTACTATCTTTGCCTCCACTCCATGGCACGATCACTGTATCAGCCCACTCCCTATATTTCTTGAGAAACTCTAGTGATATCCTCTCGTATAGCTTGAGGAGCTCTTGGTTAGCCTCGACTAGTTTTGATTCACTGATCTCCTCTACATAGGCTTTACCAGTTAATCTACCCACTGGCTTTATTCCTTCATCGAATATGTGTATCTCAGCGTATTTCCCGGGACCACAGTATATGTCGTGGAGTCCATCGAGTTTCCTAACTAGAAGGGGGTTTTTACATGGTTTTACTCCGAGGATACCCATTAATTTCTCCATATAATGTTCTCCGAGGCCAAAGAATATATCATAGGCTGGGTTATACTCGAAACCATTTAATGGTGAGCCTTTTCTCAACCCTAGTCTAAAACACTTATTCTCATCATCCCATCCTACCGATAACCTAAACATACTCCGTGCTAAGGTAAATTCGTGGGCTAGTTGATCTACACGTATATTACGTACACGTTTACCAGGTACTATACGGACCGCTACATTTGGGGGTAGTATCTTGTCTAGTTCTAACGCTACACGGGTATCTTCTCTACCTAGTAAGACTATGTAGAAAGAGTCTTGTGTAATTATAGACTTGATCTCATCGAGAGCCCTATCTATTGTGCGTGAACCATGCATTGTATATACTTTGACATCCCATTCTCTATAGAATATTCTAAGCATAGCTTTAACGGCGTCAGCATCTCTCTTACTACGGACTATGATCTTTATCATTATTTATCCATTCAAGTGTTTCTCTATATTATTATAACATGATTATTACATAGATTATTATCGGTATTGCCTAGATACCACCAACTATTTCTTCTTCACTTAACGCTTCTAATGTAGCATAGTATTTCCAATATGCTTTATGTATTCTCCTAAACCTAATACCATCCCATACACCATACGCGTATATTATGATCGTTGGTGTAGCCAGTATTAGTAATAGGGGTATATCCGGTATTGGTATTGGTCGTGGTGTTGTAAACCTATTAATATTCCACGTAATCAAGGCTATCATAAGCCATGAAGTGGCGAAATTCATACCAGTATATATGTTTGGCCCGATCATGAGGCCGGGTACTCTATTCTTAGTTAGTGGTGGGAATAGATTGTTACCCATAAACCCCATCTGATCCTCGATAACATGCATCCAATAACCAAGCATTGAAGCAAGTACAAGTTGCCATACATGTGGATAACCGATAAGTATAAGTATAGGGGCTAATAGGAGGGCGAACAAGATACCAGCTGTAAAACTATGGCTAAACCCGCGATGCCACGGTATAAATACTTCCTCCACAACCTCTCTCCCGTCTGGCAACGTTGTTTTTTGATAACCGATCTCGGGCCCACTGAAAGCGTCTATAACAGTTGGTCTTGGATAAGTTTTTATGAATGGATACTTAGTTTGTGCTTCACCAACCCTTCTATACTCTGGTACGTCGGTACCCTTGATCGGGACACCACCAGTAGTTACGAGCGGGCCCATGTACACCTTAATACTACGTGTGGGTGTATCATAGTATATGAGGAATCTACGATATACATCGCCGGCCATCCTAATATTATGTACTTTAACCGTAACCATTTTACCGGACTCGTATGCTTCATCAATAGCTTTAGCAATCATAGACGCGATATACTGGGGGTGGGGGGCATCAGCAAATACTAGTTTCACACCCTCATTATCTACATCAACATATCCCGGTACTCTAATCTTCATACCCGGTTTAATCTCACCATATACTTCCTTAAACTTCTTGTAATCCTCAAAAATAGCTTCTACACGAACCTCGCCTGTAGTATCTTTAACTGTAAATACTAGTCTATCACCAGTATCGATTAATACCTTAGAAACAATACCCTCTATAGCATAGAACTGATATCTCTTCTGAGGCCTAATCTCAACAACTGGTATAACCATTGGAGCTATCTTTGAATGAGGATCCCATGGCGCGGGGTCTATCTCATAGTCTCTCTTCCATAGAAAACGACGGATCTTGAAATCTATGAAATCCGGTAGATAACCATAGACCCCAGTTATAACTGGTAATAAGATCCCCATCCGGAGATCAGCTAGTAGTTCTGGGAAGAAACTAGCCATGGCGATACCGGATAAAAAGTGTGTCCAGCCCCTCACCATAGATCACCTCTTCACGGATGTATACCTAGTAGTGATAAGAGGAACCCGGTCTGGCCAGTCATTGATATAAGTACTGGGAATATTAGTCCTCCGAGACAATAGCTTCTACGTGTATTAAATACGACTGAGGCTAAGCCGATCAGTGTAGCTACAGCCATTACTATCACGCCGGGAATCCCAGCAAGTAGATAGCATATTATAGTTAATGCACCAGCCACTACATATGATAATTTCACGTAATTCATCTGAGTAAGTACTTTAGCCAGTATTTTTGACAAGTATATGGTCGCTATAAAACTTATACCAGAGGCTAACAGTATTGAGCCAATTGCGTAGTAGAATTCTACCCATGTCTTAGGAGTATATATGCTTGATACAAGCCATGCACCAGCACCACGTGTAAGCCTAACTGTTGGTACGAATAATAGGAAGAAAGCACCAACATAGTATAGTACGCGATTAGCTCCTTGACTAACAATAAATACATCGTCTCCACGACTACTAGCCATGTGTCCAGCAACTAATGCGCCCATACCACCAGTTACTATTGGGAAGAAAGCAGCTATTGAACCACCAAAAGCACCAGCTACTGTACCATTAAATATTCCATAGAGAGAAGCATTTACTTTATCACCAGTATATTGTTTAGGTATAACTCTACGAGCCAAAATGTTTTGTAGAACCCATGGCATTCCAAAGAATCCTATAAACATTGGGGTTAAACGAACATATGCGAATTTCGCTGGTACAAACCCAGTATTCATTACTAGGAAACCAAGTAGGCCTGCTGAGAGAAACACAAATATTCCTCCCAGGGACTGCTGCCATGCAACCCATAGTCTCCGGCCCGGCGTCCTCTCACGATCACCTGCTTTTAACCATTCGCTGAGAAACATAAAAACTACTATTGCTAAGAGTATCCACGTTATATACGGGCTGAATAACTGGTAGAGTGGAGGCAGTATTATCGGTATTATTGTTAAACCCGCGAGAACTAATATGATCGAGCCACCCACTGCTCCCAGTAGCGATAACCATACTGCTTCATGTCCGCGTCCAAGTAATAGGTATCTCTGCGTGGGGAATAACATTAGTATGAGCGACTCATCAGCCACGCTCAAATAGACTGAGGGTAGTATGCTGAGATATACAAATGCAACAAGTGCTCCAAGCGCGAAGAATGGAAATGACTCGGGCATTTCAAGGAAAACCGGGTATGTGATCATGATTAATGCCATTAAATTATATATATGGAAACCCGGTAGCCAAGATAATAGTACTCCAAAACCAGTGCCTAATAGTGTCCAGAGAATAACTTCCTCCGGTGAAAGCATTCAACCCCACCCCATCTAGCTTTTTATACCAGTGTATGTATAAACTACGAGCTCAATAGTGCCTCTATATTCTGATAAATAGCCAGCGATAGATACTGGTCCTCCAGCTTTTACTAGGTTCTCAATATTATCTGGTATAGAGTCGGCTACACTAGCTGGTACGAATACTGTTATAGAGTCATTACCATCTGTTACCGTTAATATCCAACTACCACCACTAGTTGTTCTAAAGTCTGTGACAGTAACGTTTTCAAGGATAATAATTGTTCCAAGCTCCATATTCTTAGCTTCACTAATACTTGGTTTAGGCGGTGTAACTGGTGATAATACCTGTAGGTTTCCGGGTTCACCACCAATATCTATCACGATACCATAGTCTGAATCACTTTTAACGAGTCCAGTAACGTTTAATAAGCTATCACAACCTACTACAAAAGGATCTATGATCGCTCGGACGGGTGTTGATTTGGCAAGGATATATGTTTCTCCAGTATCATCATGGACTTTCAACACGTAGATGTAACGGTTACTATCGTATTGTATAGAGTCTAGGTAAACATTAACGGTTACGGTAGAACCTATGTAATTGCTGAGATCAGCTACTTTAATTATAGTTGGTGCTGGTGGAGCAGGTGGTTTAAACGAGGGTAGAGTAGGGAGTCCTAAACCAGCGCCTGGCGGTTTATAGTCTATTTTCTCAACACAATACTTGGAGTATACGACAAGCTCTAACGCTCCACGATATACGTCTACGTAACCAGCTAATGTGATATTAGAGTCTTCTCTTATGAGCGAGGCTTTTAAGCCTAGATCCGAGTATGTCGCTGTAGGCATGAATACCTTGATCGAGCCAGTATCGTCTTCTAACATGAAAATCACATAAGATGATGTGAAAGTTAAGTCTTTGATAATGCCTTTAACTACAATCGTATAACCGTCTATATCCTCCGTTATATCACTTACCTTGACTAATGGCGATGGTCTAGCTTCTAATACGCGGTACTTCATAACCATGATCTGCGTCTCGGAAACCACAGCACCTATAACTTCTATCTTCGAACCAGTACCGATCTCGAACGGGTTTATCTCTACAAACATACTTCTCGGGAATAATGCTTCTACCGATGCCTCCTCACTAAGCAGGGTTACACTATATCTACCAGATACGTATTCGATACCACCCATTACCCCAGTAACGTTGACGTATTTACCAACATATTTACCAATATCCTTAAGCGCGACCTTCACCGGTATTATTGGTTTAACCCATATATCCTCTATACTCCTAGGGATAATCTCTGGAGAGCTACCACGATAGAGGTATACCACGCCCTTGATATATACCTCGGCTCCCTCAGTTAAATTGTTCTTAAGGTAAACATAGTCTTTGTTATCGGCATAGATATAATCTAGTGCTTTCGGCCAAAGTACTGTTACGAAACCCCTACCAGTATCAACTTCAAACAATATACCTGAACCAACTTCACGTATGTCTGTCGCATAACCATGTACGCCTACATACATGTTCTCCATATCCGGTGATAACACTGTAACATTTACTGGTTGCGTAGTATTTCTCTCGATCTCTAGGAAATCAAGTGATTGAAGAATACCATAAGTATATGTCTCTCTAACCCTGATCTGTACGAGGGCTTTTACGTGGTCACCAGGGAATGGTATTAAGTTTCTACTGAGGGCTTCACGTGCTTGTGGGTCATAGATGTATATGTTCATCTCACCCGTAGAATCGTTAATTGCGAATCTAACCTCATAACGTCCACGATCATATTCTACATATGGAACACTACTAACAACGCCCTCTACATATACCGTCGCGTAGTTCATCAAGAAATTACCATAGACATCTCGAATCTTAACAATAGGTATTGGAGCTGTTGTTGCCAAGAAATATATGCCTAGAAGTCCAGATATTACAAGTATTATCGATAATATTTTCAACTTACTTAAATTGATCTCCTTAAAAGGTCTGACACCGTAATAGTACAATTGCTTCTCAATATCGAGAAGCGGGTGTTTTTCTAAAAGTTCCTTAAAATCCTCTCCACCACTACGAGCCTCTTTGTCCGCCATAAGATAAACACCCACAGAGATGAAAGGTATGTGTTTTCTTAATACATAATAATGGCTCAAATATATACTTTGCTATCATACAAACCATACTAAGAGAAACCAATATACACCGTTTTATTTCGAGCATGTGTTTATCTTATTAAATAGAATTTATTGTAATACATTATATTAGTGGATCTAGGGGTTGTAGAGTATATGCGTTTGAATAGTGTTTGTTTAACCAGCGGAGGCAATGTCATCCTCCAATGTGTTAATGAAGATTATGTTTGGAGACACGAGTATAAGTTGCCGAGCTGGTGTAGTGGTTTATTCGGTTACTCCGTAGATCATGTTATAAGGCTTATCATCCCCATCTACTATGAAGGTGGGTTAAGGAAACTATGTATTGAGGTTGAAGAAAATAAGCTTAGAAGCTATTCTACCGATAAGTTATCATGGCTCATTAACGAGGTTATAAACGATCTTAAGGATCTCAGATCTGTTACGGTCTCAATGGTTTTGAAAAACATGTTCAAGACACTAATCAATTATTATCATGAGCATTTAACTAAACTTGACATAGAGATCGAGGTTTTCGTTAATAAGATTATGAAAGGAGCTACTATTTACCGTCCGATCTACAACTTATACTCTCATGCTTCAAAACTACATCGTGGTGTACACGGCCTAATATATGGTTTACAACGTCTAGAAATCAGGTATAATGAGTTAAGCGAGTTGTTAAGCGAAGCTATTATGCTTGAAAACATGTATAGTAGTAGTATTGATAGGATAACACAAGCTTTTAACCTATACTATACATTGATCGGTGAAAGGACTAACCGTGTCGTCACCAAGTTAACGGTAATATCAGCTATTTTCCTACCATTAACACTTATAGCCGGGATCTATGGCATGAACTTCAAGTATATGCCAGAGCTACAACATCCACTAGCCTATCCGTTAACGTTAATGGCCATGGCAATTATTGCTTTAGGTGAGCTAGTGTATTTTAGGAGGAAAGGATGGATTTAACTAAACTATAATGATCGGTACCGGTGACAACCCGATAAATGTCCTTTCATAAGATGATAGTTTTGGAGCTAGAAGAGGTAGGTAGAGCTTTGTTACTAAACGCTTCTGCCTAGTTATGATCAATAACTTGAGCTTCTCGGCTTCACGTAGTGTTTTCTCGACAAAATCATCAATACCGACATGATCGATGAGTATAAGGTCTGATTTAATGTTTTTACCCATTAACTCCTCATGAACGCACTTTACTTTATCACGATCAGTTTTACCAGAGATGATCAGGTATAGGGTTGAACCATGTCTTCTAACAATATGATGCGCTAGCAATAAGGCTTTCTCAATACGATGAATATCTAGACATACTAGTCCAACCGAGTCTATCCCAGTCAATAACTTATCTTTGTTCTCGAAAGAATAAGGAGTTGCTATCAAAGCAGGAATATCTACTGCCGATACAAGTTTTGATACAGTTGAACCAACAAGGCGTGGGGGCGGTGTTGGGCTTGAGGATGAGGTTAATACTATTAAATCCACCCCATATTTCTCAACATAGTTCTTAATTCCTTTGATCGGGTTTCCTTGTAGAACTGCTTTCTTAATAGAGGTTATACCATGTTTATATAGTGTAAACTCTATCTCAGCGAACGCTTCCTCAATTATCTTCTCTAGAGAACTACGATATAGTCTCGTATAATGTACTCTACGGGTGTAACGTGGTATAACGGATACGAGGTGGTAGACGGCGCTTGGAAATAGTATTGCCGAGTACTCTGTAGCAAATAATACTATCTCGTTCTTGATAGTAGATACAAGTATATTATCCACTTTATACAGTTTTGATCACCATTAAGATAGACCATATCTAAGTAATAGGTAGATTGTAGAGATTATTAACGATATAGTCGTGACGATCATGCCATATTTTAGAAATCCTTTGAAAGATATTGGGTATCCATGTTTCTCAGCTATACCAGCGACTACG
>CAZVAW010000053.1:0-9267 GCA_964625205.1 uncultured Desulfurococcaceae archaeon
ACAATTAGAGGCTTTGAGGAAACAACTATGGCAGAGAGAAAACCAGTAATTGTTATTGAGCATTTAGAAGAGTCTATGGGTTTATGGGTTTTCCTCGAATATCGGCATTCCTCCATGATCTATGGGAGAGAATATCTATGGTTTACTAATGTTCCCTCGAAATATCATAGGATACTATGTAGATATGGTAAAGTATTTAGTAAAAGTATTGTTGATCTTGTCAAGGACGGCGTTGTAGGTGGAAATGAAGTATTAGTACTTGATCCCCAAGCTGAGAAGAGCCTTACATACGATGATCTACTACGATATAAATATATCGTTATAGGTGGGATACTAGGCGATCACCCGCCTCGCGGTAGAACTAAGGAATTACTTGCTAAGCGTTTAGGCAAGGTAGAAACTAGGAATATTGGTAATAGACAATATAGTATCGATGGTTCAGTCTATTATGTGAACTATCTCTGGACGAATAAAGATCTAGGTAACTACAAATATATTGATGGTGTTGAGATAAAAACACCTACCGGAATAATATACCTACCCTTTAGATACCCGGTAGTAGAGGGTAAGCCTCTGCTTGCTCCGGGTTTAAGAGAGTATTTAGTCAAAGGTAGTGTTCCACGTAGTATTCTTAAAGAGTTAGAACCTCTATAGGTTTAATGAGGGTTTAGTATGATTAAGAAATCAATGGATATTCTCGACATATATGCTATTAGTAACAAGTATGATATGCTGTTGAGAAACTGTTTTATAGATAATATATACTATGTGGATAATTATTGGTTGTTTAAACTAAGATGTACAATGGGCAAGTATTTTCTAAAAATAGAGCCAAGTGTTAGAATACATTTATCAAGAACCGAGCCTCCCAATAAGAGTATTGATAACTTTACGGCTTTTTTAAGGAAATACGTAAGAAGTAAGCGTATAGAGAGTGTTAAGCAATTAGGTTGGGAGAGAATAGTTGTCCTAGAAATAACTTCGAAAGACAAGAAATATAATTTGATCACAGAGATTATACCACGTGGGTTTTTAGTCTTCGTAGATGGGGAATATAAAATTCTATACGCTAATAGGTATGGAGAACTACGTGATAGGGTTATTAAACGAGGATTAAAGTATACGCCACCTCCCGGCTTTAGTAGTTTTGACAACTATATAGGTAGTCTCAGAGATAGGCTTAGGGCTGGAAAAGATCTAGTGCGTGGAATAGTTAAAGGATGGGGGTTACCGGGGTATATTGCTGAGGAGATCATATTTAGAGCTGGTTTGTACGAGTATAAGAATGCTAAAATAGATGAAATAAGTAGCTCCGACATAGATAGACTTATAGATACATACAAGTCGTTAATAAGTGAAGTCGAGAAGTACCATGGATACTTAATCGAGTATAGCGGAGATATACAGTTATACACAGCTTATAGGCCACGTATCTACGAAGAGCTATACGATGCTACCGTGAAGGAGTATGAGTATTTAGATGATGTGATCGACTTATACTTTACCAAGTATGAGAAAACCAGGGCTTTAGAGAAGGAGAGGGAGAAAATAGATTCTATGATAAAGTCTTTGGAGAAGACTATTGAGTCACAGAAACGTCTTATCAATGAGTATGAGGAGAAGCATAGGCTTTATCAAAGGCTTTACGAGCTTCTCACAAAGAACTATGCCAGAGTCGAAGAGGCACTAAATTGCGCACGTAGAATACGTGAAGCTAAGGGTTGGAATGAAATACCAAGAATTTGTAGTGATGTTTCTAAAGTGGAGAAACACAAAGGTTTAATCTATATTGTCATAGGTGATCAGGAAATACCTATTGATATAAGGCTTGATACTTGGAAAAACATTATCAAGTATAAGAAATTAGCTGGAGACTATAGATCATCTGCTGAGAAAGCGTTAGAGCATTTAAACGAGTTGTTAAAGAAACTAGAGGAGTTGAAAAGCAAGACTTTCATAGTTGTCGAAATGGTTAGTAAGAGTTTAAAGCCTAGATACTGGTTTGAGAAATACCACTGGATGATAACTAGTAATGGATTTCTAGTCATAGGGGGTAGAAATGCCGATCAGAACGAGTCACTAGTTAGAAAACACCTTGAGCCACACGATATATTCCTACACGCTGATATACATGGTGCACCAGCCACTATTCTTAAGACGCAAGGTAGAAGACCAAGTGATAAGGATATTGAAGAAGCTAGTGTAATAGCTGGTTGTTATTCAAGGGCTTGGCGTGAAGGATTTGGTTATGTAGATGTATTCTGGGTTAAGGGGGATCAAGTTTCAAAGAAAGCTCCTGCCGGCGAGTATTTAACTAAAGGGGCATTCATGATCTATGGTAAGAAAAACTATTTACGTGTTAAACTTGAGCTAGCAATAGGTATTGAGGAGGTCTGCGACCCGATCTATGGTGCTTACCAACGCGTAATCATAGGACCCCCGAAACTCGTTGACTCTAAGAGTATTGTCTATGGAATACTAGTACCAGGTGATACTTCGCCCAAGAAGATAGCTAGGGAGTTATATGAAGAGTTTAAGAAAACGCTGGAGGTTGAGAAACTAGGTATTGATGAAAGAGATATATTAGATAGGATCCCAGGTTCTTCTGAGTTGATAAGGGTTTCTAAAGGTAGTAGAGAACGAGTTATAGAGTGTTAATTAATTTCATTCTAAGGTGCTATAAAGTTTAAAATTCAAATATGTAATATATTGTTGAGAAGCAAAATAATAGTGTGGTGAATAGGAGATATGGAGAGAAACATTGTTTTCGAGCCAATAAAAAGGCAGGCTGTTGAGGAAATGGAAATAGAGCTGGTTGAGCGTAAAGGACTGGGTCACCCGGACTATATAGCTGATTCGGCCAGTGAAGCTGCCTCACGTGTTCTATCTAAGTATTACTTAAAAGAATTTGGCACAATATTGCATCACAACCTCGATAAAACCCTTTTAGTCGGTGGACAAGCTAATCCCCGCTTCGGCGGGGGATATGTTATTGAACCATTATATATTGTAGTAGCTGGTCGTGCAACAACCGAGGTTAAGACAAACGATGGTACAGTTATTATCCCCTTCGGCTCCTTAATAGTTAAGGCTGTTAAAGAATGGATTAAGAAGAATATGCGTTACCTTGACCCGGAGGAACATGTTATCGTGGATTATAAAGTGAGAAAGGGGAGTGTTGATCTTGTATCAGTTTTTGAAGCTGGGAAAAACAAGATACCATTAGCTAATGATACGAGTATAGGTGTTGGTTACGCCCCATTATCCACGCTTGAAAAGCTAGTGCTTGAAACTGAGAGAATGCTTAACTCTAGAGATTATAAGTCTAAAAACCCAGCTGTTGGCGAGGATATAAAGGTTATGGGTCTTAGACGAGGTAAAAACATTAAATTGACTATCGCGGCAGCTATAATCGATAAGCATGTTCTCGATAAAGACGAGTATTTAAACGTTAAGGAGCAGATCAGAGAGGACGTGCTGAATTTAGCTTCTAAAATAGCTAGTGATTATAATGTCGAGGTATTTGTTAATACAGCTGATATGCCTGAGAAAAATGTATTCTACTTAACAGTTACTGGTACATCAGCTGAACACGGTGATGATGGAGCTACTGGACGTGGTAATAGAGCTAATGGGTTAATCCCGCCCATGAGACCGATCAGTATGGAGGCTACTGCTGGTAAGAATCCTGTCAACCATGTTGGCAAGATCTATAATGTGGTAGCTTATAGAATAGCTAATCGTATATTTGATTCACTAGATGGTTTCAAGGAAATATATGTTGAGCTTGTAAGCCAGATAGGGAAACCGATCGACCAACCACTTATGGCTACTATCAGGGCTGTTGTAGATGATAAGGAGAATATATCTAGCAATGTTATTAACGAGGCAATAGCTATTGCTAATGAAGAGTTATCAAATATAACGAAGATTACAGAACTTATATTAGAGGATAAAGTAGTGCTTTACTAGGTTTGTTTTAATTTCTTTCTCCTCATCTCCTTATATTCTCTTATCAACCGCAGTACTTTCCTATACTCATCCTCACTATTTAATTTCTCGATCTCATCCCAAGCCTTTTTAACCTCATCCTGTATACTCTTATTAACTACGACCATGTTCTCCATAAACACTATCTCCCCTGCTTTAACAACAGGAACTCTTAAATCCTTGTAAAGCTCACCATAGTCCCTACTAGTAATAATTCCTATTTTCTCTCTCCTTAGATAGTCAATAGTATCTGTATCTAATGGGTATAGTTCGTCGACATAGATTATGTTGTTTATAATGTTGCTACGTACTCTCTTAATATTATTGAGGCACAAGTTCTTAATACGAGGAACTACTATGTATTCACCGCTCCATACCCTATTTATTATCCCTTCTAATTCTTTGATCCTACGCCTAAGCTCCTCGATCTCTTTATCTCTCTTATCAAGTTCCCTGGTTAGTGTTTCAAGTTCTTGTTTGAGTAGATAAGTCTTCCTTTCATAGATAGAGCTACCACTATCTTTTTTCTTAGTGATCCTTAGTTCTAGTTTTAGGTCTTCGATTATCCTATCTTTTTCTTCAAGTTGCTTAACTAGTTCGCGTACTAGTGATTCTAGATAAGTTATCTTGTTTCTTAATTTCTCGATCTTCTCCTTATACTTCTCAATCTCCTCACTATAAGTTTCTTTCTCAATCTGAACCTCTAATTGTTTCTTTTCACGTAGGTTTTCGAGATATTTGTCAAGTTCTTCTTCAAGTGCTTCGGCAAAGCTTTTACCTTTTATAACACTTATTTTTATTTTCTCAGCATCAATATCTATGTTCATTTCATTAAGTCTAGAATCAATGGTCTCAAGTTTATCTTTAATCCACGTATAAGCCTTATATGCTGATGCTAATGCATCTCTAACATGTGTATTCTTTATCTCTAAATACCTGTATTTTTCAACCAACTTATTAACGATCTCTTGTTTCTCCTCAGTAGATAAATCGTTTGGTGGTGTATATAGTTTAGCGTTTAAAGCGGCCGCGATCTTTTTAACAAATTCCGGTGGCTGGCGAGTATCTGTAGCAACAACTACTACTTCGCCTAGTTTTGAAATCATGCTTATGATCTCTGATCTATCAAGATTTTTAGAACTATGTACGAGGAGTGGCCGGCCGTTTAAATCAATAGCCGCTATACCAGTATATATTCCGGGATCAACGCCTAGTATTATCCCACGTAGTGTTTTTCTCTCAATCTTTTCCTCGAAGACAAGCTTGTTCTTATATACTGGCTTGATCGATACCCTTACGCTTTTGTTTTTAAATGGTTTGATCAAACCATATAGTTTATCTCGTGGTGCATATACTATGAATATGCTTTTTTCAAGCCCGCCTTTACTCCTCTTAAATATTAGGTCATAGTCAAACCCATTACTATCTAGTATTTTCCTGATCTCTCGGGTAACGTTTAATATGCCTGCTCTAATGCTTCTCTTAAATCTATCATAGCTCATACCACCATGGCTAACGCTTCGGCCACGTGATACTATGATCTTTGTCTTCTCCTCAAGAAGTTTAATGACAGCTCCACCGCCTTGGTATGCTATGTATGCTGATAAATACGCTGTTTTAACCGGTGTTTGTTTACCATGAACCTCAATACCATGTTCACGTGCAATGGTTTCAACAGAGGCTTGTTCAGAGCCCCACCCAGTTACTTGTACGATGCGTGTCTTAGATGGGAGGATCTTCATAAGCTCTATTAACTCGTTAGTATTACGTGCTAATTCAAACACGTTATCTATAGCTAGTACGTCTGGTTTATACTCCCATACAAGTCTAATTAACCGAGAAAAGGATATGTCTTCGTATGTCTCATAAACTTTACCCTTATGTAGAATAACTAGTGCATAATGTGGTTGTTTATTCGTGGATTCTATGGAGTAGCCTGGAAGAATATCTACTCCAAAGACAATTGCTGGTTTACCCGAGTTCTCCATACTCTCCCCGGACATAACCAAGTGCTTTACCCAGATCTACTTCGACCCTATAGGTTTTCTTAAAGAACCTAATAATATATTCTATATCACGCTTTAATAAATCCATAGCATTAGGCTCGTCGCGATAAACATATTGTGGCCAGTCTATTATATAGGGTTTATTCTCCTCTATATCAACCAGTATATTATACTCGCTTAAATCACCATGCACAATACCAGCTTCTAAATAAGCTTTCCTAAGAGTATCAAGTATATCTATCAATACTTTATACGGGTCGCTTAGCTCTGGCCTAGTATATAGCTCGACACCCTCAATATACTCTGTAACCACTACATGCCTATTATACGCTAATGGGTAAGGCACAAGCCCACCAAGACTATGTAGTTCTTTTAAAGCCTTAAATTCTCTCTCAGCCGCAATCTTTGACTGGTGAAACCACGTGTACTTCGGATCATCCGCCCATGTGCGAGTTATTCTTGTGCGTCTAAAACTAGTACGTCCTATACGTAGGAATTTAACAATAACTTTTACACCACCTGGTGCTAAGCCCCGGTATATATCACTTTCTTTACCAACACCTAGTTTATCACCTATAGCCTCTAACACATTTCTACGTACTAAGTGGTGTAAAGCGATCATATCCAAGCCTAGATATGTTAATCTAAAGGCTTTATAACCGGATACTATTACTCTCCTAACAAGGTCTAGTCTATGGAGCTTAGACAGTATTAGTATAAGTCTAGTCTCTGGTATTTTTGACGCCTTCTCAATAACCTCTAATGGTACATACTCGTATCTACCAATATATTTCTCGATAGACTCTAATACTCTAAAATCCTGGGGCGTTAATTGCTTGTAGATCAAACCTATTTTAACCAAGGCCTATAGTACACCCTCAATATACTATTTTTGAAATATGAGTAGTTAACCAAATATATTATCTACCCGATAAGGCGTTGAACCGCTTGTATATAAATTTTTCCCCACAAAAGGGTTTTCGTTTTACCCACACTCTGCTAAATGCCCCGCTTTACATAATCCTATCTAGCATAACACGCTGGGGTTTTCAAAATGGCTATTACAAGACAAAAACCCTTAACCAGGGGAGAAGTTGGTGATAAAGCTTTAATTATTAATAATATAGGCGAGCTATATAGGATAGCACGTGTTTTATCCTCACATGTACGTGTACAAATCCTTTACTACCTAGCATTATATGGGGAACTTAGTGTTAAACAATTAGCCGAATTAACTAAAACACCATTACCCATAGTATCTAGACATGTTAAGAAACTTGAACAAGAGGGATTAGTGATCACGGGGTTAAAAACTGGTAGAAGGGGTTTAAGGAAAATTCTGAAGAAGAGATATGATCGTATCATTGTAAGGCTTTAATGTATGGAATAACTAGTTGTTTTTATTTTTACTTTTCTTAATCCATTTTGTCAAATCAATTGATCCGCCACTATGTTTTCTCATTAATACTTTCTCCACAAACTTATCACGTACTGGTTCATATACTTCTTTGTAGAACTCTTGCGGATTAGCAAGTACTCCACGTGGAAACTTTTTAACATACTCTAATGCTTTCTCCCAAGCCTCTTTAAAACTTATACCGGCCTCCTCGAATTTCCTCGTAACATATCTATCGAAATCCTCCGGCAACTGCTCAATACCACCCATAACATACCATCCCCGTCGTGATACCTGGGCTTTCTCACCACCAACTTCCTCCCATTCAACCTCGCTAGGGTCGACTTCGCGGGGTCTAACACTATATTTCTTAACTCTAGCCTTAATCAGCGATTGTTTAGATGGTCCATAGTACTTTGCCCACGCATAGAATATTGCTCGGTTTAAACCCCAGCTCTTAGCACGCTCTAGATCACCAGTTAGCAAATAATATCTAACAGCTTGTAGTAAAGCCATTACCGGAAACCGGCCTGGTTCAACTGGTTCCTCAAGCTTCTCTACTGGTTTCTCAGTCTTAGTACTTTCCTTTCCACCTAGAAACTCTATAACAGTCCTCTCAACAATCCCTCCTATTTCCTTTAATGCTTTAAATGCAAGATCATCTGCTTCTCTAACCCTGTATCTCCTCCAAGCATTTGGGTCGTGTACTGGTTTTTCCGGGTTAAACCATGCTGGTTTGAATTCCTCTAGTTTCTCCGGTTTAAACGTTATAGCTACACGATCTAGTCTTCGATGAAGACTTAATGGTGCTGTAAATACTCTTTTCGGCGCTATAAGGTTTTCTACTTTAACATTACCCTTAGCCTTACCTATGATCTCTAATATTTTCTTCCTAATACTTCTTAGAATATATTCTACAACGATATATGTTAGTTGAATAGGATGTTTATATTTAAGTGATTCCTCAAATGCCTTCTCATGAACTCTAACATGTGCTCCAAGACCACTCCATAGTATATACACACTTTCACATACACTATGCTCGTTACATAAGTAATTAGTTATAGTCCTAGCTATCTCGACTACATAAATCCATGTATTCATAAACTTTTCCTCATCAACAACATCTATATCGATAAAGGGGGTTACACATAAAACATTAGACACGTAATTCTCCTCAACATCCTCTCTACTACTTAACTTCTTAAAAACCTCAATAGTACCGTAGAAAGAGCGTGGAGATATAAACGAGTTCTTAATAATAACATCATAAACTTTAGAGGGAGAGTTGATAATAAGTGGCCTATCCGCCTCCCACCTAACCCACTTCCTACTATAACCCTCAACACCAGCCCATCTACCCATAAGAAACTCTGCAATCTCACGTTGAACGATCGGAGTAGCATAATATCTCCTAGGATCAACCAATAAAAACACCACCCCCCACTAAAAATACTAAGCATATATAACGTTATAAGGAGAGACAGGAAACTGATTTCCAGTGGAAACATACCCCTGTAACTCCCCGGTTCCACCCATGGAAAACCGATCATATCAACTGATTAGCTCGTTGAAAACCCTCGTGTAAATAAGTGGAACTCCCCAGTGCCAAACCATTGTTTCCACTGGAAACCATGATAACATTGTTATCATGGTTTCCCGGGAAGATCCGGGAAAACACATCCTTCCATAGAATATCTTCAATAGAAGAGAATGGAATAAGATAACGAATCATGTTCTAAGGTATTAAATAATGTTCACTATATCTATTGGTTTGAATTCCAAACTTCCCAGAAAAAACTAGGAACCTATGGAGCTAGGGTTTAAAAACTTTGCTGTGGATCACTTTAATAGGGACTATTAAGGAAAACCTTT
>CAZVAW010000054.1:0-9177 GCA_964625205.1 uncultured Desulfurococcaceae archaeon
GTTGTCGTTGAAGAAGATGAGATGGTCATTGTCATAACCACTTTTAGGATTCATGATGAAAAGAAATATGAACGGCATAAGATAAATAAGATTAGGAGAAAGGAGTGGACCCCATATGAATGATAAGAAATGGATGCTCTGGGGCAACGAATTATATTATAGTGGACATGGGAAAGGAGATGCTCATTACCTAATAAATACTGGAGACGTAGAGATCAGGCTCGACGAAAAAGGAGAGATCCTGGAAATAGTAATTAAAAACATTAATAAATACTTGGAACCAAAGGAGATCGAGAAAATAGCATACAAACCAGAAATACCAAAAACCACAAAGCACTAAATCCACACTTCTATGGTTCTCCAGTGGAAACCTAGGTGTGGCACTGGGGAGTTCCACCCTTGCAACAAAAAACAACCATTAAACCCCGGCCGCCGGCGGCTCCTTTAGATCGGGATTTCCATGGGTGGCACCGGGGGGTTACAGGGGTAGGTTTCCACTGGAGAACCATTGTTTCTGCTTAAACACGTTCTAAGTAATAGATCACTGAAAGACTTGTTGTCTTTTTCGCTCCTCTTTCTATGGGTGAGCGGGTAGGATGGTGAACCAAGCCTCTATACTAGCTGTTTCACTACTCATACTCATACTATTACCGACAACCATGGTTTTAGCAGACACTGGAGTAGGCTATCTAGCTATAAGAGATATAACAGGTACTGTGTGGACGTTAAAGGATATAGAGAAACTCTATAGTACCGTAACTTATTATAAGAAGCAAAATGGTGAAGTAATAGAGATTAGTTATGGCGATCTATTTATCATTAAGGTTGATAACAAAACATATACTCTTAAGAACTTCACGGAGAAGAACGGTATAGCGGTTCTACCAGTATCTCCTGGGTATCATACGGTTGAGGTATTTTTTGGATACTATTATGATAAACGTAGTATTAGGATCGAGGAAGGGGTAATAACATACTTAGATATAGGGACAGCGCCAGCGGTATCTATTGAGACTTTAACTAGTGGGTTTACGGGATATACATGGTATGCTTATAGTACTGGTAGTGAGACTCGAATTGCTAGGAGTGATAATAAAGTAGTTGTGAGGATCCCCGTCGATAACAATATAATATACGTCGATATAGTTACTCCCACTACAACGGTTTCAAGAGTTATAAAAATTGATTACATAGGTTACCCAGAACATGGTTTTGATGCTGAACAATTCAAATTTGATACAAATAACGTTAACCAAACAGTTGTAAAAGATATAACCAGTGGTTTCAACTTCTTAGGTATAATAAATGTAGGTACTGGTACTATTGTTAAACGTGTTGCTAATGCTAGTTTTTATCACCCTTATGGAGTAAAACAGATCGGAATATATACTTATACATTGCTTATAACTGCTGATGTTAACAAGCTTGAGCTTCTAAAACATGTTAGTGAGATTGGTTTCTACGGTGTATTAGGCGAGTTATTGTTTATGCCAAGAGGCTTGGGTCTCGGATTAAGTGCTCCAGAGGCCATAGTAGCTGGTTATAACGCTTTTACCTGGTGGCGTGCAGGATTAACAGCTGGATCGATTGCACGTGGATTATTATCTGGTGCTGGTGGTTTAGCGATAAGTACGTATATGCTTGGAAATGCTCTACAAGGTGCTTACGAGTATCTTTCAATTATGCTAGGTAAAAGCGTTACACAAACAGTTTGTTTCCACGTAGCAATCATAACCACTAATACCAGGACTATAATTATAGCTTTCGGCTGGTTCATAGATCCCCATGGAAGATTATACCCAATACAAGTATATGGTAGTGGGCTAGTGCCAGTCCCATATATGGTTAAAGCAGGTGATCCGGATAACTCAGCAAACATCTTAACAGTTGCAGGTGTCAGAGACATAGAGTATAGTAGTGAAGCAACAGGATATGCAACAAGCTATTATGCACGGGTATCTGGTAGGATCTATAGTAGTTCTGGTTATGCGTATGTTGAGGTAAATAGTTCATATAGGTTTGATACAGTAGATATTGTTGGAGATAATATGAATATTGGAAGCGATCTAGATAAACTGTACTATGAGGTTGATGATATAAGGCAATATGTGTTAAGCATACGCTATAGCATATTAGGAGAAGTATGTCCAGATTCTTCTATACAGGAAAGTGGAAGTAATAACTTCTACGTTGTTGTAAAAATACAAAGTCTTTATGCCAACGATATTGCTGAATACTTGGTTTCTAAAGGCTATAATCCCGAAGTAACTGGTAATACAGTTGTTGTTAAACTATATTTTACGAAGAAAACAATCGATGATAGACATGTAATATGGTATGTGAATAAAGAACTAGACTTTAATATTGGAGTTTCTTCAAAAGCGAATATAACTATAGGATTGTACGATTCATCATCATATAATGAACTGTATGTTAAACTCTGGACATGGGGTGGTGGTATATACGTAAAATATACAGTTGTAAAACACATCATGTTAACTCCTAATTTAATCATACCTATAGATATTATCGAGGACGGAACATATACGATAAGAAAAGCATTCATTATCCAGATAAACCATATAAGAATCAAGTATGACGATGATTACCTTTTAAGTATCTATTTACTACGTGGACACATACCATCTAAAGTAGTAGTTTTTAGAGATGCTGTGTTGATAGAGAATATAACATCAAATGATATAAACATCGTATACGTTTATACTATTATGCCCTCGGATCTCATGTATAAGTTAACGGAAATGGTAAATGCCGACGGGTATAACATTGACTCTAAAACATATATTAATGTTAGTATAAGGGGGGATCTAGAGTATTTTGAGAATGCTACGTTTATGTTTCTCGGTAGAAATAGCTGGAGTATATTATATTTACCACCAGATGTTTCTCAACTAGTATGGGAACCTAATGAGCCGCCTAATTATAAGAGCGGACACGGTATAGATATCTTAGCTCCAAGTGGCGAAATAATAACTATTGGATCTGGAGAACTATATGTTTACAGCTATGGTGTATGGGTTAGAGTAAATTATGAACTTGTAAATACTAGCTATGTGATAAAAGAGGCAGAGAGTGGGGGTCAAGTAGAGGTTATTGAAATTAATACCTTAGGTGAGTATTTCTATAAATATGTTGAGAATAAAACTTATACTGGCTGGCTTTGGAATGATAACTTGACACTTAGGTTAATAGTTGCTTCACAAGCTATAAACACGTTACCACCGGATGTGTTTAGAGAGCTATGGGAAAAATCTAGGCCAACACCGCCACAGATCTATATATCATTATTTGACGATTCACTACTAACGGGATTAAATAACTGGTGGAACCAAAACTGGAAATGGTTACTATTAGGCCTAGGTGTATTCTTGTTTATGTTGTTACTGTTTTTTGCTACTGGCAGGGGTAGAGTAGTGGTTGTGAACCGCTAATTGTTCTAGTAATGCTATCAACTCTCTATCTCTTATATTAACTTTTTTAAAGACGATCCTTGTGCCTGCTCTTGATTCTATCATTAAGTGTTTCTTCTTTATCAAAGCAGTTATTATCCCAGCTATGAAGAACCCTGTTATCAAGTATAATGCAGATGTTTTATCCTCTGGTCTCAGGGTTGGTATAAATTGTAGTTCTACGAATAACAACGTACCCAATATAAACAATACTATAGTTACAACAAGATAAGCCCTGTATTTTCGATAACCTACAAAGCTAGGCTTATAAAAACCATATACATGGCCAGACCCAGTAGATAAAACCAAGTATTCCCCAACAACACTTACATGTGCTTCTTCTTCAACAACCTCAACCAAGACTCCCACATAAAAATAGTACAAACACAAAATACATAAAAATATCGGAAAAATACCTCTTCACTTATAAGGGGTTTATATAGATATAGTTATGTAGATGGATCGCTGGGGATTTAGAGGCTTTGACTAGTGACTTGACTATTGACTACGCTTATTATTTATCGGAGTTGAAGATGGGGAAGCCTATTTATCAACAAGTTTTAGAGTTTATAGTCGAATATGTGAGAGTTAATGGTGGTGCTAAGGGGGCGTTTAAAGAAGCTGCTAAGAAGTTCTATCCAAAGAAATACGCAAGAGAGCCTCGTAAGGCTGTTAAACTAGTGTATGAACATTATAGGTATGCTAGGAAAAGACTTTGGAACAAACGTTTTGGAACTTTTTGGAACAAGGAATTTGGAACTTCTGGAACAAGTTTTGGACAAGATAGGATCGACGAAACAATAGAATATAACATGGGATACTATATCGACAGCCATTCAGGGCCGATCCACGAATCTAAATTTACTAAAGACTCAAAGAATAATCGTAAGCTCTTCGAATTAAAGAAACTAGTTTATGCTACTTTGCAAGACATGATTAAACCTAAGTCTACTCTAACTAGTTATGTTGAGGAAGTATTTAGAGATCCTAGACTTGTCAATGTAATTAGTAAGTTAGATGAGAATATCTGGTATAACGGGCCAAGTTATGTAAAGTTACCTAGAAAAGCAGCAGCTCTCCTCTATATGATTGTCTATAAAATATATACTAAACACTATGGTGTAGGAAATAAGCCTGAACGTTTAATAAAGAGGTTTTTTGAGGTTACGGGATACGGTCCACGTGATTTGGAGAAAGAATTAAGAGAGTTAAGCTCTATATTTTATGATTGGCTATTATTTCTTGGGTGACTAGTTTGAAGGGCCGTAATGATCGTATTCTTAAGCCTGGAGAGTATTATATCGATGGTGTTTGGGTTAGGATACACGAGTCTATGCGTCTCTCTACTGTTAAGAGGATGATTAGGGATCTTAAGAAGATTGAAAGGAATATCGAGAAGGGCAAGTACTAACGTAGTGTTTTCTTCTTATACGTACTATTAGTTCTAGGCTCAAAACCGACAAACCATATTCTCTCGATATCCTCGTATATAACATAGTACATTCTATACTCAGTGCCACGATAATACATTCTCCTAGCGTGAACCAATATTATTAATCCCCTTCTACGTCTAACCCATCTATACTCGAAAACCACTGGGTTTCTCTTCAACCGAGTAATCATTTCTGGATCTGTATTCAAGCTCTTTTCAAGCTCTTTCTTGGAAAGAAAAACTGGGGAAACGTTAAACGATTTCTTATAATCATATACTGATAATCTAAATGGAGAGTTAGATGGAGTGAAGGACAAACACGGCGGCCTTGTCTGAGAATAGTATTCGCTTTTCCTCTTGTGGGTGGAGAATGTGAAGTATATTGTTTCTGCTGTATTATTGCTTTTGATATTGTTCGGTTCAACAGTGTATGGTTTAACAGTATCTAGTGTAACGGTACAAGTATATCTCGGTGATAAGCCTCTTAAAGACGCTACAGTCGAGTTATGGGCTAATAATACGTTGAAATACCGTGGAGTAACCGATGAGAATGGAACAATTGTTTTCAACAATATATCCATTGGCAACTATACTATCTACATCTACTACAATGGCTCAGCATGGAAATTCATTAGGTACATAGACTTAAACACTACCGTTGTTACGTTGAATCTAACAATAAACCATGGCAACAGTACAGATGATAACAGTACTTTAGAAGAAATAGTTTCTATGATGAATAATAATCGACACATACTATACACCGGGATAGCAGTGTTTTTCATAATCATACTACTACTCGCTTATGCATTCTCGGGAAGAAAAATACCGAAACGTAGGTGATAACCATGCGTAGACCCGATGCCTCGGGCCTTGTAGGCATATTACTGTTAATATTAGTAATAGTAGCTGCTACAGCAGCTATCATCCTTTATAAGAGATACGATATACAGACAGTACTAATATATAGCGTTATAGGGGTAGCGGTGGTATTCCTTATAGGAATACTGTTCACGGGAATAAAGTTGCCAAGCCCGAAGCAACCCACAAGACTAGCTATAATATATGTTATCGTCATAACCATGCTCATAGAAGTAGCTCCTTACCTAGATGAAACCATAGTACTGTAACTACTCTAAAACTAAGGCTTTTTTCATCTTTAGATAAACCTTTTAGGGAGAGATCCTTGGGAAGGAAAAAAGCTAGAGCTAGGGACAAGTCTGGTGCTTTGGCTTTAATAGCGTTGCTCCTAGTAACCCTAACTACTTTTCTACAGAACGTTATAGATTACCTACAGTCAAAGAGTATAGGTGCTTATCAGCCTACATGGCAAAGGATCCTGATAGTGACGGTTCTTTTCCTAAGCTTACTAGGATTCGTCATAGCATATATAGCTAATTCTAGGAGTAAGAAATCTCCAATACCATGATAGGTGATAGTATTGGGCAATGTGAGTTTAACAAGTTATAAACCATTATTTATACCTATGAAATATTTAATATTATAATGATAGAGGGAGAAAATATGAATCTATACGAGATGATTAAAAAAGCCGAGAAAGAAGCCTATGAGAAAGGAATGAAGATCTATAACATATACTTAAAACTCACGCCACGAAACAAACAAATAGCCGACAAGATCTTAGATGGAATGATAGAGGGAAAAATAACCTATGAAGAAGCATTAGAGAAACTAAGAAAACTCTACAAGAAACAAACAAAACATAGAACTACGAAAGAGAAAAACTAAACCCTATTTCTCGCCTCAGGGAATTTATAAACCCCTTGTTCCACTACTTAGCAAGCTCTTTATAAACCCCCTATCTACGGTTTTCTATCGATTGTTTCACAGTAGACTTTTCGCTCCCATATCTTAGGGGGTTCTATGTCCTGGATTTTACGGGTAAAATCCAGGATTTTCCTGGATATAGAAATTTCCATTGGTTATCCATGGTTCTATATCCAGGAACTTACGGGTATTTTCCAGGATATTCCTGGATATGGTGAGACTTAATGGCGAGATCAAAGTATTATGTAAATGTGACTATTAAGCGTGAGGTCTACGAGGAACTTAAACGTAGAGCTTCTTCTCTAGGTATTAGTGTCCCTGACTATATTGCTTTACTTGTAAACCAGTATGACTTAGCTGAGAATGTTAAGAAACTATTAGAGGTTTTAAGCTCCAGGATTTTACCCGTAAAATCCATGGAAAATCCAGGATATAGAACAAATACTGTTACAACCCATTATCCTAGGAAGAAGAGAACAGCTATAGATATTTTGAAGGAGCAAGGCGTTATCTTCGAATCTAGTATAGCGAGGAAGCTTAAGGATCCCAATAGTTTCTTTAACAAGTTAAAGAAAGAAGGAGCTTTAATCATAGAGACTGATACACAGAGAATAGCCGTGGATCCCGGTTTTTGGGAAAACTTTCTCGATAAACTAGAGAGTATTAGCTCTTATGACGAGGAATTTGTTAAGAAAACAATGAATCCCAGGGAATACGAATTATTCGAGGAACTAAGACTGAATGGGCTAGTCTATTTTGACCGTACCAAGAATAAATGGGTTTTACTCGAAGAACTCGCTCAATAGCTAATGAGGATGATATTTATGGGCGTTTTAAATACTATTAAGTGGTTGATCTATCCTAGTTTCCCCTATAGTGTCCTCGACATTGTTTTCCCTGATAGGATAGAGACTTACTACGAGGGTGTCGATGAAATTAGGGTTTCCTCAACTAGGAATAACTATGTTATTTCAGTTATTCCACGTGAAAGCAGAGAAGAAAGCCCAGGACCAATAACGTTTATCAGTAGTCATGATCCATGGACTGTTGGTACGTTGGTAACGCCTTTCTATTTATTCCGCAGATCCGTAATATTGTGGGCTATAGCGTGGTTTACATTAATATATGTATTATTCATGGTGATAATAAACACTGTTTTTACACCGCCTTCGGCCGAGGTAACCATAGGTGGCCAGAAACTAGTCATACCACAGCCAAACTGGGCCCCGGACCCGATCACAGCCGCTTCCAGTATATTACTAATAGGTTTCCTGGCAATGTATTATGTTTTCAACTTACTGAGGTTTATGCAGCCTACAATAAAGTATAGTGTATTATTAACTATTGGGGCCGTTTCAGGAACATATTATGTCATACCAGCACCCGAGCCATTAACAGTTCTACGCGTACCCGATTTCCTCAAACTACTAGGACGTAAATACTATCATTTCGAGCTAGAAATAGTCTCTACATTAAGTGGAATGGTTAACTCACTAATACGTGAAAATAAGACATTAAGAGAACAATCACTAAGCTATGACGATGCCATGGCCAGGGTTTCTCAGATAGACCAGATGCTTAAACGGTTTAGTGCAAGCCAGGTAATGACTAGGTTTATGATGACTAAGCCCCTACTGTTCATGCTACTAGTCACTATACCATTAGCTATAGGAATACTACTGGGTATGGCTCTTAATGGTGGTGTAGCAGTTGAACCCCCAACTCCTTAACACTTACATAATATACATGTTCGGATTAATACTGAGCTTCTACCTCGGATTCTACATAGTAATGAAACACAGCTATGGATACCCATTTAAAACAAAGATAAAATACGGAGTCACAGCAGGCCTGCTATCCACGAAATTCGTGATAGCCATAGCTTCACTACTAGGCATTGATCACGTGTTCCTAATCCTAAGAGTAGGGATACTAAGGATCCCGGTATCGGCCAACCTACTACTATTCATTAGCAATTTATCAGCAGTACTAAGCCTAAACTGGGAGAGAATAAAACCACTACTCACGATAACCGAGGAAGAATATGAGCAGTTACTTCAATACTGAACCCCAAATTTGGGTCTCAGTCTTCGCCTAACTCCTAATGGTGAACCCCCGCCGTGAAAAGTGCTGTTATTTGCCCTAGATGTGGTGAGCCCGTTAGTTATTTTTCTATAGAGAGGAAGGGTGGTCGTGAGTATGTTTATGCTGTTCACTATTATCGTGAACGAGGTAAACGTAAAAAGAGGAAATGCTACTTAGGACCCTTGGGTCACTATGAATACGTTACACGTACTCATTTACGTGAAGGACTAATACTTAAGGGAATGCATAAATCCGAGAGACTATTAGAATATTTAAAAACATTAGCACGTGCACTAGAACATGTAAGCCCTGAGAAAATAAATAGGAGAGAGCTAGAATATATAGCCGAAACACTATATAGGATCTCAGTGAAACTAAAACAAATAGCTAAGAGGCGGGAGA
>CAZVAW010000055.1:0-7974 GCA_964625205.1 uncultured Desulfurococcaceae archaeon
CCTCTGGAGAGAGGGGGTAAACCGCCTTAGCCGGGGGAACCAGGCCAGGCCCGGAAGGGAGCAACCTAACCCCGGCCGCCAACGTTCATGGGTCAACGGGGTTGAGGAGGGTGTGGAAGGGCTCTGGCGGCTCCGGTTATAGGTCGCCGGGCGGGGCTACGGCTCGTGGGCTATTTAATAATGTTTCTCAACAGATCAAGCATTTTCAGCCCCGAGCCAGTTAACGGTAGTAGAACTGAACCCTTACTCAAGTTATCACGGATTTTCTTGTAAGCGGCCCAAACAGTGGCGGATGTCGGTTCTACGATGAATCCCTGTTCATAGAGCTCTTTTAACGCTGATTTGATCTCAGTATTTCCTACGAGCACTATTTCTCCCTTATATTTTCTTAAGTATTCAAGGATCTCATGAAGTCGTGGTGGGTTTACAACCATTATGCCATCAGCTAGATCTGAGCTCTCTCCCTCTTTCTCGTAACCATACATGTTTTTGAAAACAGGTTGTACACTATATCCTTGAACTCCGATAAATCCTGGAATCTTGTTTACTACTCCTAATTCATATAGTGTTTCAAACCCTCTGATCAAGCCTAGTAATATTCCACCGGAACCTATTGGTGAAATAACATAATCCGGGATACCGTGTCTTTCGTAAACCTCATATGAAATCGTTGAGGCTCCTAAAACATAGAAGTAGCTCCATGTATGGGCAACGTAAAACCTCTTATCTATGTAATTTAAGACTTTCTGTGAAGCATCTGATCTATCTTTAGCTTCAACTACTTCTCCGCCTAAAAGTTTAACTAATAACTTTTTACCACTAGGGCTTTTCTTGGGCATGAAAATATATGGTTTCATACCATATAACTTAGCATAAAGTGTAACTGATATGCCAGTATTTCCACTAGTATCCTCGACTACTTCCTTATAACCCATTTTATAACCGTAATACAGTGCAAGAGCAGAGCCTCTATCTTTAAAACTACCGCTTGGATTCAGATACTCTAGTTTAAAAACTAATGTATGTCTACCATTCTCGTCAATAACAATTGGTGTTTGGCCTTCGCCACGCGTTTTATCTGGTGTAAAAGGCAATAGTGATTCATAGCGCTTAAGCCCTGCACCTTTAGGATTGAATTGTATGTCGTATTTAATACTTAATGGTTTTCCGCATCTAGGGCATTTCCAGTAGTAATTACTCCATAATTCGCTTTGAAAACCACAGTTTACACAATACCATTTAGGCGACATAATTGTTCTTCCCATGTATTTATTTGTTTGTTTTAACCACGTTTACCTAGATAATCCCGAAGTAAATAATATATTCTTTCAAATACATCGTCAAAACTACTCGTATATACGCCTCTTTCGCGGAGAGATTTTAATGTGGGAACGATCAGTTCAATACCTGTTCTAATTTTCCTAAGAATACAGTCTGAGGCTTTTAGGAACTCCTCAATGCCTTTCTCGGTTGGTATATAGTATACTACACGTCTATTTCCTTGCATTACTTCTTCTTTCCTAATATATTCTTTACTTACAAGCTCGTTCAATACTCTATAAATCGTACCTATTGATGGATTCCATATACCAGAAGCCAATTCGTCTAATTCTTTATAAATGCCATATCCATGTATTTTCTTTTTCCTAATAATTATGGTCATTATTAGTAATTTTAGTAAACCTCTTCTCTGACCACGTCCCATACTCGCCCCACCTATGATAAAACTTATTTTCCAACTAAGTATAAATATCTTCTTATTAAATATATTCCGGTGAATAATATGCGTGGAAAATTGAATGGAGATATTTATAGAATAAGGACAAAAATACTCGAACAACCAATCACTAAAACTCTTTTCTGGCTCGCTTGGCCCATGATCATAGCTAATTTAGTTAATATGTCATATAATCTGATCGACGCCTTTTGGCTCGGTAAATTGGGTAAAGAAGCTTTTGGTGCACCTACCGTTAGCTGGCCTTTAATCATGTTATTTTACTCGATAGGTATGGGTTATTCTTTCGCAGGAATTTCTTTAATTGCACAATACACAGGTGCTGGTAAACTAGACAAAGCCAGTAGATCAGCTGGTAATATGTTGTTTTTCATGTTCATAACAGCAATCACGATAAGTGTAATAGGCTACACGTTTTCGCCAACTATTTTAGCTCTAATGAATATACCGTCGGATGTTATTGGTAAAGCAACCAATTATATACGTATAATTTTCATAGGAATACCATTTACTTTTATAGGCTTTGCATTCATAGCCATAGCAAATAGTTTAGGCGACACACGTACACCAACGATTATTAACATTATATCCTCTATCATCAACTTGATTCTTGACCCGATACTAATTTTCGGGTTATTCTCGCTACCAGCACTAGGAGTTGTAGGCGCTGCTCTAGCTACTATATTTTCGCGTTCATTAATATCGATCATAGGTGTTTACCTATTAGCGAGAGGGTATAAGGGCATTAAACTCGGTTTAAAAGATCTTGTTATCGAAAAATGGTGGCTTAAAAAGATCTTCCATATAGGTACTCCCATGGTTTTACAGCAAACAGCTAACTCGCTTGGTTTTGTTATTATGACAAGTATTGTATCATTCTTTGGTTCAACAGCTATAGCTGCTTATGGTGTAGCTATTAGGATCATTGATGTTATGCAAGCTTTCACATGGGGGCTTCAGAGAGCAACCTCTATCATGGTTGGACAAAATATAGGTGCACAACAATACCATAGAGCTAAGAAGATAGCGTTTAAATCAATGATTATAATACTATCATTTTTGACTATAGGTTCAATAATAATTTATCTTACACGTGATTTAACAGTAGGAGTCTTTATCGCTGAGAAAGACGTTATTATCGAGGGGACAAGGTTATTATCTATATTTGTATGGTCTATACCATTCTTTGGATTATTTTTTATAGCTAATGGTGTAGCGGCGGGATCCGGGCATACTTGGTTTATGTCGATGCTTGGTATAATTAGGTTATGGGTTTTTAGAATAGGATTTAGTTATTTTCTAGCATTCATATTGGGAATGGGCGTGGTTGGTGTATGGATAGCAATGACTCTAAGTAATGTAGTTGCCGGGTTAATAGCCATTATATGGTTATTAAGAGGTACTTGGGCTAGACGTGTAATATAAAAAGTATGATTTAGTTTTATTTATATGATTTTAACTCTTTAACAATAGCTCTAAAGATCGAGTGTAGAGTTATTACGCCGATTATTTCTCTTTCATGATTAACAACTACTACGTAATGTGAACCAGTCTTATACATATACTCTAACGCTTCTCTAACTGAAGTATCTTCATTAACGCATGGTGGTGAAGAAAATAGTATATCGGAGGCGTTCATGTTTGAGAAAGCCTCTAAAGGTACTCTTGAATGACGTAGACTACGTGATACACTAGAGAATGGTGCAGATAATGCTGTTGTGCTTGAACGCCCAAATATGTTTAAGAACTCACTATATGCTATGCTTCCCTTAATTCTCCTATTACGTCCTACAACCAGTAGGTAAGAGACGTTATTTTCAAAATGTGAGATAATGTTTGAGATACTAGTGTCTTCTCCAATAACTTCGTATTTAGGTAAAGTATCCCTGTATTTATCGAGAAAATCTTTTACTTTCATATGTAGAATATTGTCCATAACCTTGTAAAACTTCTTTACAAGCTCTACGTTATCTTGCATTCTCCATACCCCTATATTCTTTTTACGTAATTGGGTGAAATAACTATTCTTTACCAAATACTATCTTCAATAGAGGCGGTGTCGCTATATTTGTGATCAGTACTATTAAAAGCGCTGATAAATATACTTCGGCACCGAATAACCCGAATATGTACCCCATATAAGCGGCTATTACACAAAACTCGGCTCGGGGAAATAATCCAACAGCGATTCTTAACGCTGATCTAAGTGGGAAGCCTATTAAGTAGGACGTTAAACCACCACCTAGTATCTTCCCTATAAAAGCACATGTAATTAAAGCGACATAGAACAATACGTACTCGGGCCTTAAAGTAGACCATATATTGATCTCGGCGCTTGTCGTCATAAAGAATATTACTGAAAACGTTAATGATAGAAACTTCATCTTCTCTAAAACACGTTTCACACCTATTGCTTCAGAAAAAGCAAGTCCTACAGCGTAAGCTGCTACTAGTGGTGATAACTTAAAATACTTAGTAATATATCCTATCAATGCGAATATCCCAAGCAATATAGAGCCCAGTGCTTCCTCGATGTGCATCTTTAATGTTTTTCTCATAATGAAATTAGAGATACGGTGTAATATGGTAACTGTTAATATCCAGAAGAGAAAAGCAGTAGTCACAGTCGTTACTACGGCTGTTAAATGGAATCCACCAGTTCTGATCATTGACTCGCCAACAACTATAGTTATCAAGGCAGTAAGATCATCTAGTACCGCCACACCTAAGATCGTATATGCTTCTCTAGTACCTAGTTTTCCGATCTCGATCAACGTACGTACACTAACACTTACACTAGTAGCCTCTAATACGGCGCCGATAAAATAAGCTGATCTAGGCGGATAACCAAATAATAATCCAATTGAAAAACCTAAACCAAACGCAGCCAAGGCTTCTCCTAGTGTTATTATAGCGTATGTTTTCAAGTTTCTCATAAAATCACGATATCTAGTCTCTAATCCCGCATAAAACAATAATATAGCTACTCCAAACCAACCAAGGGTTTTTATAAGATCATTTATGGGAAGTATATTTAGAAAAGAAGCACCAAGTATAAGACCCGCTATTAAATCACCTATAACTGGAGGTAATTTAAGCCTCGCGAAAAACTCTTCAAAAACCTTACCGACAAGTAAAGCTAATGCCACAGTTAATAATAGATCATACAATAACGTAGTTGATTCCCCCATTTTGGTCGCCCCCAAAATAATTAATATTTAACCTTGTGGAAACATAACCAGTATTTCTGTCTATAAGAGATGCACAATATATATTTTAGAGCTCCTAATCAAAAACAAACTATTAGCTACTATAGAGGATACTGATGCTGTTTTAGCATAGGAAATAAGAGACAGCGCCGGGGGCGGGATTTGAACCCGCGCGGGGACACACCCCACCGACTTAGCAGGCTTAATCCTCCATTGAAAAAGTCCCCGATCTGTTAATGTAATCGTAAACTTGAATTCCTAAAAGATTTCATAGTGTATTCCTTGTTTGAATATTTATAAATTCAGAAAATGAATATATTTCACACAAACTTGGTTAAATTTTGAATAAGCAAAGAATCAAAAATGTAAATAGGGATTTTATTGTTGTTTTTCATGAAAGATAGCATGGCAGTGTGTTCAGATTTGAACTTTACCATTAAGTATAAAATAGTTAAAATTAAACTTGGCGATCTTGTGAGGAAAATCGTTAATGGAGAACTAATATTATGTATACCGTCCTTTTAAAAAGAATATGTTTTGTCTATTGATGATGTTAAGAGTTTCTTTGATTCTATCATTAAAAATTATCCAATTGGGACAATTATATTATGGCGTCATAGAGGTTTAAAAGCGATCAAGATCCATATGCAGTGTCATTAATAGCTACACAGAAGGCAGGAAATGCTCGTGAATATTACATTCTTTACAGGTATCAAAGACTAACTACGGTATTATTACTATTTAATTGTTTAATAATCGGGGATAATAGAAATTTTAATATAACACTAGTTTACCTAGTTAAATATGGGGGATAATTTGAAACCCTCATATATTAGGTTTTATTCATTCATCATGATCATATTCATACTTATAAATTCATTAACAATATCCAATATATCAGGAAATATAAAAAATACAACATCAAATATAATAAAATCAAACAATACCGGTGATCTTAAACCTCATGATCCTATAGTGATTATTGGAGATGATGATTTTACACCAGAGAATGGTGTGGTTTCTGGTTCGGGTACACCTGAAGATCCATATATTATTGAGGGTTGGGAGATAGACGCAACAGGATATTACTATGGAATATACATCACAAATACAACAGCATATTTTATAATAAGAAACTGCAAAATATACGGAGCAAAGGAGAATGGAATAAGTCTAGTAAATGTAGTTCACGGGGAAATATATAATGTAATTATAACATCAATATCAGGATTGGGTGCAGGAATTATTTTAGTTGACTCAGATAATAACGTTATCCATGATAACATCATAAAAGATATTAATGGTAATGGCACTACTCTTACGGATTCATCGTCGAATAATAGGATTTACAATAATTTTATAGAAAATACTAGTGAAAGCGGTATTGGCTTGATTAGTAGCAGTAATAGTAATGAGATCTATAATAACATTATATCAAGAATCAGTTGCGAGCTTTATGGTTCTGGAGGAATTGGTCTATGGAGTGGTGAAAACAAAGTTCATGACAATATTATAAAAGATAGTGAGGTTGGCATATTTCTTGAAGGACCGTACAACTTATTTTATAACAATAATATAACAAATAATAAATATGGTGTAATCTTATCGTGGTCCTTTGATAATAATATCGTAAATAATACGATCACAGACAACGTGTATGGCATATACTTATATGATTCATTTAATAATACTATAGTAGGTAACACGATCAAAGACAACAATTATGGTGTATGGTTAAGTTATTCATCTGGTAATTTGTTTTATCATAATAATTTTATTGGTAATGTTGTTCAGGTTTATAGTTGTGGTTCTAGGAGTGTTTGGGATGCTGGTTATCCTGTTGGTGGTAATTATTGGAGCGACTATAACGGTACAGACCAATATAGTGGACCATACCAGAACGAAACAGGTAGTGACGGAATAGGAGACACACCATATATAATAGATGAAAACAACATAGACCACTACCCATTAATGAAACCAATAGAGATCAATGTGACTTATAAGTATCAATTACTATTTAGAGCGTATGGTTTGCCTGGTAATGTTAGATGGGGTGTTAAGCTTATATTTTCTAATGGTAGTAGTTTGGTAAGGTATAGTTTTAACTCCACGATCTCTTTCATGTTACAATCTGGTAGTTATAAGTACGAGATTCTAGCTCCTACTGGTTATTATGCTGAGCCTTCTTCCGGCTATATTTATCTATCAAGGGATACTGTTATAGATGTATATTTCTATAAAGTTGAAGCTATTAAGATCAATGTTTATTCAGAATATGGTTTATTATTTTATCATGGCTTAAATCTTAGTAATAGATTCTATATAGATATTATCGGCTCTAATGAAAAACCATTGAGAGTTTATGGTTATATCGCTAATTATACCATAGATTTCAATTACCTCTCCGATCTAGGTTTATGGGTTGGAGAATTCAATCCAGGAATACTTGAACCAGGAGTTCATAGAATTGATGTTATAGTAGAATATAGTGATGGTAGAAAATTCCACGGAACACGCGAGTTAACTATATTAAAAATTCCATCATTTATCTTCGAGTTTCCAGGAACTATTATAGGTGATGATTATAGTATATCCTATGGTTTAGAATTTAAAAGTATGGGTGGTGGTTTATGGGGTAAAGAGTATATTTGGAACATTAAGTATGAAATTGAATGGTATCCATTCGATATAAATTTAAATATTCCTTATCTTAGCGGTAATTGGAGACTTGGCGTTATTGGTTTTAAGTTAGAATTACAGCTTAGTTCTAAAGGCGAAGCAATGGTTTCCGGTATAATGGATACTATATATAACGGGGAAATAGCATCGATACCGATAAACCTCAAACTATATGCATCTACAAGTGGTAACTGGATCATTGATCCGGGCTCTTATAGCTTATTACTTAAAGAAATAGAAACAAAACTTGGAATGAAACTTAGCGGCTCAATAACAATGCCGACTCCATGGGGTTTTACACTTAAAATTCCGAAACTAGGTAAGATAGATATTGGTGTATTAGTAACT
>CAZVAW010000055.1:7984-8927 GCA_964625205.1 uncultured Desulfurococcaceae archaeon
CCGGTATTGGGGGCGGTCTCGTACTTTTATTTAAACCTACTAGTAGTGAGACAGAATATTTGTTTGGTATACTACCTTTTAAAATAGTGAATGCATCCGGTGTTATCAAGGGGTCATTACTTATTACTGGATATATTGGTAATAAGATTAGCGGTGGTAGTTCTGGTTTAGGATTATATGCTGGTATTGCTGGAATACTTGGAGCTGGCACATTTTTACAAAGCTCAAATAATATTATGAGAGGTGGTGGTATAGTTGGCGAGGCTGAACTATTCATTATAGTATATTATGTTATTGGTAGATTTACACAGCAGTATCCAATATTAGGTCCCGGTACAATTGTTACATGGGGTAATGTTACAGATGAAGATATTGATCTACTATATAATGAGATCAAGGGAGAGCTTGAGAGATTACCAGAATTATTAGATTGGATTAATGGTTCTTGGAGTGGATATATTGTTGAAAATACTAGTATTGGTAGTGATTATTCGGCATATCCTCATAATGGTTCACTATATATATACTATACATGTGTATTACCAAATGGTTCTAGCTGGATCAAAGGCTATAGATTAGATGATCGATATAGAGCATTAGTAGAAATACCTAATCCAGAAATAAAAGCTAGTGGTGCATCTTCACCTTATCTATTCGAATTAGAGAATGGATCACTAGCTATGCTATATACTATAGTGCCTTATGGAAACTATACACTAGATAATCTCACGGCTATCCTGCAAATGACTATATGGAATGATAAATCCGGTAAATGGTATACTCCAATTAATATAACTGATTATGGTGTAGTCTTATCTTATTCATCAGATGGTAAATACATATATGTGATCTGGAGCGATAGCTTCAACTATTCTAGAACAAAACTATTAATATATAGTATTAACGGTACATTACTGTATATGAAATATATACCATATATGTA
>CAZVAW010000056.1:0-8622 GCA_964625205.1 uncultured Desulfurococcaceae archaeon
TATACTAGGCTACCAGTTATATCGCCGGGCATTAGGTCGGGTGTGAACTGTATACGTGAAAAACCACGGTACTGGATACCATCTACTACTATCTTCTCATTAACATCAAGGCCTAGCAACCTAGTTAATGCTCGTGCTAACGTAGTCTTAGCTATCCCCGGCACACCCTCAAGTAGGACATGACCATTAGCTAGTAAAGCAACTAGTATATGTTTAAGCTCCTCGTCATAACCAATAATAACACGTGATAACTCCCTATGAATCTCACGAGCCTTCTCACTAATCTCAGTGATCTCCAATAAAAACTACCTCAAAGGCTTTTGCCTTGCTTATCCAAATATATCCTTGTATGTTCTTAAAGTAAATTCCCGTTTCATCGAAAACAATATTATGCTTAGATTTTGAATAAGGAGATATGTTTAACTAGTTCTGGTCTACCGATCTTCTTAATTAGTTTTTCATCAGCGGTATATAGTGTTGTATTTAAGGTCTCTGCTAAAGCTACGTATGCTGCATCATATATTGTTATCCCCTTACGCATAGCGTATTCGATTGTCCTAAGAGCATACTGTCCTGTTAAACTATATTCGGTGAATTGAAAATCTACTAGGGTTTTAGCAACTTCTTTCAACTCATCTTCTCCAAATCCACCAGAATATTTCAAGGCATTCAGAACTTCATAATATAGTAGGGAAGGTACAGATATATCCAGTAATCCATCTACATAAGCGTTTCTCAGCAACCTAGCCTCTCTACTATATTCTTCCTCAACAAACCATTTAACCACTACTGAAGCATCAACTACATATACGCTTCTAACGTTCTCTCCATCTACGGATCTCTTTGACACTATCCCATCCCTCGATCTTTCTCGATAGCTCCTCGGATTTGAGAAGAGCTCGTTTAATACGATCATAGTCTTTACCGCGCATTTTAGCTTCCTCCCGAACTATAACCTCATATATAGCACGACGAACTACTTCACTCCAATTAATGTGTTTAAGCTGATCCATGCGTTCTTTTAACTTCTTATCAATACGAAAACTAACAACGACACTCAAAACCTAAATCACCATAATACATGTATTACGCAACTAACTAATAAGTATTACAATATAAGTATTGAACTAACTACCTACATATTATAATACACTATGTTAAGATGTGGTGCTGAAACACGCTATTAAAGTAATATAGTTATGAAGTTATTCATCTAAATAGTAGTGTTCTTTACGTTATTTCACTTGAAAAAATTTTTATATGAAAAAAATCTTCATATAATCCTCTTCTTGGAAAGAACTATTGAGAAAAGGTGATGTTTTTGAGTGGTGAAGTACCGGTTATTGGCCGTGATGTACTTGGTAGGGTTATTCGTGATTTCTCGAACACGAGTTGGTGGGGTATACCGCGTAAGGAGATCGAATGGTATCCTCGAATAGATTATGAGAGATGCATTGGCTGTGGATTATGTTTCCTAACATGTAGTGGACGCGTAGTATTTGACTGGGACTTCGAGAAGATGAAACCAGTAGTTGCGAGACCCTATAACTGCATGGTTGGATGCGATACATGTGCTAAGTTATGTCCACGAGATGCTATATTATTCCCGCCACTAGGTTATTTGAGGAAAATAAGAGATGAAGCTATGGCTATTATCGGGGCTCGTGAGAAGCTCTTAGAGCTTAGGAAGAAGCTTCAGATGAAAAATAAGAAGTAAGTCTACTTAATCACAATAATATCATTAACTACTTCTACATCACTCCATGGTATATCGATATAGATGTTTTGTTGAGCAGAAGCCTCTATGTAGTTGTCGAGTCTTTTAATGATCTCCTCTGGTACTCCTTTACTACGCATAGTCTCAACTAATGTATCGTATTCCTCGATACTAATCCTCCTATGGATTAATGGATCTCTGATCACGGCCAGTATCTCATAATACTTTCGCGATATAGTTTTTAGATCGTTTAAAAACTTAAGCCACGCAATATATCCTCCACCCATGAATCGTTTAACTCTAAGACCCGGCTGGCCCGGCCCAATAACTATATCTACCGCTTTACCTAATACGCCCTCACGAAGGCTAACGACTGTTTTTCCACGTATATATTCTGGTTTTGGAGCTGGTTTCTCTTGTTTAAGAGGTCGGCCTCTATAACGGGCTTCACGTGGACTATTGAGTAATATGATCGTGTTTTTACGGGCAAGCTCAGAATATGTATCGATCAATTTTATCTCAGCAACCTTTATAAACCCTTTAACCATTTCCACATTCTTCTCCACAACCCTATATGGTATGTCAAGACCATGTTCACGAGCAAGTAATACTAGGATCTCTAGAGACTCTTCTCCAACTTTAACTCCTTTAGCCTCTAATAACTCCCTGATACGCTTAGTATCTGGTACTGCCTCCTCAGCTTTAAAGATTATACAAGCCTTAATCCTAGGCTCATCCTCTCTATATTCGACACCACATACGTTTCCATAGTAAAGACCTAGTGAGTCGTATATTTCAGCGTTTCTTAACTCTTCTACGCTATAGAATTTCACCATGAAGAACACCTAATATAAAATAATTACGTCTATGTATCTAATACTATACTTGGCTAGAAATAAACATGTAGCCATTATGTATTAGGAGGGGGTTAAAGACTGATAAATAACATTGATCCTTGTAAAGCCGCTAAATATGCTGTGAAAATGGGTATTGCCGATACAGAGTCTCTACTCTATGGTATTGGCCGTTCATTGATCAAGGGGCTTGGCTATGAGTATGTTGATTTCCGAGATTATATGTGGGGTGATGATATTAGACATATTGATTGGAGATTAAGTGCTCGTCTTTTAACAAGTACTGGTGATAGACGTCTTGTTGTACGAGAATATATGAGTGAGAAGCTTGTAGAGGTTTTACTAGCTATTGATCTATCTAAATACATGTTCTACTGGGATAAACTATGGACTGTACTTTACACATCAGCATTAGTTCTTAGAACAGCACATGTACTTGGTGATAAAACCTATGTTACCATAATACGTGGTGATAATATAGAGTATGTACCGTTTACAAAGCCTTTAGAAATACTTGATTACCTAGTACACGTGGTTTGTAGAGAGAAAACTAGTTATCCAGGTAAAGTATTGGCCCGTTTAATAGAGGTTATACCGAGGTTCCGTAGTGTTAGAGCCGTAGTAGTTATTACTGGTTATAATAATGAGCCAGAATATTATCTGAAACTAGGCTATAGTGTTAAAGCATTAGAAGCTGGCCTCGGCCTCTACATAGTGACGAGTAAATATGAGTTAAACCCGTCAAATGTAAAAGCTGTATTAGCTATGGTATCACCTAGTGGTAGAGTATTTATTAATGATCTAGGCAAAATATATGAAGAGATCACTAATCACGTAATGAGGTGTAAAGCATACATGGCATTAGCGACTTATAATGTTTTAGAAATACTAGGTAGTAGTTGGGCTCGTGAAAATAAACATAGGATTATACAACTCTACGTTAAAACTCGGCATCCTAAACTGTAGCGAATCTGTCGTTCAATCTATTTTCTTTAGCAAAGTTTTCTGTAATAGATCAAGTAATTGTTTCTAAGAAAAAAATAAGTATTAACAGCCCTATATATAATATAATGAGAAGATACATGATCTATTCTAGTTAATGGCTTGTTAAGGTGGTTATCATGAGTAAAGCCTTAACCAAGATCCAGGCCGTAGTAATCGGCGTAGTTATCCTCATAGCTGTTATAGGTGGCGTATATTATTTAACGACAATGCAGGGGGGAGCAGCTAAAACTGTTACCGTAGCATTATCTGGTAATTTCGAAGATGATGTTGTAAAAATCGGTAAAATACTAGCTGACAATGGTGTTACTGAAGTAAAATATACTGTATGGAGTGGTGGAGACCCTAATAGCGTTATGCGCGTCTATGGTATTGTCGAAGCAGCTGCTAGGATTAACAAGATTTGGAGCGATAATGGGGTTAACGTTAAAATAACGATCACTACAAGGTATGAGAGCGACCCAAAAGTAATTTACAACGATTATATTAGTAAATGGGGGTTAAACCAAGCCCCAGATATAATGGCTAATGGATACGTCTATATCGCTAGTTTAGCTGATGAGGGCTATATATTGGATTTAACGCCTTATCTCAACAACTATACTGACTTCCTCAACGACTTCTACTCTACACTAGTTGACGCTATGAAGTATAAGGGTAAGATATACGGTATACCACAGGATACTGAGGCTAGACCAATATATATTAGAAGAGATGTAGCCGCATGTGCTGGGATCGATTTAAAAGGATTAGCCGATAAAGTGAAGAGAGGAGAGATCACGTGGAAAGACCTCTATAATATGGCTTTAGAGGCTAAAAATAAAGGTTGTAGTGAATGGGGCTTAATCCACCGTAAGGGATCAGCTCATCCAGACCTAATACAGTTCATATACGCCTTCGGCGGTAGACTCTACGATGAGCAATCCGGTAAACTAGTACTAGATAAAGAAGCTGTATATAAATGGTTTGCAACCGAGAAAGCATTTGTAGACGCTGGACTACTGCCTAGTGATATGATGAGCTGGGACTGGGGTAAACAAATACACCCAACAGTAGTTAATGGTAAAACATTTGCTTTCATAGGCGGTGTATGGCATTGGACTGAGTGGCAGACTAAATACTACTACATAGACCCCGAGACTAATGAGAGTAGAGGATTAACTGCCGAAGAGGTTAAGGAATTCTTCTACTACACATTATTCCCAGCTGGTGAGCCAGGCAAGAAACCAGTAACTCTTAGTCAACCCTATGCCTGGGTTATAAATAGTAAAGCTGGTTATCAAAACCCTGATTACGATAAGTTAAAAGATGTTTACCACAAACTAGCGTTCCTACTAGTGGTAAAAGCTAGTGACCCCGATATCAACGCGGTTCATAGCATTATATCATCACATCTACCCGTTAGGAAACAAGCGTTAAACCTATTAAGTGATCAGAACTGGATTAATAAGTTGAAAAACCTAGAGATATTCTTGTCTAACGATGTTAAAAACAATATTAGAGATATTGTCAAGAAAACAGTTAATCCGATAAATATAAACTTCTTAAGAAACGTATCATATATGTTAGACTATACAACATTCACGCCAAAACACCCGCTTTACCCGAAACTCGCAGAGTATTTCGCCGACGCGATAGACAAAGTATTACGTGGCACAATGACCCCGGAGGAGGCCGTTAACTACCTGGTAAACAAGATCAATGCCGACCCCGACTTAAAAGACGCTACAACAATAACTGGGGAGATCCCGACAAGCTGGAGTTTAACTGGTTAAAAAATAGATGGGTGGCTTAGGTGAAATTAAATAGTTTTTTCCATAAAACACTCCATGGTCTTAAAGGATTCATACATAGTAATGCTTCCCGTTTCCTAGCCCCAGCTCTTTTTCTAATCATAGTATTCTACTTGATCCCAGTAATAGTATCAGTATATATTAGTTTCACGCCATTACGTAACTGGAACATAGATAAATACGCTGGCGTATTTATTGGTTGGGAGAATTATGAGAGGTTTTTCCACCTACTTATGTATGATCCTTCGGTTAAATCCGTATTCTTAACCACAATCGTATTCGTATCCCTAACGTTAATAGTTAATGTAGTTGGTGGGTTAGGGCTAGCTATAGCTACTTTCTTCATAAATGAAAAAGCAGCTGGCGCGTCTCAGCTTTTATGGCTTTTACCACGTATGACACCAGTAGCTGTTTATAGCTTGATCTGGTACTACTTCTTCCACCCAAGTAGTATAGGTACTTTAAACAGTATATTCTACAAGCTAGGCTTGATCGATAAACCAATAGATCTAGGGCAAGGCATAATACCATGGGGTGCTTGGGCGATCATAATATTTGTTAATGGATTAGTAGGCGTTAGTTATGGTATGATCGTTTTCACATCAGCTATTAGTAACATACCAAAGGAATTAGTGATAGCTGCACGTGTAGATGGAGCTACTAATTGGCAGATTACACGAACAATACTTATTCCACTACTTAAATGGCACATACTATATGTGACTACATGGCAATTATTAAGCCTTCTGACAACCTATGATCACATATTCCTCCTCGTTAAATGGGGTTTAGTAAATAGAGACTATGGTACAACATGGAGCTTATACATCTACAATACAGCATTTTTAACCGGGCTACAGGATCAAGGGTTAGCGGCCGCGGCTGGTGTATTACTAGTTATAGTCTCCTCGATTTTAGGTGTGTTAACTTTGAAAATGATGGGGTTTAGTAAGATGATCAAGCCACCACGTGGTGATATATGATGCCGGGTATGAGAGATGTAGAGATTAGGAAGAGGACTTCAGAACTATTGATCATAGCCGTGATACTAGCTGTTTCACTCCCATTAATCATTGGTTACTCGTTAATGATTCTCTCAAGTTTTAATAAGAACATGGTTACAGATTTAAACATTAGACCAACTGATTGGACTTTAATGAATTGGATCATGTTATTCCAGGGTAGGACAGCATTATTCGCGGGAGTACGTGTTGATATACTACAGATAATACTCAATACATTGATCGTAGCATTAGGCGTAAGTGCACTCGTAACAATAGTAGGCGCTTTAACCGGATATACAGTCTCTAGAATGAATTTCCCGGGTCGTAAAACATTTATGGTAGTTTTAATCCTACTACATGCCTTCCCCGGTAGTATACTGGTTGTTGGAGTATACTTTATATACCGTTTATTCATACCATCACCAGAGCTAGTCCATATATACTCGTTCTTCTATGTAATAGTCGCTAGAGCATCTATAGAGATACCAATGGCTACTTGGTTAATGAAGGGGTTCTTTGACATGATCCCATGGGAGATCGAGTGGTCGGCAATAATTGATGGTGCTTCTCGTTTCAAGGTTTGGTGGAAGATCCTATTACCCATGATCAAGCCCGGCGTAGCCGCTGTTATGTTATTTGGTTTTCTAGCTGGTTGGATGGACTTGATCTATGTAAGAACGTTTTTAGCACAGCCCACGTTAGCCACGTTTATAGAGGCTAATGCCAACGCTGAATACGCTTATCTACCATTAGTAGCTGCCGCTGGAACACTATACTTGCTCCCCACTATATTATTCTTCATATTCGCGCAAAGATTAATCTTCACGATAAGCGTATCCGGTATTAAAGGGTGATCGTGGATGGTTAATGTGAAGTTGGAAAACGTAACTAAGATATTTAGTGGAGGAGTAGTTGGTGTTAAAGATTTAAACCTAGTTATTGAACATGGGGAGTTCATGGCTTTACTAGGGCCAAGCGGTAGTGGTAAATCAACAACACTATATTTGATCGCGGGGATATATAAGCCGACTAGAGGCAGGATTTATTTTGGAGATAAAGACGTCACTAATCTACCGCCGAAGGATAGGAATGTAGGGCTTGTTTTCCAAAACTGGGCTCTTTACCCTCATATGAAAGTATATGATAACATTGCTTTCCCACTAAGATTAAAGAAAATGGCTGAAAACGAGATCAGAGATAGAGTTGTACGTGTTGCTAAAATGCTTCATATCGACAAACTACTTGATCGTTACCCATGGCAACTTAGTGGTGGTCAACAACAACGTGTTGCTATGGCTAGAGCACTTGTGAAAGAACCTGAAGTACTATTACTGGATGAGCCTATGAGTAATCTTGACGCTGTGTTAAGAATTAGTGTTCGAGCCGAACTTAAACGTCTTCAGAGAGAACTAGGTATAACAACCATATATGTGACACACGATCAAGCAGAGGCTTTAGCCATGGCTGATAGAATAGCATTAATCAACGAGGGTAGAATAGTCCAGATCGGGACGCCGAACGAGATCTATAATAAACCAGCAACTATTTTCGTAGGAGGATTCATTGGTAATCCTCCAATGAACTTTCTCGAAGCAAGTATCGAATATAAACATGATCAATCATTTCTATTAATTAACTCTAATAAATTAGAGATCCCTAAGCAGTATAAGAGTATAGTTGAGAAACTTAAACCAAGTAAAGTAGTAATGGGTATAAGGCCGGAAGATATAGCTATTTTAGATAAACCGCTACGCGGTAAGACGATCAAAGCAGTAATTTACGCTATAGAGCCGATGGGTAGAGAAAATATCGTTATAGCTGATGTTAATGGTAAAGAAGTCAAAATCATAGCCTCTAAAAACATTGTATTGGTTGAGGATAAAGAAGTATACCTATACCCTAACCCAGAGAAGATCGTATTATTTGATCCGAGAACTGGTAAAGCCCTTGAGCTACTATAGAGGTTCCCCTTATTCTCTATTACTTTATTTGTTTAACCATTAGATAAGCATCTTCTTCACCATAGTATTTACGTAGTATAGTTACCGGCCGATAACCGTGTTTAAGATACATGTTTATAGCCACTTTATTCGAGACGGCAACCTCTAACACTATGTATTTAACACCATGTTGAACAAGCCTCTTCTCCACAGCACTTAATAGTCTCTTACCAATACCCCTACCCCTATGTTTTGGATGGACAGCTATAGATACTATATGGCCCATGTCCTCGATCAAAGCCCCTATAACAT
>CAZVAW010000057.1:0-8560 GCA_964625205.1 uncultured Desulfurococcaceae archaeon
CCCTTCCTAATTCTCCAATGAACAATGATCTTCTCAACTATATTGTTCTCCACACTATAGTATGCACCGGCGAATGTTAGTCGAAATCTCCACATCGCTTTATAGGGATCGTAGTATAACTGGCCCCATACATTACCGGATGACACCACTTCCCACATCTGATCCCAATGTGGTACTTTATTCAATAATATGAATTTTGATTCAAATAATTCTTTATACAATCTATCAGATCCTAATTCATACTCTATAGACTTTCTCAGCCTCTCATAATCACGTGGAAAACCTGGTCGAGCGTCTCCAGGCTCTGTTAGCTTTAAAACATAGAATAGATCAACTTGTTCATTTCGAGGCCTAATTACTGGTATGTCATAATCCGGGTCCCAATATATTTTTGTTATTTTTGGCCATAATCTACGCAATAACGAATCACCACATATCCCGTATTTCATTGCTTTTTAAATATCTCAATACGTGTAACTTGTCTCTGCTTTAATAGTTAAATTTTTACTAATCGAGTATTTCATTATTATTTCTAATTTGCATTATTTGAAGGTATATGGCTATTCTTATACATAGTCAATTGTCGAATTAATTACCAATAGAAATCGGGTTTTCTACTTATCATAACTTAGACAGATCATGATAACCTTTAAATAGCCTCACGCTTTATAAGTTAACTTGTAATACCATATGTTAAGTTGGGTGAGGTAAATGAATAGAATAGCGTATTCAGTTATCTTGTTATTACTCTTACTAGGTAATATATTCATTATAGTACCTACAACAATTAAAGCACAAGTAGGAACTGAGGCTGCATGGTTAGTATCGGCATACACAAGGCCTGATCCAGAACCTGGGAGACCACCGGTGGCTGTTTATCTAGATAATCACTGTATATTAGCAGTTATTAATGTACAAACCTTGCGTGAAGAGGGTATTGAACCTGCTCATGTCTATATAAATATAACGGAAGTAGATGTAGCGGGAACAGGAGACCCCCTACTAACCAGTATAGTAGTAGATCAAGAAACAGGAAAATGGATTCCAGACGATACTGGAGTGGAATATTACATTATTAGAGACAAGAGTAACCCTGATCGTGTATTATTAGCTATTAAAATTCAAAGTATTAATAGTACTGTATTACAAAAATATTATGGAAAACCAGTATACCTAATGATAGGAAGCCCCCAAGCTCATTACTATGGCACTGGTCCACATGTTCCAAGTGCTAATCGATTCTTAATATACAAGATCCCTGAAATCAATTGGGGCGATTATGTGAAAATTAATGGAGTCGATCATGTGAAAGCGAAATACAGTAGTTTTATCTCGATTAACTTTACGTTACCAGATGAGATAAGAGAGTTATACGCGAATTTAACAAACACTACGATTGAGAATGTAACTTTCTATACTCTACTAGAAGAAGCTAACTTTACAGAAATAACTATTGGAATGTTTAATGTTAGAAACTATAGTGACTCAGACATTATTCTAAATATTACTTACATAAGGGAGAATATAACGAGCAAATTAATAGAGTTGAATAGAACTTCAAAGATCACCATTACTAATATAGAGGTACGCGACAATGCAACAATAATATATTACTGGGATAACCGCTCGCATCCCCCTGACTTTAAAATAGCTACATGTAACGTTACAGAGGATAACACAACATTATGTACCATAGTTACTAATACAAGTAAGTACTTAGGTGAAGCATTCTACAATGTAACTCCCATAAATATCGTGATAAATGGTAGTATTCAACAATTTGCTCCATACACTATATATGATATAAACTCGCCAATCCCGAGAGCATTATATGGACTTTCAATTAAACTTCGAACAGTTTTAAATATGACAAACATTACAATGCTTGATCATTATAACTTTAGCTTAAAAGAACTTAGTGACTGTTTAAACATTATAAATAATACTCATGTGGGGTTCACCCTAGGTCTAACCGCTGAACTTGATAATACAAGATATAATAAGTATGTAGAGATATGGTCTTCAGCAGAAGCCATATACTATGAACGCTCTCTAAAAGGTAAGCCTGATTTATTAAATCCAGGAGATAATGTAACGATACGCTTCTATAACATTCCGATGCCCTACAATAGGCCTGAAGCACTATATAGTGTTAGATTCTACACAGATTATACTACCATAACGGCAATTAAGGGATACAACTTCAGTTATGTCTATATAAACGATACAAAAGAACCAAATTCTGCTAACGGTACATTAACATTTAACATAACAATACCTGATGGTGAATGGGGAGGATTGGAGATACGGAAAATAGAATTCGAATTTAATATTAATGATAAATTGATCACAATTAATGAAACACCAGGATGTAAGGCTATAACTATTGAGAATGTTTATCCATATTTTGAAGTATATGTATTAAGGAATCTACCAGAAGATATTGTAGAATGTACGGATAAGTATATTAGTAGAAAATTTGTACTGTACAACTATACTGACTACACAGTTGCACCTGGAGATTACGTTCTTATCAAAGCATACGGTTATATAACAGAAGGAGGGCTTCATGTATATCTTAATGACACTATTGAATTGGAGAAAATCTTAGAAGTAACTAGAGAGGATGATAAGACTCTTCCTCCTGGCCGCGCATTATTAGTAGTTAAAATGGTATATCCCAAACCTGAAATATATCTATACGATGAAGTGATAACCATCGATGTTTCAGAAAGTATGGAGGGGAACAAAGATAGAACCAAAAACGCTACCTATGCACTTATAGACTTAGTTCCAGTTAACGGATCATGGGCTATAGGATTGATGAAATTTACTACTGAGGCCCAAAATCTAACCGATGGCCTTATCGAAATAATCAGCGAAGATAACAAGACAGATTTAAGGATTATAATCGACGAACTATTACTTCGGAAACACACTGGACCGACTAATCTCTCCAGAGCTATATATGACGCTGTAGATTTCATAAATAGGCATAGAAGATTAAACACGATTAGAGTAATAGTTTTGGTTACAGATGGCGATCCCCATAATATTACTAGTATAGAAGAAATTAGAGCTGCAATAGAATATGCTCGTAGAAACCATATATTTGTCATTGGAATATTTGTTGGCGATCCCACAGTCATAGATGACGTGTATGCGTCCAGGAAATTAAAAGAAGTTGTAGGCGATGAGTACTTTATCAATGCTTCAGCATTTGAAAACATAACTGAAGAATTACCGATGGCTTTTATGAGTATAATTGAGAATATTAGAAGACAAATATTAGAATTACCATCAATTATATGTCCGTGTGAAAATAATGAATTAGTAGTAGTAGGTTCGAAATATATATACGCAAATAGATATATAGCTGACCATAATGTCACGATAGGTTATAGGGACGATCTATGGAAAGTACTAGTTAACCCATTAATTTATTACTCATTCATAGATCGTGAAGTATATCTTAATCAAACAAGACCAAGACTCTTTGAGGTCTTCTATGATTTAGTAGAAGACCCTGAAGCACCTGGTAATGACACGTTTATCGAGGATGTATATGAGGAAAGCACTGTTGTTGAAATAATAGGTATCAATAATACATATGTAACACTATACTTGAACGCCACATATCCACATAATGAGAGTTACAGATGGTTCGATATAATGCTAAATTGTGGTTATGGTATTGTCGATTTAAAGAACACTACAATACCATTCATTGCCCTAGGCCTCTACATCTTTACAGTACAAAATGATACCACATTTATTGCTCCAGAGGCATTAAAGAACTGCGATACAGATTATCATTCATTTCTAAGAGTTCATCCTAACATCGATATAGATGTTGTACCAACAGATGATACGGAAGGAAAACTCTGCGACGACATAATAATTAGTGTAGTAGGTAATCTACCCGAAGATAATGTAACCTTTATAGGTGATGCCTATGTAGATGTAACGGCTGAAGGATTAGAACCAGGACCTCCTAAACATATTACAGTTACATTCACTATAGAAACTGACTATAGAGGTAAAGGAACCATAACCATTAACGGTCTTGAATTCTACACTGAAGACGAACTAAGGAATGACACTAAAGATTATCTGGATAGCAAGATTTTTGGCGAAGTAAAAGAAAGTATTATCTTAAACTTCACGGTAACATATGATGCAAACTTTACAAGCTTTACTAACGATACCTTTACTGTAACATGGTATGACCCTAACTTCTGGTGGGCATCAACTGCAGAGACGAAATTTGTTCTAATTATTAATGGCATCGTCAACGTTACAGGTGTAAGAGATATTGTACTATGGAATGTATCTGTAAGAATACCTAGGAATTACGTTGAGGTATCAGTCCCTGAAACATTACTACCTGGCGATAATATAACTATACAAATAATAGTTTATAAATCCGACGACCATAGCCCATGGAACATTTGGGATGTATATGCGCCGTTCTGGATAAGTGTTAGATTAGTGGATCTGACAGCTTCGTCTAAGGAGGGAAGATTAGTAGTGTTATATGGTGGATGGATAAGATTTGATGACACTCATACAAGGGTATTATTACCTAACGGTAAATACGCTGTTATACAACGTATTCGCGAAGACGTAGATAACGATGGTAATTATGAGATCGTATTCTACATTACATTACCAGCTCCACTACTAACTCATGATGTGACTTATAGAGTTGACGTAAATGTAACATTAGCATATAAGTTAAACCAAACATTGACAGAGTATAATCAAACGCTATGTACCGAGAAATGTGTATTTTTAGGCAACTATACCGGTTTGAGATATTGGACTACTAACTACACCTATACATTATATGGTGAGGATCACCAATTAACAACAGTACTTGGTCTCTTGGAAGCAAAGCTCGATTCAATATCCCAAGATGTTGTGACAATGATTGCTACGATCAAAGATGTAAACAAAACAATAGTTGTGGATCTACCAGAGTTCCTTAGATTAATTAATGGCTCATTAGCTCGTATTGAGAACAATACTATAACGTTAATACAAGGACAAGCACGTATAGAGGCTGATCTAAAGACCGCTATAGATCTATTAACCAATATTAGTGACGTATTAAACGTTACCATAGCTGAAAACCTCGTTTTAATTCAGGGGGTTATCGAAGAAGCTGTAGACGATATTATAGCTAATACGACAATACAGTTAACTATGCTAAAATCAGATATAAAGAACCTCATTAACTTACGTGTTGACGAGTTAGAAATATATATGGGATCAAACTTTACAATGATTAATGCTACATTAAGTGATATGAGAAACAAGCTTATAACTATTAAGAATGAATTAAGCGAAGTCACTATTACATTAAATGAGACCACTGCTACATTAATTGCTGGAGTATTAGCATTACAAGCTAACATGAGCTACGTAGTCGATAAGATCGCCGAAATGGTCAATCAAACACATGCTTCACTAGAGCTTATACAAGACTCTATAGACGGTGTAGCAACTCTCATTGCAAGAGTAAATGATACCTTGGTAGTCAAACTCACAGGAGCTGTAGATGATATAAATGTTGCACTAGACGATATGAAGAACTATATGAGTTCACAATTTGATAGTATGTCAAGTACTTTAACTAATGCATTAAATAACATGAAGAACACATTAACTAACACTTCAAACACTTTAATCAGCACAGTATCTACGAAATTAGATAATACTAAATCTGAATTAACCAATGAGATTGATTCAGCCACTGACACGTTAAGAACGAAAATCGATACCTTAGATCGTAAACAATCAGAATCATATAGCTCATTAAACGGCACTATAACATTATTCAGTAGCATTATATTATTACTAGAGGTAATAATAATAGCATTAGTAGGTTATAGTTTAGTCAGAAGACCTGTAGGTTAAACCCCATTATCTTTTTTCTTTATTTTCCCTTCCTTGTTTTAGTTAAAGGGGGTTTTTCGAAACTATTTTCATTTCTATGTTTTAATGGAAATATTCCAGGTTTCTGTATTATCTTATTCTGGGGATAGTTATGAAGATAATGTCTAATTACGTCTCATTAGCTGTGTTATTAGTGGTAACGATAATGTTAACTTATAAGTTCGCATCTACGATAACCGGTGCAGCTGATCACATAGAGAAAAGTATTAAAGAAAAAGAGAGTGTATGTATAAATGTTCAAAAGCATGATCAGACGAAATATATACTAATTAACAAATCATGTGTCTCGAAAATTGTAGAGATCCTTGGAAGATACGAAATCCTGGCAAATACTAATGAGTTTCTAGTATTAGAAACTAAGATTACCGAAAAGATCATCATAATAAGCGAGGATGATATAATTGCCATGTAGAGGACTAACTAATTATCCAGTTTTAATACTAACCATCATATCATTAATTGCTATTAGTCATCTTTCGTTGACCATATTGGAGAAACTATACTCGTTAGAAAATAATCAACAAGATTTAACCAATATCATGCCTAGAATAGAATACTTACTTGATAGAAATTCTATATTTCTTCATGTATCTCCCCCTATATTCCCATATATAAGCGAGATCATTATCTTCTCTGACGGTTCTAGCGTTAGTTATCGATTAAAACAATTTAATGGTCTTTATGGCCCTCTCATATTACCATTTAATGCTAAGAAGATCATAATTATTGGTAACGGGGATAAACCGTGGTTGCTAGATGTATTATTGTTTAAGGAAGTAGATGAAAGCGTAAATTTCAGCATTAATAGATACTTACCCCCTAGTCTGGAGATAGATTTTAAAGGCGAACAGCTTATTTTATTAAACTCATTAAACGCGTCAAATTATTTTATTATTTTAAAACCAATTACATACGAGAAACAGATCAGTATAACCCGAAATAATACATATCTAGTAAAAAATGGTCATGTACTTGTTAATAAAGGTGTGAATAAAGAATTCTTAATCCATAATACTACTTTATCCAACAACATTGATGTTGAAGAAAGATTTGTTTCTCTTTTAAAAACTTATGGAGAGATCATTGAGCATAGGAAGTATCTACTAAATATCTATAAATATAGAGATCTAATATTGGATCCCACAATTGTTAGCGTCTCTGGAAAAATTGCAAGTAATCCTACACATATAAGATATGTGCTTCAATTAGGACAGATTAAATTAGATGATGAGGTTTTAATAAGGGTATGTATCAATGTGAGTTTCGGGCAGGTTGAAGTAAGAGATCTGTATGGTAATACTTATTTAGCTAAAGTAGTTGTGAAAGCATTGCTTTACCTAACTAGTATCAACTCTAAATACGATCTATACCTTGGTAGAACAGTTCTTCATACAGGTTCATATTCAAGTATAACGGTAACATTTAGAAACTATACATATTTAAAAAGTAATATTTACACTATCGATTTAATACTAGACTATTTAGTTTATATTGAACAAGCCATACCCTTCTCAGCATATTTTGTATCTAATCAACTAATATATGGTGGATACGATAATTATGTTTATTTTAAATCCTTTACATACGATGCATTAAAAATAATAACAGACAACGAGATTCTTTATTATAAACCTATCGGAGATAACACTATTGTAAACATAACAATACATGGGATAATAGATAATGACGGGTCAAAATACATAATAAACAATGAAGTTCGTACCAAGTATTATACAATATTATATACTGGCGATAATGATATATATGTTGAAGACTATGTAAAACCGCATTCTTTACTATACATGCCATTATTTATTGAAATATACATTAATACTGGCACTGAAAGATTTAAAATGTATCTAATAAAGAGATTTTCTAATAATACTCTACTTTATGGTTTTTACATATTGGGTAATAAAATAGATTTAATTCTAAAATTCTTTCCGGCGATCATAGCCAAAACAAATTATATATTGTTTAACGATGAAAAACTTACGTTTGTGTATCTATTAATGACGTTTAACGAAACATATATAGTATGGGATGATAACGTAGTACGTTTACCAAGAATTAATGAAATACATGGGTTCGTTTCATATATGGAGACTAAGTATGAGTATCCATTGCTGTTAATTAATAATTCTTTAGGGTTACACGGTATAGTTTCGGTAAAATATATCGATAATAGAAGCGAATATTATAACATCACGTACGCAGAGAAGGTTTACTACTTAGACAATAATTTAATTAAGGGGATTGATTTCGTATTCTACAACTTTATGAAGGGCAAATTACTGGTCTCGACAATACATGATTCAATAATTGCTTTTACAACTGGTACAAATGTGTTCTCTGTCATAAATATCGAAGAACTAAGGTTAGAGGATAACATGTTCTATATCGCCCATTTATCTGATGGTGATTTGATTATTTTTAATCAATAGTTTCGCCGTAGCCTCGGCAATATAAGAATTAAATGGTAAAACTGGAGGTGAAAATATGAGTGATATTATAGGATTTATACAAAACCTTATAGTAAACGTGACAATTATTGCATGGATTATGTTCTTCCTAACATGGGTTATAGGATGGGCTATAA
>CAZVAW010000058.1:0-983 GCA_964625205.1 uncultured Desulfurococcaceae archaeon
ATCTTCTAGAACGAAGTAATAATGATGAGTGGTGAAAATATTAGTCCCGCGGGGGGGACTTGAACCCCCGACCACCCGGTTTCTGAGTTGTATGCGGGCTAAGCCGCCCCACCATCATCCAATACCCCATTATCGGGGTCGTCTGGTGGGTGGGGGGCTTAGCTAGGGTCCCCACTACAGCCGGGCGCTCTGCCGCTGAGCTACCGCGGGTTCCTCATTAAATATGACTAGTTATTGTCTGGTTTTTATATTTTAATACTTAACCTATTATACTAGGGTGATATCACTTGTCTAGTGATCTTGTCTCTATGGTTGAGGATAAGCTTTCACGTGACATATCTAGTGTTGACGAGTTATTAAGTGTTAAGGATAGTGTTAGGGAGGAGACTATTAAGTTTGTAAGAGAGATCATACGAGCTAGTGGTGAGGCTATTCGTAGAATACATCTCGGCGAGTATGAGAAGGCTTGGGAAAACCTTGTTAAAGCATCGGAATATGTCAATAAAGTAAAGACACTACTAGAGAAACACCCAGACCTATACTATAGTGGTCTCGTATACAATGGTTTCTCGGAATACGTCGAAGCACGTGTAACGTATAGCTTAGTTGTCGAGAAGAAAATGCCCTCGCTGGAGGAATTAGGAGTACCCTATATACCATATCTACAAGGACTTGGAGACACTATCGGTGAACTTCGTAGATACATACTTATATTATTAGATAAAGGACTATTAGAGGAGGCCTCGACTTACCTAGAGGTTATGGAGCATATATACCTATGGCTACGTAAACTAAACTATCCAGACCCGTTGACGCCAGGGCTTCGACATAAAGTAGATGTTGCACGAAGACTAATAGAGGATACACGGACACTCTATATATCAACACGAAACTCGCTAAAACTATCAAAACAAATAGCGGAATTAACCGAGAGACTAAAAGGCAATAGTGACTAAGAGGTAGAGAAGATTTAGGAGTGGTGC
>CAZVAW010000058.1:993-8316 GCA_964625205.1 uncultured Desulfurococcaceae archaeon
GGCGTCCTAGTCCAGGCTAGACGACCGCCGCATATTGTTTCAATCTCTATCAACGATTTTCTCTAGAATAGAGTTTTAAATATTCTTCTGATAAATTTTTTACTCCTTAAAGCTAATATTCAGTTTTTGAATATAGGCTTTATCAAACGCGTCTTATGGTGATATTTTTGAAAATCGTATTAACAGCGCCTGCAACAGAACTTAGTGAATATAATGGTAATCCAGCAATAGCTTTTGGCGCTGCTTTTCCTAAACCATGGTTTCTTCCCAGAAGATATTTAGTGAGCCAGTTCTATAAACCAGTTCCTAAAAATAGTGATTATCGATTAAAAATAGCTCCACTAGGATTGCGGATGATCGAAGCATCTTTAATAGAATATGGTGGTTTTAGAAAAGATGATATAGGTATAGTCCACCCAGATGACCTTGATAAAGTTGTAGATAGTGATACTAAGATTGTCGCTGTTAGTGCTAAGGATCCCTTAGGACTAGGTTATGTATCATTAACGTACTCGACATTATTGGGTATAGGTGAACCCATTAATAAATACGAGTTCATTTATCTAACGAAGAAGATCGCGTCGTTAAAGAAAAAATATCATTTTAAAACAATTATTGGCGGTCCAGGTGTTTGGCAATTATTAAAGGTGGATAATTCACTTAGTTCTCATTATGACTTGTTCTTTATTGGGGAGGGCGAGATCTCTGTTCCCGAGATCTTCAAATCAATGATCAATGATCAACCTCTACCAAAAATAGTACATGGTAAACCGGCTAATATAGAACATATTCCCTTATTAAAAGGTGCTACAATCTATGGTGCTGTTGAGATCACAAGAGGTTGTGGTAGGGGTTGCAAATTCTGCACACCAACAAACACTATTAAGAGAACAATACCTATTGATAAAATTTTGAAAAACATTATGATAAACATAGATAACAACATTAACAAGGTATTATTGGTCACTGAAGACATTTTCCTCTACGGTTCACGTATACCATGGGAGCCCAATGGAGATGCTTTAAAAAAACTAATACTTAGTATTAAAGCGCTAGAAAAGAAAGGGCTGGAATATATTAATTTCACCCATTTAAACTTAGCAACTGCTTTTTATAGAAAAGACCTTGTTAAATGGTTATCAGAAGAATTACGTGAGTACTCTATGTATACATTAGGAGGTAAAAGAGTTATAGGAACTGAGGTAGGGATTGAGACAGGTAGTCCTAGACTTATTAGAAAATATATGCTAGGTAAAGTTAAACCATATGATCCCGAGCAATGGCCTCAGATAGTATTGGATTCCTTAATATTACTAGACGAACTTGGTTGGGCGCCACTAGTATCTATTATAGTAGGGTTACCAGGAGAAACTCTGGAAGATGCGCGTAAAACACTAGATCTTATTGATAACATAGTTTCACATAAACTGCGGGTTTTCCTAGTACCTATACTATTTGTACCGCTTGGCCAATCCATGCTTAGTAATGCGTCATTTAAATTATTCGATGAATTATTCGATGAGCAGATCGAGATATTTGCTATTTGTTGGAAACATAATATAAGAATATGGGGGCCTGGTTTCTTCAATAACATGGAATTACTAGAAAAGATAATGTTTAGATTTATGGCCAGACTCTATAAGCTAACCTATATGCGTAGATTCAAGTGGAGAAAATATATTGGGTCAAATATATATGAGGAATTAATGGGTGTAATGTAGCTTGGGCGTCAATAATAAAGCAGATATAAATTTCTTAACTAGTTATCTTGAGAAATCTATTGGGAAAGGATTATTAAGAATATCGATCATGATCTTATTAAATAATATTAGGTGCCATGGATACAAAATTTATAAAGTCTTAAAACAGAGAGTATACTACAACCTAAGTTTGAGTACTCTTTACACTATTCTTAAGGAATTAAAAAATCTTGACATAATAGTTAGGGTTAACGATACATATTATTTAAGTGAACGCGGTAAACACTTATTGAGCATACTTAAAAGGAGGTATCCGAAAATAATAAGTAGTCTTGAGGAAATGCTCAAAAGTTAAAAAGCCCTATAATCAACTAAGATGTTTATGAGGATGCCGCCGTAGTATAGCCCGGTCAAGTATGCGGGCCTTTCGAGCCCGTGACCCGGGTTCAAATCCCGGCGGCGGCATAAACTCTTAATATATTCCTATTATTATATACTATAGGTTACTGGAGAGTTCTAGGGAGGTGTTTCTCCTAGAGTTGTTTAAGCGTCTACTTATAGCGTTTGACGGTAGTAACTATTCTGTTAAAGCACTTGAATATGCATGTAGATTAGCTAAAGCACTAGGTTCTAGTGTTAGGCTTGTAATGGTTATTGATACTGCACGTGTACATGTATTACTATATGATATCATGGTTATCAAGGATGAAGAAGTAAGAGAAAGAGCCGAGAAAATTGTGAAGAAAACATTAGAGAATATACGTGTAGAATACCCCGGTATTGATATCAGCTATAGTATTAGGAAAGGACATCCTGTGGAGGAAATAATTCGTGAGATAAACGAGTGGAAACCAGATTTACTGATCCTAGGCCCTAAGGGTACAACTGATCTAAAAGAAGTAGAATTGGGAAGTGTAGCTGAAACATTAATAGAACGTGTCCCGATCCCGGTACTTGTGGTAAAATAGTCAGACCGTTGAAGCCTCATCACAATACAGTCACTGGCGGTTTCATCATCTAACGCTTCAAGTTACAATAGTCATGGCATAGAGGGTTATCCTAAAATATTATTTAAACAAGAAACAAAATAGTTTATAGCTTATTAGTCACGATAACCCCCTCCACCTCTACGGAGGTATTGAATGTGCCCTTATTTAGGAATTCTAGCCTAAGAGATCTTCGTATTCTTTTCACATTATTACTAACAATAGGAGTTATCAACAATAGTATGTTTTTACCTCAAGTTTTAACCGGGTATTATGTGGTTGAAAAACAATGGTCTACTGTATTATCAGAATTTTTACAAGGGATATGCTACCTTTATCGAGGATTTAAACGGTGATGCTATTAAAGATATACTTGTCGCTGGTATATTGGAAAATAATAGTTTAGAAGTTTGTATTTTGAATACTGCTAATGGTGCTCCGATAAATTGCTATAATGGTGAACCAACTAACTATGCTAATGATAGAGTATATGTTAATGTGATCGATGACGTTAACAACAATGGGTATAAGGATATTGTGATAACGCGTATAAGCTATAATCGATCCGGTCAGGCAAATATCTCATTTATAGTCTGGGTCCCGTTTACAAACACCGTACAAAAAGGGAACTATACTAATTTAACTCTAGCATTTCTTCTTTCAAAATATATACGCTTTGGCGAAATATATAGAGGGGGTATTCTCAACTTCGTCGTTTACGGTCTTAATGAAAAAGACAGTGAAGTTATAAATGGGTCCTATGTGATAAGGTTTAATGTATTTAGCGGTGATCTATATGTAGAATTTAAACCTAATAAACTATATACGGTATATACTGACGAGCTTTATCAAGACTTTGATTGTGATGGTTTTGAAGATCTAGTGAGAAACTATTCTATTATAGGTATGGTTGATCTTGAGGAAAATATGGAATATATTGAGATCCATAGTGGTAATAAGCTATTGTTTAACACTAGTTTTTATGGGACAATAGATAATATTACGAGTAAAGTTGGTCTAGTTAAACACGAAGATAACATGGTTATATGGATTGTTAAGAGATATTATAGAGGGGACGCCGATCACGCTGTGTTCTATGTAATGAGCTATAATGTTAATGGTTCATTAATAAACTCGGTATCATTTGATACTGTAATTCATCATGGTGGTACTTATTTTAGATTTGTAAATGCTGGTGAACTATTGTTTATGGCTTATAAGGTAGAGGGACAAGATATGGTTCCACGTGTTTATTTCGCAGTATATGATCTATTTACTGGTGAATTCCTCTACAAGGATCAGTTAGTGTTCTCCTATGATTATTCAACAGTTGTTGCATATCCGCCTTCATATCTAATTGCTATAGGCGACGTTAATGGTGATGGATATAGAGATGTGTTATGCATAGCTTATGAGGAGATATATGTTGTAGAGGGTACATGGTTTTTCACTAAATATAGTGTTGATGGTTTTGATACACCATATTTGATTAAAAGACCGCATCACAGCGTTATCAAGGTAAACAATACAGTTATCATCTTAACACACGGCATTTATAACAAATACTTATGCGTCGAAGCATATAAACTAGAAACACATAAGCCAGCGTCTAATATTCAAGCATTAAACACGGTAATTACAAAAACAAACATAAATAATCCATTAGTGCAGATCCCGGTTGCAACATTATCAATTCTAATAATCCTAGTAATTTCGTCAATAATCATAGCATTAACTATAATAAGTTTAGCTAAGAAAACAATGTAGAGAGAAACCAGTGTAAAGATATAATTTTACCTATGACAAGGAGTTTATAAGGGCAACATTAATAACTAACAATATATTGGAGAAGAGGGGCCGTAGTCTAGCCTGGCTAGGATGCGGGGCTTGGGCCCCCGTGACCCGGGGTTCAAATCCCCGCGGCCCCATTACACGCAATATTACTACCTCCCCATTTTACAAGATATTCCCCAATCTATTCTCTGAAGCTTGTCCTCGTTAATCACCCATAACTTACTAAGCATAATCATAGGTGTTGATAAACCGTCGGAGATGATCAATGGATAATGAAAATAGAGAAGTGCCGCCGCCGGGATTTGAACCCGGGACGACCGGATCTCCCCCTGGACCTCGGTGCAAACCCGTAGAGACCCGTATGAGTCCGGCGCTCTGGCCGGGCTGAGCTACGGCGGCGGGTTCATAAAAATATATGGTTGAGTAAGGATTAATAAATCTTGAAACTATCACTAATAAACTAGAAATGGGGAAAAGGGCCCGTGGCCTAGCCTGGATAGGGCGCCGGCCTTCTAAGCCGGAGACCCGGGGTTCAAATCCCCGCGGGCCCGCATTTCTTCATTTTTCCTCAACATGTTATTAGGGAGTTGATGTTTTAGCCATTAATTGTATAAACTCTTTGACTATTTCTCTAAATAAGTTCCAGTTTCTACTTAGTAGACTATTGAGTGCTCTCTCCGCATATCTTCTATTGTTTAAGAAGAATGATTTAAGAACCATGTATAGGATATATTTTGTCTTATCAGCCTCTTCTAGGATATCGGCGCCCTCGTAATCCATTAACTGATTAATCGTCTCCTCAGGATTATTAAATAAGTGTATAATGAATGGTTCTTTGAATTTCCTGAAAAACTCCCAATCAAGTCTATCTATTTCGCCGGGAAGAACTCGTTCAAGGTGTTTTTTCGTATTATTCAAGAGTCTATCAAATACCTTTTTCTCCTCAGGGCTAAGCCAGTTTTTCTCATTATCGCCTATCATACGTCCCGCCTTCTACTAGGAGGCATGATTAGTTGATAACTACTATTAAAACAAGTATCTAGTGATAATTGTGCTTTCTATCATATCATTACGTATTTTATTTTTACTTGAAGGTAGTAAATAAGGTTTAACCCTTATCAAAGAACCAAAATCTAGGGCTAAATAAATAAACCCCTTTTTAGAAAGCTATAATGTTTCAAGTGTTGTCTTCATGGATTAAGTTTAAAAATAGATAGGCCACAAACATTAATTAAAGTATTTTAGTCAAGCTAATGGGAATTTGGGAAAACGGGAGGGTTGAAATGAGTTTTACGTTTGGGATAAGCGAGTTAGATAACATGTATAAGGACGTATTAAAACCAAAGTCTCTCGTTATAATAGCTGGTCATCCAGGTGCTGGTAAAACTACTTTTGCCGTAACAATATGCTATAGTAACGCGTTGAAGAATCATAAAGTACTCTACCTTACCCTCCAAGAGGATAAAGATAAACTATATAATGTGATGAAAGGTCTCGGCATAGACCTTACTAGTATTGAAAAACAAGGATTGTTTAGATTTGTAAAAATACCCGTAACACTTGATTTTAGGGATGTGGCTGAATGGATACTAAACACTGTCTCTGCGCATAAGCCCGAGATCTTAGTTATCGACTCAATAAACGCTTTACTAGGCCCAGTGGTTAAAGATGAGGAAAAGAGAGCATGGCTTCAAAACTTCTTCTACGAGTTACCAAGACAGATTAATGGTATAGTAATACTTATAGCTGAGCTACCCTTCGGCTCTGAGGAACTAGGGCTTGGCGCTATAGAGTTTGTAGCTGACGCCATATTTATTCTAAAACATCGTGTCAAAGAGAGTAGGCTTGTCAGAATTATGGAGATTAGAAAAGCACGTGGTGCACCGATAACTGTAGCTGAGATCCCATTTTCCATAGTATCTGGTAAAGGCTTACAAGTATTTCCACCACCTATTCTTGAACAACTCCCACGTGAGGGTGAAGAGGTAGAAATACCTTTTAAGACATTAGTTGATCGTGGGTTGGCTCATATACATAGAGGTTTCACGATATATATTACATACCCGCCAGATGCTAGAAGCTGGGTTCCTTTCGCAATACTTGCTGGTGTGGCGTTGGCAAACGATATTAAGGTTCTTGGAGTATCTTATGCTCATTCGCCAAAGACTATAAGGCGTTTGATCGTATCCATGTTTGAGAGATTAGGTTTAGAAAATGCGGAGGCTGAGAAAATTGTTGATAAGTATATGATACTTAAAGGTATAAACCCATTTGCTTATAGCTTATCACAACTATATGCTTATGAGCTGGAATTGATCGAGAGGTATAGGCGGAGAGGTATTGGAATGGTTATATTCGCTGATGTTAGTTTATTAATGTACCATCATCGTGAGGCAATGGGGCTCTATGTACATTATCTGGCTAATCAATTAAGTGTATTAAAGAAAAATAAGCTCATAGTTGTACGTGTAGGCTCGTATATAAATAATGAACTATATAGGATAAACGCTATGTTATCAGACGTTATCCTAAGAGTAATACCGGTATATAGGTGGAGAGGTAGAACAGGTATTAAATTAATGATGTGGCGTAGATGGAGTAAAGCACCCTATGTATTAACATCACATGAGGTGGAGGAAATACTTAGAGAAGCAAGAACATTACTGGAAAAAGTACTTGAGTCAAGCCAAAAAGAGGATAAAAACGATAAAAACAAAGACATTAGTGAAAACTAGGACTTTAGAGCAAGTAAAAATAAAAATGGGTGAAACAAGAAACTATAGGGATAGAGAAAGCCGGGGTGGCCGAGCGGTCTAAGGCGGCGGGCTGCAGGGCCAGCTTCC
>CAZVAW010000059.1:0-8263 GCA_964625205.1 uncultured Desulfurococcaceae archaeon
GGGCCACGAGGCGGTGGAATGCATGGGGATAATGAATACGTTGTTATAAATGACCTACGTATACTACCCAAGATATACGTTGACGCTGCTCTAAGAATAAGTGGTTAAATAGATGAGGAGTTGCTAAGGCCCCATTGAAATACTACTTTCTTTCTCCTTCTCCCTCTTATTTATCATAACTATTACAGTAACTACTATTAAGGTTGCAATAGTTAAAATAGTTACTACTTGGTATACAGCCCAATTATAAGTATTATTAACAGTTTTCCCAGCATTTCTAGTCAACCATTCTCTCAAAGGAAGAACTAATACGATATTATCATTAGGTTTTAGTAAAAATGCGTATTTCCTAGAACCATATTCTCTACTTATAAATCTAGAACAGTGTTTCCCAGGCGGTAGATATAGAATTAGTTTTTTACCTGGTTTTAATACGTCAATGTATTTTCCGTCAAGATAAAAGACAAACTCTTCATTACGCGTCATTACGGTTACTGTAGCGTTGGATAATTTCAAGGGATTTAGTATTACAATATCCTTTTCCGTGGAAACATTTAAGTAGAGTTCAAAACAAGTACTGTTATCCCTAGCTACAATGTAATGACGCCCTAGGGGAACTGTAAAGAAAAACCAGTATTCTCCATGTAAAACACCTACCGATTTATTATCAACTATTACCTCGGCCTCAATATTACTAAGTATTCTTATTCTTCCTTCGTTTAATGGTTTCCACGAATAAGTTGTGAGTGTTGAGGAATTACTAGTAATTCGTTGACACACGAATACGTAGTTAGGTGTAACAGCGATCACATGATCCCTTATCCCATAATATGTCTTACTACGGGCAATGTACTTGTCATGACCTAATAGATCCGTTACGTAGAACTTCCAATACAGACTATTATCTTCTCGTGTACCATATAATACGGCGTAGTAACTACCATAATGTGTACATTCGCCTATATAATATATTGGTTTAAATACCGTGAATACAAGCCAGCTTTTATCGACTGGGTTAAACAAGTATATTCTTCTATCACCGTAAACCACGTAACCTACAGTACTGAGGTATCCGCCAAGATCACGTACATGGAATAAACCTATTCTACGAACACCAGATAACTCTATAGTATATTTCTCCTTAACATTTCCATTTCGTAAATCAATACAAAGTATCTTTAGAATAGTCGTTTTACTAATATCCCAGCGGAAACTTATAGCTAATAAATAGTTTTTCCACCTAGCTACTTCATAGTAATCGTTTAAAGTTACAGACCATAAAACACTGAAATTAATAGTGTCTAAGCTAGTTATCAATGTGTATTTAATGTTTAAGAAAGTGTATCTCCATAAAATAATGATCGAGTTCTTGAAAGTATAGATTTCAAGACTATTGTTATATCCTCTGGGCACTGTGTAGGCGTGTAGAAATACCCATTTCTTATTTACCTGATCATATCTATAGATTTTTATCTCGACTTTTTTACTCGTTATAGCATTTGATCCAACACCATATATCGTGTTATCTTCAGCTCTCTTAACGTCGGCGATCACAGTATTTAATCTAGTGTATCCTACGTCTAATTCACCGTCACGATTTACGAACACATATTCTATTATGCTTTCATTACCCGTTGATTTACCTAAAAAACCTATTCCTTCTCCAGTACTCGTATTAATAAGATCAAAGCTTATAGGGTAAACACTTAAATTTTTACTATCAATAACGTTATCTAGCTTCCAAGGATTTGGAAAAGACAAGTATTCTCTAGTATAGTTATTTGTTTTCATATTATACGTGGTATACGTGGATTGAATAGGGTTTACTAATGCCATAGTTAGAATAATTACAGCTATGATCGAGAGAAAACGATAACTTAAAGGCATTCAATTACACCCAATTAATTAAGTCTCCATAATCTTGTTTAAAATTTTACATTATTAACGTGTGCATGATATATTAGAGTCTAAGCGAAATCGTATCACGTTATCATGGTTTACTCTTAGTAGTTTCCCATATATTTGTTTTAATTACTTTAAGATAAACAATAAATATTTCCTACTATAATCTTAAGTTTCTATGGCTACATAGTTTGAAATGTAAGGTTGATATATCATGGTTAATACCGCTCTTTTAGAGAGGATCATAGGTTGTAAAATTAAAGAATATAAAGTATTTGAAAAAGTAGATATTGATTCTCCGCATGGCATATATATTTATGATAAAAGCGAGGATAAATGGATCTATGTTGATGCTGAACGAGATGTTTTCATACCCAAACACGACGGGATCTACATAATCTACTTCGACAATACCAAGTGTCCGGCATGTAGAGTATATGATATATACTGGTTCCCATACGTATCACTACTAGGCTCTTCACTAGAAAACGTATATTTCGTCATAATCTTATGCGAATGGTTCGCTAGAAACTGTAGATCAAGGATTGCGAGCAATACTTTCAAATACTTCGAAATACACGCCTCACCCACGACCCTACTATTATGTATTAAGAACGGTGAAGTAACTGATCAGGATAAAGTAGAGGGAGTTAAAACAATGGATAAACTAGCTAGCATTGTGGAAGAGTTTGCACGTAAAAACGGGTATATGTAGTTAGGGATAAATCATTTATGTGGCCCCTCAAACCTACGTGTTTCCTCAACGAGATGCTCAACCATATTCAAGAAAATCTCAAGGCCGAGAGAAACAGCATTAGGCGAGCCAGGTAATACAACCACTACTCTACCATCACCTAATACGTAGGCTTCAGCTCTACTCAATAAACCCCTATAGCCTATTTCTTCATAAGATTTTAATCTAAAGAATTCTCCGAAACCAGGTATTTTCCTCCACGCGATAGACTCTATTACATCTATAGTTAGATCACGAGGCCCTAGCCCAGTGCCTCCTATAAAGACTATTACATCAGCGTCTTTTAACCGATATATTGTACGTATAACTTCGCGGAACTTATTAGGAACGATGATCTTATCCTTTACAACATATCCTTTCGAAGCTATAGCCTCACATGCTTTCTCTCCACTTATATCGTTTTTCTTACCTTTGAAAACTTGATCGCTAACCACTACTACGTAAAACGATATAGTCATACTAGTGCACCCCAGGTAAAAAATAAGTGGAGTATAGATTAAATAACTATATAGTCAAATGCTTATCCGGGGATAGGATGAGTTTATATCAGAGATTCACAGCTATTTACTTATTACTATTCTTGCTTCTAAACCAGTTCCAAGTACTTGTGGAAAGTCTGGATAACTATTCTTCTCCGGAGACAATTATTTTGGATTCTATCGATGAACCGGCTACAGCGCTTAATTACGTAGCTAGTGGTAGTTACCATTTATTATACTATACTATGGGGTTTTCATCAAGCGAATTAAATAAAGTTGATCCTCAAGTATTTAATAACTTGTTATTAATACGTATACGTACACAATATTATGATTTAGTATTTAACATTGTTGAAAACGTTATTGACCCTAATGCTAAAGGCGAAGTAATTCTCTTTGATAAAAAATACCCTGGCAAGATCATACCTGGCCTAGTACTTTATGAGCCCTGGATTTTAGGTCTTGCTTCACGAGAGTATCCATGGGTTAATATTACTGAGATCGATTTCAACGATCCATATGTTGTTGAAAAATTACATTGGAACCCCATGGCTATACGTGGTATTCGATTAGCTATTAACTATTTATTAAACCGCAAATACATTGTAGACTATCTCTTAAGCGGTGATGGAGAAATAATGTATAGTCCACTAGATGTTTATCCATTGCTTTCAAATTTAACGAGTAAAATATATAGAAGATTTGATTTTAAACCAGAGGGAGATATCGCTAAAGCGTTATCGATCTATAGAGAGGCGTTAAAACAAGTAAATAATACTCTTCAACAATATGGTATGTACATATATTTTAAACGATCTATGACATCACCAAATACTAAGTGGTTATGGTTCCATAAACCGAATGGTAGTGAAGAAATAGTAACACTTCGTTTCTATATACGTGTAGATGATAATAGGTATTTAATCGGTCGGTATGTTTCAAAACTTATAGAGAAATACTTTGGGATAAAGGTAATAGAGTACTATGTTGATCAAAGTTTTAAATTTGAAATCTATAGTACTGATCTATTAACAGCTGGATGGAGTATTTATACTGAGGGGTGGGTCGCAACAGGAGAAAGTATGACGAGATACGCGGGTTATGACCTAGCTTTCTTCTACTTACCACTTAGTGGAAATGGAGTAAATAGTTTATATTGGGTTAGGAGGGGATGGTATTGGTTTAACGGATCAGGGTATGAATTAGCTTCTAAATTATTCTATAGCGAATATGGTAGTTACGAGGAACTCTACACCGATCTAGAAAAAGCTCTTACTGTGGGTTTAAGAGAGTCTATTAGAGTATTCATAGCAGTCGAGTATACGTATATGGCGTTAAATAAAAAACTACTTTTGCAGGTTATCCCGGATAAAAATTCCGGACTCTATACTCTTATCGGTCTCCGTAGTCTTAAGTTTAAAGTAGCTAATCCAGAATATTACCTAGTATCAAGTAGTTATGAGCTATTCTATACTCCGTGGAACATATTCTACGATATGGGTGACATAAACACCTACCTATGGTATAGCCTAGTTACAGACCCCTTAGTTATCCCAATAGCAAGTCAAGATAGATTTATACCCTTACATCTAAGGAGTTATAAGGTTGTGAAAGGCCCGTTTAACTTATCGGATATAGACGGCTATATATATGATCCAGTACTTGAAAAATGGGTGCATATAAGCAATGCTTCTAAATCATTTCTTGAATCCTATTATTTCCTTAACACTACTGATATAGGTAATGTAACGGCTAAGTACATGATCGTTTTAAACTACTACTCAATAGACGATCATACACTTGGTAAATGGCATGATGGTTCAAATATAACGTTAGCTGACATAATATATTGGATAGGCTTCTTGTATGAGTGGAGCTTTAACGATACCCTAGCTACTGGTCTACCTGACGACAAGTACTATTATGCATTAATAGACTATGAGGGAATACTTTCAAGTATCTATGGTATAAAGATTATAAATGATACAGCAATAGCCATGTGGATCGACTATGATGATGTAAATAAGGAATACCTTATAAGTAACTATGACTACGTATTATGGTCTCCTATACCATGGCATCTACTATATAGTATTGAGAATTTATTTCAATCGGGTAAAACCACTTATTATGGAGAACGATATTGGTGGTCTTCAGAAGAGGGAAAGAAAGCTATAGACTTCTTCAATGAAGATGATGCGGAAGAATTAGCTTCGCTTATAGAAGCTATGATTAGAAACAAAGATCTTGTAATACCAAACTATCTATCTAGGTATCCCGTTAAAAAGCTTTGTAGCATACCAAGTCTTGTTAAGAGACTTACACTACTAGTTAACTTCATACATGCTCATGATCATTCATATGTAAGTAATGGGCCTTATTATGTAGATGCATATTATGGCACTGAAATGATCTTGAAGAAGTTCAACCACTATATTATAGATATAGACAAGATACTCTCTTCAATAAAATATACTGTTATAGACGTTGAATACGCATTAGCTAAAACATCATCTAATTACATCAGATCCGATCAGGGACAATCTTTAACTCTGCGATTCAAACTCAAATACCATGTAAAAGGATCAATTAATCGAGAACTAGTGATCAATGCTTCTAAATTAAAGATTCTATTAAAGATCTATGCTGAGAAAAAATCGCTAGGTTATGGTAATGAATGGTTTACTATTATGTTCCCTGTTAAGAATATAACGTATAGGAATGGGTTTTATGAAGTAACGATTCCTAGCCAATGGTTGAACAACCTAACCTATAGAATAGTAGCTGAAAACTGCATATACACCCTTAGAACAATCTCTAATATCAACTCTACACACGTTAATATTACCATAGAGTACCCCATATCTATTGTATACGCGATTATATACGCGGATACAGGAATAGTCCCTGTAGGTGTATTCAAGTTTAATATAATAAGTAATTACATTATACCCTATAGTATATTCAATAAATCAACTACAGGTTCAACCACAAGTATATTCTTAATCCCATATACAGTGGAAAATAATCGTTTGCATTTCATGTTAATACTAATAGTAGCAACTATAATTATAGGGGTTACGATCATATTAATTAGTAGAAGAAAATATTAGTTTAAAGTTCTTCAAAATACCCTAATAGGTAAGATTTATCACGTTATTAAAGACTTGATATATACTAGGGGTGTATGCTATTTTGAAGTCAATAATAATAGCGTTAACGATCACGTTAACTATGTTACATTTACTAACTCCTACGCTGGTCTATGCTGTAGAACCAGTGTTTAAAGATGGAGATTATTTCATCTATAAAGCAACTATTTATGTTAGATCATATTTAAAAACACACACAGTAAAGGGGGAGAGTATTAATATTAGTGTATGTAAGTTTACATATTGGTTGAAAACCACTATAACTAACGTAAATTATCCTAATGTGACTGTTGAGGTTATGGCACTTAACTATACTATAGGAGAATGTAATATGAGTAGATCCGATGTCGAGGAACAACTTGAGAGGTATAAAAGTAGTGTATCAGAGGAGGTGAATATAGATAAAACCCCTACACGTGAATGGCTTTTACAACAATTAACTATAGAATATGGTAAGGGTGAAAACATACTTAATAAGACTGCACCAGCAGAAATATTATTTGTTAAACCCGGCTATACTGGTAAAGTAGACGTACATACTACGACTACAACATACATAGTCTCAAACGAGCCATCAACAACTACGTACTATATAGAAGCTATTTATAATAAAGGAGTGTTATTCAACTTAGACTATAAGTATACAATGTTATACAGTACTAGAATGAGGATAGGATTAGTTGTACATACTATTTTCACTAACTTCACAGTAACTGCGGAGTTCGAGTTAAAAGATACAAGCGTGAAAGAGTTAATGAGGGGATCAGCGGGTGAGGAGGCATTATCTCAAACAACTAATCCATTTAAAGGCTGGATAGCTGAAAAAGGAACATACCTCATAATAATCTCGGTAGCGGCACTAGTGCTTGCTATCATAGCCTATATCGTTTATAAGAAAATAAGCGTACCACCACCACCAAGTAAACCATCCGAAAAACCGAGTACCCCGCCTCCACCTCCACCGCCTCCACCTTAACTTTTCCACGAACTATATTTTAGCTATTAGCTCCAGATCCTCTCTATTTAGTCTCCAACCCATAGCTCCTAGTATCTCCTTTAAGTGTTCAAGGTTCTCAGTTTTAGGAATAGCTATTACACGTGGATGCGCTATAAGGTAATTTAAAGCAACTTGAACTGGGGTTTTACCGTATTTATTCCCGATAGTTCTTAGAAGTGGAATTCTATTCACATAACCCCTCTCCAGCGGAGTATATGCTTGGATAGTGATCATCTTATCCATGGCATAAGACAATAGTTCTTTTTCAGGCCAACGATTCACCACGCTATAATGTATTTGGTTTACAACGATCTCTGCCTTACGCGTCGCGTGTATAGCTTCTTCTAACTCATGTTTATCGAAGTTACTCACACCAATATACCTAGTAATACCAGCATCAACTAAAACCTCGAAGTTCCTAACTTGCTCTGCTATAGATATGCTAGTGTTGGGCCAATGTATTAGGTAGAGATCAACATAGTCTAGGCCTAGTCGCATAAGTGCTTTCCTCCCAGCACGTAATACTTCATCACGACTAACAAGGTGATGAGGCATCATCTTAGTAGTTATAAATACCTGTTCACGACCATAATCTCTAACAACTCTACCGATAAACTCCTCAGCCCTACCGCCATCGTACATTTCAGCGGTATCAACATTATCTATTCCATGTTGAAAAGCATATAGGAAAACCATGTAAGCCTTTTTATAATCATGGATAGCCCATGTCCCGAGCCCTATAGCTGAAACTTTCTCCCCACTACGACCTATCTCCTTCCGATCACTATAGTCTATCTCGAAAAACAAGAGAAAAACACCCTACCGAGATAAATATATTAGTTAACCGTAAACTCATATATCTAGTGGATAGATGATCATAGGAGGGATATATTATGAGCGAGGAGATCGTTGAGAAACTACGTAAAATGCTAAATAATATGAGGGATTGGGAGAAGAAACCATTATTGAAATCTGGTAA
>CAZVAW010000060.1:0-8130 GCA_964625205.1 uncultured Desulfurococcaceae archaeon
ATTCTACTGGGGTGTTCAATGTGTCTAATTTGTAATATGGTATAGCGAAACAATGATCAAAAATTGAAATATAAACTGGGATGATGGAAAACAGACGTTAGAGGCAACATAGAAACAATGAACAAAAATTGAAATATACAGATACACAATTATGAAGGGACAATTCGGATACACTGTAATAATGAAACAATGATCAAAAATTGAAATCATCTACCATTTTGTCACCTTGAGACTTCATTGTAGAGTTGTCTTATGAAACAATGATCAAAAATTGAAATTACCGGTTCCCTAGGGAATTTTTCATGCTTCTCCTTCCTAAAAGACTCAGAAACAATGATCAAAAATTGAAATTGACAAACATAAACACGTGATTGATCCGCGTAAATACGTATTAGAAACAATGATCAAAAATTGAAATTTATTTATTAATTGATATAATGATATATTGGTTTTTTGGCTTGAGACAGACATGTAGAGCTTGAAGCAATGATCAAAATGAAGGTGCTTTATTCGAAAGGTGATCGATATGGGGAGGTTTAGCTATTTATACTAGGTTTACTAGGTGCTTCCTGAGTAAATGCCTTATAATGATCATGACTATTGTACTGATTATTATTGTTGACAAGGCTTCATATGTATAACCTGTTATAGCTGTACCTAGTGCTGTTCCAAAGGCTGGTGGGTGTTCAGCATCTAGTATTGTCATTAAGAGAATAGATAGTCCAACGGCTAGTGAGTAGGAGAGTATGGAGAGGATACGTGTCGGGTGTGGTAGTAGTGTGGATAATAATCCGCAGAAATACCCTATTAGATGCCCTCCTACGACGTTACGGGGCTTAGCTGTTAAACTATGTGGGAAGATAAACACGATAAACGCCGTGGCACCGATCGAGGCTATCACGATAGCGTGTTGCATACTTAGAACGAGAAGAACAAGAAACATAGAGATAGTGGCCAGGGTTATCTGTAGTATTAGTTTTTCCAATACCTATGAATACTCGGATTAACCACAGAGTAGCCACCATACATTTACTCTTAAAACAAAACAATACCTAGACAACAATGGTTAAAATACTTTAATTGTTCACATTTACACGATCATGTTTAGAACTCAGCCATAATGCATAGAAAAGCCTAGGCTCTACTAGGTTAGGGATAGAGTTTAAGTATTGTCTCCCCTAGCCTAGTCAAGTAGTATTGACGGTTTTTCTTTTCCACGATCTTTTTCTCGTAAAGCTTCTGTAGTGTTTTCCATGTTGTCGAACGTGGTAACCCTGTTTTACGTGCTATCTCAGATAAACTATTTACTCCCTCAGCAATTGTCTTCAATACAGTCTTTTCTTGTTCACTGATCCTTAAACAGATCGGTATCTCTTCTATCCTAAAGGAGATATAGTCGCTTTTCCCCTCAACACCAACTCTAACAGTTATTTTTCTAGCTATCTCTGGATTCACGAGAAGCGTTGCAGTGTATGTTTCTATAACGAGAGCTCTTAACCCACCACCGAGACTAACAATGATCTCATCTACACCTGTTAAATAGATCTCGTACAGGGTATTCATTACATCGCGAACCCCCTTCCAAGGATCAAGTACGGTTACTTCTCTAACAATTATGTTATCACGTGGAATACCGGTCAACCCAGCAATGTTCCATATAGTATCGATAGCTTTGACTGTTCTATCGTCAAGACCCCAATCAGGTACAAGTAATACTATTGTCTTGACACCACTCATACCGATATCGATAAGACTTTTAATGACGTGTCTCTCGTCAAAACCAAGGGTAGCCAATAATGCTTTACTTGCCACTTTATAAACACCCATTATAATTAATGAGGCACCGCTTAGTCTACGTGAGTATTAATAGGTAGTAACTAGTTATTAATCGTTTCTCGATCAGGGAGAAATACTTTAAATTTTTCACGGGAAAGTGGAAATCCAAATTCCAGGAAACATTTATATACCACTCTTAACAAAGTATATAGGATAGGGTGGGAAAGAAATGGGTCAAAGTGTATCTCCTGAGGAATACAAAGACATTATTGGCTTAGTGAGGTTCTTCGTCGACACTAATAGATGGGGTGTAATCGATAGAATGGCTCTAGCAATGGGACCTGAGAGCATTGAGGCAGCATTATATGATATGCTTAGACTAGTGGAAAGTCTGTACGCCCGTAAAATTAGAGTTAAGATCGATGCTAACGATAAGACGTATGAAATAACGTGTTGTGAATACGGCGAAGATTTGGGATATGGCATTTATGGTGAGATCAAGGACGTATATGAGGGACCTAAAACACTAATGGGACAGAAAATATATTGTGTACCATGCCCACCCCGGCCTAGCGAGTCTGAGATAAATAGTTTTTTAGAAAAAATAAGAGAAGATCCTTCGATCGCGAGAAGAATAGCTCTTCTAAGCTTTGGTCTTAGAAAAGGGCATGAGGAGGAAGAGTAAATGGTCTATCTAAGTCTATCTTCACGTATACTCCTAAACATCGAAGCCCTTAACATGACTGAGAGTGTAGGTAATTTTGTTAGACATCGTAGGGCACCAATAGTTATACCCACGTCTAATGGTTACCAATTAAAATACGTACCAGTGATTAGTGGTGAGTCACTAGCACACGCTTATCAAGAAATACTGACTAAGATAGCAGCTACTACGGGGTTAAAAGTATGTAACCTATGTAGACAAGGAATATTCCTAAAACATACTGACAAATCTGTATTCACAAGATCGGGTATACCAACGCCAAAAGACGTTAAAGACCCATACAAGGTAGAAGAAGTTATTGTCAAGAACTGTGTTGTAGAGGATATAGGTGGCTTCTTATACACAGACGCAGCATTGAAGAGAACTAGTAGAGTATACTTCGGCTATATGGTACCAGCTCTAGATACTATTAAATCAAGCGCGGCTGAGGCACAATTCCATGTAAGATACGATCCACAAGCTAAAGGTGAAGAAGCTAAGCAGATGATCTATAATATTGAGGCTGGAAGCGCCCTCTATACTTTATCATCACTAATAGATCTATGTAGTATAGGGGTATCTAGTTTAAAACTAGAAAACGGTAAACCAGCCGACCTGATCGGTAAAGATGAAAGAAAGAAGAGAGTAGATACAGCGTTAAAAGCATTAGAAGTAATGATTACTCAGCAATTATTTGGAGCTAAAAAGACTAGGTTTAACCCGCAATGGAGGATCATGAGCATAGCAGTACTCGTTTCAACACCATTACCTCTTAACGTAATACCAGCACATACTAGTAAATATGTGAAAGAAACAGCAATGATCACAGAACAAGCACTGGAATCACTAAATAGTGGTGAAGCTAGTATTGGTGAAGAAGCCTATCTATACTACTATGCCGAAGAAGAGATCGAGAAACCAACGAGCAAGAAGATCAACGTAGTTGAAGCCTCCACACCAGTAGAAGTATTCAAGCTAGCACGTGAAAAAGTACTTGAACTATATAGTAAGAGGTGTTTATGAAATGATTAGCCTAGTCTTAGTTGAAACAATTTTTTCCTGGGGCTACATCTTAAAACCCCCCTACCTAGCCTTAGGTGGTAAATCCTTACCCTACCCCTCACCAACGACACTAGTAGGTGCTCTCACATACCCCTATATGCGGTATAGGGGAGATGCAAGGGAAATTATCTTCATAGATAGGAAACCACATAGTCCAGCCGTAAATCTCTTGGATAAAGTGAAATATGCTGTAATGGGTTACTTGAAACCGTCATCTATACAAGTTGTTGACATCAATAAATATGCTTCATATGGTTATTTACGTGGAACTTACAGAGAGAGAAAAGAAATGTGGTTTAGTATAATGGGTGTTGGTAAAAACTACACACCCTATAAAAGCGTTATTGCTTATCTAGTTAAAAGAGAACATATCGAGGAAATAGGTAAGATAGCATGGGGAATCACTAGAATAGGTAGTAAAGAGGGACTAGTTAGTGTAAAGAAAGTAACCGTTATACGAGAACCAGAGACTATAACCCGTAAAAGAGTAAAAACTATATTCCCTGTACCAGCCCGCCTAGTTAAAACACCAATGGATAACTATGACAAGATCAAATTCTGGAGATTATGTAGAGAGACATATTCCACGATAAAAGATCCTAGCGAGTATATGGAAGATTACTATGTACCCCGCCATGTCGGAGGAGTATATGGTGGTGAAATGACCGTGGAACTAGAACCCGATAAATCGACACTATACAACACACCTTATGGACCGTTAGTTATTCCAAAAGACATTATATGGTGATACTCCATGTCTCAACCAACATATAGGTTATATCCACCCGGAACCCTTGGCCGTGTATTTATTGACTTAGCGTTAACCGCAATAAATAGTATTAAATCGGGAACGGTAACGTTTAATGATTATCTAGTCATAAACTCAGTTTCTGGATTTATAGACGCGGTAGAAACTATTCGAGCAAGCATAATCAGTAATACGAAGATAAACCCATTCCCCACAACACGTAATGATAATACAGCTATATCGAATAAGATACCAGGTTTTAATAAGGTAAGGCCGGATACTGCAATAGACTACACTTTACAAGTTCTTAGGAAAGGTGGGTATAATTTACTAGCGGAACAAATAACAGCACCTTCTTTGATGAGGCTAGAGTTTTACGAGTACTCAAAGAGAGGATATGCTAGCTATGGTGGGTTTAAAGAACACCCATATAGAAGAGCTTCTTTAATGGACTTCATGCTTGCTGTTACTGGATCGTATTTAGCCGTATCAGCCCGATTAGAGAACAAGCTATACTATCTAATACCAGCTCCATACTACATTGACCTAAACACGATCAGCTCTTTGAAAAACACGTTGAGAGAAACGATTAATAACTATCTAAGTAAAGGTAAGGAGTTGGACGCTATAGCATTGTATAAGCTTGTGAGGGAGATTAGAAGACTAGGAAAAGATACACAACCAGTCATCGGCGATCTGCTTATAGTGGAGGTTACTGGTAATAGATACGTATTTGGAGGATTGTATAAGTTAACAGTAAGCGCTTGGACACTATTATTAGATAAACTCGATAATAAGACCCTAAGTAAGCTAGATACTATTGTTGAAGCCACAGATAAACTTAGTAGAGGTAAAGACAAAGTACCGCCGACGTATAATGTGATCGCTCACCTATATAGATACGTTAATGGTTTCGAGGAAGCACTTTATCATGCAATTCGAGAATTAGGTAATATTGCTGAGAACTTAGAGCGTACCGAGAAAGGCCTTAGTGCGGGTGATGAATGGGTTAGGCTATATAATGCCTTTAAATCCCTTGGAGTAACTAGCCCTTCGAAATTACTTAATGTATTAGCTAGTGAATTAGCGGAACTAGGTCGTGAAGAGATCAGCGTATGGGAGTATGTAGAGATATGAAGCGCGTAGTTAATGAGGAGATACTTGTTTTTACCGATAAATATTATCAGCAAAAAGATAAGCCTCTTCACATCATATATGAAGCGCCAACTGGTTATGGCAAAACCTCGTTAGCACCACAATTAGCTTCCATTGTCGAAGAAGCTGGTCTATCTACGAGCTATATACATATACTGCCTATGCGTAGTATGGTTAGAAAAATATATGAAGAAGTAGCTACGAAAATAAATAAAACTACTTGTTATCAGGCTGGCGGGTTATTCTTAGCTGGCAAAAACCCCTTCCTCGCATGTAACGCGAACATAGTTACTTTTGATAGTTACATGTTAAACCTCATAAGAGTAGGTGTTGAGGAAGTAGCTAGACATTATGAATCAGCACGTACAATGATCTTTACCTCGACAATTATATATGATGAGGCACACCTCTACGGTGGAGACCCTGGTAACCCAGAGGAAAGCCTTTACACGAGCTTCCTAGTATCTCTAGAGACTGTAGCATTAGCCAATTCACCAGTAATTGTAATGACCGCAACACTGCCAAAGACACTTGCCTATAGGATCTATGAGGAGTTAACACGCATATCAAGAATTAATGGCTCAACCGTTCTCTGGATAAGATATGGTAAGGCGATAAAAAGCGATAATATAAACTCTGGGATCAAATACATTGATAGAGAATATGATAACTTAGTTAATAATGTTAAATGGTATACTGAAATAACCAGGGATCCCGGGTTAAACAATATATGCAATACTATAATAGAGGAAGCATCTACTGGTAAGAAGATTTTAGTTATAATGAATAAACCAGTAAGAGCCGTTAAAATCTATGAATGTTTATCTCAGAAGGGTTTGAAACCCCTACTTATACATGGTAGGATGAAATATGGTGAACGCGAAGAACTAGAAAAGAGGATAAACGAGTCAAATATACTGGTGGCTACACAAGTTGTAGAAGCAGGTATTAACGTTGACTATGACGTCTTATACACTGATATAGCACCGATCAGTAACTTAATACAAAGAGCTGGTCGAGTAAATCGTTGGTTTAACAAACCAGAGGGTAAGGTAGTCATAATATATGATAAAGAGTCTTATGATAACATTTATCCAGATAATATAGTAGTTACTACGTTGAATACGATCAAGAAACGAGTAGATAAGAGAAAAAATAGCATTAACTGGAGAAGCCCATATACATGTTACGAGCTTATAGAAGAAGTTTATCAAAAACAAGCTATACAACCCATATACAGTAGTATTATTGACTTAGAAGTTCTCGCGAGAACCTCATATGCTGATAGAAAAACAGTATATAGAACAATAGCAAGCTACTGTTATAGACTTGAAAACCCTATTAGAGGATCGCTACTTATACCACTAATACACTTAACCGATGACATGGATAAATACGAGTTATATAGAGTATATGAGAACACTATACCAGCTAGTTTTTCATGGATTATAACTAATAGAAAACAATTATTTCCTGACAAGATAAAGGCGTTAATACTAAAATATGATAAGGAGTCTGGAGAAACGATTATCACGGAAGAACCCATAGGAAGTACAGTTGATGACTTGAAAAATAAAGTATGTAGATATATCAGCTGGCCGAAGAGAGAGTTGTTCTTAGGGTTGATCGTTAAAGCAGAAGCATATGTGGAGAAGAGGGGGTTGCTGGTATGAGTGGTGAGTTACATGCTTTTTTAACTAGTAAATGTTTCTGCCCTCTTGATAATCATTTATTAAACACTATGTTAGCTGTTAATGAAACTAGTTTATCGCGACGATTAGCTAATATAGCGTTGAGGGTAGGAGGCCGTGATAAAAAGGATCTCTACTACAACTATTTATTATTACCGTTTATTTTACACGATATAGGTAAGGCTATAGAACTTTATCAAAAGAACCTTTTAAACCATAGCTATTATTACCACGAGGTATTCGGAGCTTTAATAACCTTTAAAATTATCAAAGAATACTTGTTCGATAAAAAAGAACTAGATGCTATTGATATTAAGAAATTAGTACCATTAATCGTTTATCCAGTGCTTTATCACCATTACGCGATGCGCGATATAGAGAGATTAGTTGATGTCGATAAATCAAAGTATGAGAAGATCGTTAGGAATAGAGAGTACCTTGTTATTAAAACAGCTGTCTTATCAGAGCTCCTGGATAAATTAGGTATTGAACTAAACAGGTACAATATAGTCAAGAGTTCTAAAGGGATTGATAAATGGATATTACCAGACATATTAAGGGGGTTGAGTAAGGTAGTTAGTGGATTTGATGATCCATTAGATTTCTCTAGGATAGATAAACAGTTTCTATTCTTACAAAAGAAGATGAATGAAGAGTATTTTGGATACCTTAGTGGACAAGGCTTAAGAGAGTTGATTGAGATCCATATATCGAGTTTAACTGGTTTAGTAAATATCGCTGATTACCTAGTATCTAGTATTGAAAGAAAACCTTGTCAGGATAGTGCTCGTCGTGGTTTTGTTTACCAAATCTTATCCGAGGATGAGATCAGGGGCTTAGCTGATAAACTAGTTATTTGTAGACGAATATAGATAACACGTAGATAAGTATAGCTGGGGATTCGTTAATTGGATCTTTATCGTTTTCGTGTTCGGGTTTTTGTTGAGGGTTTTCGTGGTGTTTTGTTTACTGGTAAGTTTGTTAAGACTTTATTG
>CAZVAW010000061.1:0-7829 GCA_964625205.1 uncultured Desulfurococcaceae archaeon
TAAATACTTATATGTTAACAACGTTATAGTGTTCTTAATGGTATTTACTTGGTTGGGGTTGGGTTATGGTTAAGATTAGGGTTGTAATTGATCGTGATAAATGTCTTGGTTGTGGAGCAGCTCCTGCTACTTGTCCTGAGGTTTTTGAGCTTGGTAGTGATAATGGTAAGAATAAGGTTGTGGATAAGTATGCGGTTGAGACAACATCTTCTAAATCGATCGGTGTCGTGCCCGGTGAGTTGAGGGAATGTATTGTTAAGGCTATCGAGATCTGCCCGGTTAAAGCAGTTTCTATGGAGGTTGTAGAGAAGTAAGATTGTCTAGCAAGGCTCTATAGTTGATGGTGGTTTCGGCGTTACAGCGTATGTAACCATTGTAACTTCTGGTATCTCCCCAGTTATTTTCCCCATAATCTCATCTAATACCTCATATGGTATTCGTGGATAATCAGCTGTCATACCGTCCTCGCTCTCAACGATCCTGATCGTTACAATATATCCTTCTACGCGTTTATCCCCTTTAACCCCAACCCATTGATCATCACCAACTACTGCGAAAGCCTGCCATACTTTATCATAGAACCCGTATTTCCTCAACGTATCCTCTACTATCTTTGAAGCTTTTCTCACAATCTCTAGTTTCTTAACCGTGAATTCCCCAATAACTCTAACAGCTAATCCAGGGCCGGGGAATGGGTGTCTCTTAATTATTTCCTTGGGGATACCTAGTTTTTCCCCGATCATTCTCACCTCGTCCTTATAGAACCATTTCAATGGCTCAATAATATTTACTTTGAACCACTCTGGTAATCCTCCAACGTTGTGGTGTGTCTTGATCTTGTCTGTGTAAGGTATTGATCCACTCTCTACTATGTCTGGGTATGTAGTTCCTTGTGCAAACCATTTAATGCTTGGATCACGATCTATGATCTCCTTGAATATACGAGCATATTCCTCGCCTATGATCCTTCTACGTGTTTCACAATCACGAGTACCTATTATTTTCTCGATAAACCTCTTAGAAGCGTCAATATATAGTGGTTTAATACCTATTTTACCAAGGTTTTCCATGACTTCCTCAACCTCGCCTTCTCTCAATAAACCGTGGTTAACAAATACTGGTACTACACGATCACCTATTGCTTTTTTGAGGAGACAGGCTGTTACAGTTGAATCCACACCACCACTTACAGCTACTAATACCTTGTCTCTCTCCCCCACTGTTTTCTTGATCTCCTCTACTAGGGGTTTAACGAGGTCTTTTACAAACCAGTTTTTCCTACAATTAGCTATTTTAAATAAGAAGTTTTCAAAGATCCTAATTCCGTCGACCGTGTGTTTTACCTCTGGGTGGAACTGTACACCATATATTTTTTTATCACGTAGCTTGTATGCCGCTATGTAGTTGTTACCACTATAGGCTAGTATCTTAGAACCCGGTACCTCAACTATATAGTCTCTATGACTCATCCATACATACTTATCACTCCAGCCTTCAAACAATGGGTCTCTCTCAATAACATGTATCTTAGTCCTACCATACTCTCCCACACCCTCCTCTACATGCCCCCCAGTTAACCATGCTATGAGTTGCGCACCATAACATATGCCGAGAACCGGGATATCTTGTTCTAATAACCACTTGCCTATACGTGGTGCTTTCTCATCATACACGCTGCAGGGCCCACCAGATAATATTACAGCACAAGGACTTATCTCTTCAAGGATCTTCTTGTCGACAATACTATAGTTCATTATTATGGAGAATACGTTTAACTCTCTAACCCTCCTCGCTATTAGATGACTATATTGGCCGCCGAAGTTAATGACAACTACAGGTTTCTCTACTCTCTCCTTGATAAAGCTGTCAAAAAAGCTTTTCAAGGTTTCATAAAACCCTCCTCTCCTCCACTACTAATATATATTTTGTTTTAAACCGGGTCTTGTTTCATCTGGTATCTCGGTTGTTTCTATGAAAATAGATCTTGGACTGCTAAGTAAATGTCTCCATGGTAATGCTTGTATGGAATACAATGGCGAGGAAACTATTAATCGGTTTAAAAACACGTGATTATTACGTTGAAACCGGGTAGTTAATATTTGTATCTTTTAATTTGCTTCACGAATTATTCCTAATACTTTTTCTATGACTTCCACTGGGTTTCGCCCTAATACCCTGATCATTGGTTCCTTTCCAATATCGCCTACATCATATATTATGTCTGGTATAGAACCTATTCTCTTCACTGCTTCCTCAACTATCCATGGTATACTAGCACCTTCTCTTCTCTTGATTTCTTCTGGTTCATGTCTTCGATCAATGAATACTACTTTATAGCCTTTCCTCCTGGCTTTCTCGACTAGTTCCTCGTTATATTTTAGGTTCATAGCGGATCTTATGCTAGGATCGTATTTCATGGCTATTAATACTAGTCTAGCCATATGGCTTGAAGCACCAAATCCTAGTTCACCTATTCTAACTTCTCTATCACTTATACGTGTAATCCTACCTTTTACACCAGCTACATCCTCTATTGTCTTAGCATATCGTGGGTCTATGCTCATGACGATATTAGTACCGGTCTCTGGTATGTATTTAGCGAGTAATTCTTGGTTTTCAACTATGATCTTTAGCGCTTTACGTAGATTTTCTATAACACGTTGTTTCTCGGCCGGGATCTCGATCCAAGCCATTGGATTAACTGGACAAGATCCTCTACCTATTTTAACGCCATATTTTATAGCCATTGTTATGAACTCTTTAGCGATCTTAACAGCTTCTACAACATCAAGGCCACGAGCAAGATTAGCCGCGATTGCTGCTGAGAACGAGCATCCAGTACCATGTGTACATCCATCTATTATACGTGGTGCTTTGAACTCGTAGAACGAGCCATTATAATACATTACATCTATTGCTTCACCACCAGCTTCTACGTGTCCTCCTTTAACGATCGCTGCTTCAGCGCCTAGTTCCTCAACAATATACTTAGCCGCTTTCTTCGCATCATCTAAATTGTTTATTTTCATCCCAGTGATCTTCTCGGCTTCAAAACGATTAGGTGTTATAACTTTAGCTACTGGTATTAAGCGTTTCATCAACGTATCCATAGCTTCTGGCTTTAATAATGGTGCTCCACTTTTAGCGATCATTACTGGGTCAACAACTAATGGGAACCCTAATTTAGAGACAGTATCGGCCACCGCCTCTATGATCTTGGAGTTGCTTAACATACCTGTTTTACCAGCGTCTATTCCGATATCCTCATATACCGTAGTTATTTGTTTTACAACCATCTCGGGCGGGAGATCATGTATAGCTGTTACTGCATAAGTGTTTTGAGCCGTAACACTAGTAATAGCTACTACACCATGTACTCCAAGAGCCGCGAAAGTCTTTAGATCAGCCTCAATACCAGCACCACCGCCAGAGTCACTACCCGCAATAGTTATAGCTACGGGATATAATCTCTTATCTCTAAAACCCATAATCCCAGCCCCCTAGGGAGATTCTCTATAATATTCTAATTTATAATCGGGTTATTAATAATAATATAAATAGGTTATCAATGGTGATTCGACAATGATAAGATACAATATAGAGTCAGCGGGATACGTTAGTAGCCAGGAAATACTACATAGTATTAAAGGCAGTATAGATGATGGAGAAGCAGTATTAGTCACTGGCCCCTCAGGCTCTGGTAAAACTACATTACTATTAACAATACTCGGTGTATTAAACAACTTGTTGGAAGGCTGGGTTAAGGGAGAGGTAGAACTAGATGGTATTAATCCTTTAGATCCCAGGGGTTTTACCGAGATACCACGATTAGCTGGAGCTGTATTACAAGACCCGGATAAACAAATAGCAATGCCAACACCACTTGATGAAGTTAAGTTTCTACTTGAAAACCTAGGATATGATGAGAGTAAAGCTGAGGAGAAAGCATTAAACATACTTACTAGATATGGTTTAGGAAGTAAAGCTTATCATCATGTAGAAAACCTTTCTGGCGGCGAAAAACGTAGGTTGACAATAGCTTCAGCTCTAGTCCATGATCCTAAATACTTGTTTTTAGATGAGCCTACGGCCTCTATCGATCCATGGGGCATTCGCGAGATCACTAAGACTATTGAAGAATCACGTAAGAGAGGGAGAACTATTTTTATAATTGAACATAAACCACGATATTTCATGAAATATAGTGATGAGATCATAGTCTTTACTGGGAAAACAGTGGTTCTAAGGAAAAAGACATGTGATCTGGGGGAAGATGATCTTAGGAGGATACAAGAATTAGGCGTTGATACGCTACCGCCTCAGATCACGTATAGAGGGGAGCGTTTTGGAAAAACTATTTTGAAAACCAGAAATCTATGTATTGGTTATAAAGAATTGATTCTAGCCCGGGACATAGAAATTACTGTGAGAGAGGGGGAGATCGTAGCAGTTGTGGGCCCAAACGGCTCTGGTAAAACTACGTTATTGAAAACTCTTGTAGGCGCATTACCGCCCATTGATGGCGAGATCATATTTCAAGGCGAAAAACTAAAGTTTAAGAAAAATAGGGTCTATAGGGGGATTTTCTATGTTCCACAACAACCAGATTATTTATTCATCGAGGCTAGTCTTGAGGGAGAAATTGAGGCTCTCTCTAAGAAAACCGGGGTTAATAAAGAAGTGTTGATTAAACATATTCCATGGTATGATCAACTACGTGGTAGGAGCCCATATAGCCTTAGTCATGGCCAGAGGAGATGGCTTTCTATAGTTATAGCTTGGGCCTATCGTTCTAAAATCATATTATTAGACGAGCCTACCTCGGGCCTTGATTATAGGTTGTTTAATGTGCTGAAGAAACTTATACTTGATCTAAGTAGAGCTGGCGTATCATTCCTTATATCAACACATGATCCACGTGTTGTCAGCGAATTAGCTGATCGTATATATTATGTTGAGAAAAGCCGAGTTAAAGAATATGAAAAAGAAAAGGCCGTAGAGGTTTCAGAGAAAAATGCTAGGTGGTGATCAATGGATAGACCCTCAACATCAATATTGTTCTTATACGCCTTAACTATATCCTTACTGGCTTACGCTTATCATGAAATACCGGATTTGCTAGTGATCGGGGTTGTTAATGGTGTTTTAGGAATCATATATGGTTATCGCTACAAACTATTATGGCTTCTACTACTACTTGCCCTATGGGGTACATTCATAAACGCGTATGCGATAAGTAACGTTGGAAACACAGTATTAGATCTTGGTATAGTAGTTATTCGTGAAGGAGCCTTAAACGCGACGATCGCTATATTCTTTAGATTATTATCGATTGTTGGTGCTACACTATTCTTTATCGGAAACTCAACCCCATATGATATAGTAAAGTCGCTTGTGTCTGAGCTACACATACCTAAGGGTACGGCGTTTTCACTCTCATACGCCCTAAGACTAGTTCCTCTTATGAAGAGAGATTATGAAGAGATCATGATCGCGAGGCTTGAGAGAGGGTATCGTAGAATCCCCTATTTACCAAGTGATCTAAAGTCTTTCCTATTACCACTTCTAAGCATAGCATACGAAAGAGCAGTATGGGCTGGCATCTCTGTTGAGTTAAGAGGTTTTAGACTTAGAAAACCAAAGTATAAAGGGATAAAAATAGGTTTACCTGAAACACTAGTACTTCTACTCTTAGCTTTCCAAATTGTTATTCCATTAACTATTGTCTAGATAGATCCTCGGCTATAATCTCGGCTACACGTTCACCAGATATAAGCATTCCACCGAAGATCGGGCCCATCCTATTAATATTATGAATCTCGGCTACACTCATGCCTGCAACATATAATCCCCTAACAACCCTCCTAGTTTTAGTAACTACGTCTTCCTCACCAACCCATACATTACCAGTAGACATACCGGGTAACTCTAATTTTAGCTCTGGATGTCTCTTAGCAAGTATTCGTACAACATAAGCATCGTGGCCAGTAGCATCAACTACTGCTTTACTCCATATATAGAAGGGGTCAACGTGCCAGCCAGCCTCGTACACCGTAGTCCAGTTAATAAGTACGCCATTAACAACTAGTTCTTCGCCACGGCTACGCGTTATAAGATCCTCGACCATTACGCCGGGCCATATTATTGCTCCAGCATCTACTGCTTTAGCCGCTAATTTAACCGATAACTCGGTTGGATCAGCGATATATAGTTCGTTACTAGCCTTAACTAGTTTTACGCCAGCTTCACGAGCTATTTCAGTTGCACGTCCACCCTCTAGTAGACCCACTGGGAATAGCATTGCACCGCCTCTCATGCCACCTCCTACGCCAAGCATTCTCTCAAGAATAACTACCTTATACCCTCTCTCAGCTAGTCTCCATCCAGCGGTTAAGCCAGCCGGGCCAGCTCCTACTATGACTACGTCTGTCTTCACTATTTTCCTCAACTTAGAATGAAGACGATCAATGAGAACCTCTGCTAGTTCTCCCTCAGATAACTTTTTTAATATGTCGGGGTAGTAGGTCATTTTCTATTCACCTTCAGCTTTAAATATTATTACCCAGTTATTATATCTATAATAATAGGGTTATAATTGCTTTATGGACGGTGATAAGGTGTGAGCATCAGATTAGCTAGGTATACTGTGATTGATTTCGCATTATTAGGCGTAGTAGCTATTGTAGCTGGCCTAATATTCTACGCTACATGGGCAGTATATAACGCCGCATTGGCTATTGGTGGTGGAATAGCGGCTAGGATAGTATCTTATGGATTATGGTTTATAGGAGCACCATTAGCTGCCTCGATCATACGAAAACCGGGTTCAGCATTTCTCGGCGAGACATTAGGAGCTCTGATCGAGACAATAATACCTACTGTTGGTGGTTTTACAAACCTTATATACGGTGCAGCCCAGGGAGCTGCTTCGGAGTTAGCATATCTAATATTTAGGTATAGGAAATACACACCCCTAGTCGGTGCATTAGCTGGGGCACTTGCTGGTTTTCCATGTGTAGCTCTCGATATCCTATTATTCAGCGAAATAGCCGAGGAAGCTGCTAAGAATCCAGGGGTAGTGCCATTATGGATTATAGCGGCAGTTGTTAGTGGAGCTATATATGGTTATATAGCTTCACTAGCTGGTTCAAAAATTAGGAGGAGGTAGAACTAGGTATGAGTGTCTCGGAGAAACTTAGACGTGACGCGGAGAAGATCTGGGAGGAGATCTTTAAACACCCATTTGTGGTTGAGTTATTCGAGGGTAGACTACCGCTTGAGAAGTTTAAATACTATGTAATACAGGACTATAACTTCCTCATAGGTATGACGAAAGCCTTCTCAATACTAGCTTCTAAGGCTTGGGACTATGAGTTGTTAAAAGAAGCACTTACCCTAGCATACGGTGATGTTACTATTGAGATGGAAAACTATGTTAAATTACTGGATAAACTAGGTTTAACACTAGAGACAGTACTAAAGACCGAACCAGCACCCACAAATACTGCTTACGTGAACCATGTACTAGTAACATGTAGTCTCGGTTCACCGATAGAGTGTCTAGCCGCAACACTACCTTGTTTCTGGACGTACATGGAGATACCAAAAGTGCATAAAGAGTTAATAGAACGCAACACTAATGAGATATACCGCGAATGGATCAAGACATACACCTCTAAGGAGTATATCGAGTTAACAACTAGGTTGATCAACTTATTCGACAAGTATAGTGAGAAAGAAGAATATGAGCGTTTAAAGAAAGCATTTATAACCAGTAGTAGATACGAATGGATGTTCTGGGATATGAGCTATAAGATGGAGAAATGGCC
>CAZVAW010000062.1:0-7807 GCA_964625205.1 uncultured Desulfurococcaceae archaeon
ACACGATCAGCTATTTCCTCCCCAAGTATACGTGGGGCTTCACGAGCATCACGTAAGTAGGTCTTAACAATAGTTATACCGGCACGATCCATGATCTCCTTGAGACGATTCATCCTCCTTTCATTAACATCAAACGCGTATATGACACCTTTATTCTTCATAAGCTCAGCCATATGCTCAGTCTTACCACCTGGAGCAGCAGCAAGATCAACTACTGTCTCGCCAGGCTTAGGGTTTAGTATTAGAGAAGCTAATGTAGCGGCTTCTTCTTGTATAATGATCTTACCTTCAAGCCATAGCTTCGACTTACTAAAGTTATATGGCCCCTCAAACTTGATCACGGTCGGTACTATCTTGGAAATGATCGGTTCTTTACCCTCACGTTTAAATGTCTCAACAACTTCTTCTACACTAGACTTCAAAATATTTACACGTACGCTAATCAATGGTCTTTTAAGAAATGCCTCAAATATCTTCTTAGCTTCTTCTTCACCAACTAGATCAACTATTTTCCTAATATACCATGTGGGTAACAAGTATTTAGTCATAAGTTCCTCGTAGTGATCACGGGGTTTATACTCGTAGTTTTTCAAACCTAGTATAGTGTTCATAAACCACATACCAGTATATGGGTGTACATATTTAGAAAGCCAAGCCGATACACGTTTAATAGTCTCCATCCGGTTAACATACCATATCTTGTCACGAGCATATTTCTCAAGATAAATCAATACACGTAGAGCAGCCCGTAGCTTAGGATCAAGTAGATATGCTGAACGAGCCCCGGTTAACTCCTCTATAATCTTATCAAGAATACCGAGGCGAAGCATTATACCATAGAATAAAGCCGTAAGCTCTGGGTCTCGATCAGTTCCGAGAACACCGTATTTCTCGAAAACATCACGTTTAGCTTGTTGCGCAGGCTTAACCTCCTCAGCATGCTTCACGGAATCTATAAGCAGAGCTACGTCTTTCCAGCTCAACACTATTTTCTTTCTTCTCTTCTTTGGCATAATGGTCACCACGTCAATGTTATAATACCTCTCTATACCTTATACCATAAATAGTGATCTCTTAACCCTCCTATTAAACATAAGACAATAACAGGTGATACATGATGAGGCTGATCGGCAGTTATGGCGGAGGATCATATGATGAATCTCTCGTCGAGGTTTCTAACGAATTTGTAGAGGTAGAGTACCCCGACGTAGGTAGTCCTACGAGTGTTGAGGAATTTAGAGACACGTGGTTTAACGCCTCATGGTTTAAACCCGAGGATTTCTGCCTAGTCGTTGAGAATGAGCGTGTACTCGGCTATGGTTATATGTGGTTATCAAGTGATATGTTCCGTGCAATGCTACGATTAAGGCCTAGTTTGACAAAGTCGTACCAGTTAATGGTTGTTGAGAAGATCATAGAGTGGTTTAGGAAGAAAGTAGTTAGAGAGGGATACACTGGTTTAACGAGACTTAGGCTTGGCTATGAGTATCGTTTTCTACACAACCTATTAAGAGAACTAATAGAGCCGATAACCGTGGATTATACCGCTACATTTATGAAGTTAGATATCAACAAATATCGAGGACTAGCTAGTAAAACAAACTATGGTGATCTAGAGATTATTAGGGGAGGATTAGAACATGTTAAGGATATCGTTGAGATCTACAATGATGCTTTCTCACAATACCCATGGTTTATACCATGGGAGTTAGAAGATGCTAAGAGATTCTATAGGGATAGATTAGATAAAATGATCGTCTTCCTAGCATATAAGAGCGGTGAGCCGATCGGTTATTGTGATGGCGAGATCTACACTAGTATATCTGGAGCACGAGTAGGCTACGTATATACACTGGCTGTTAAAAGGAAATATCAGGGTAAAGGAGTAGGCACTAAACTATTGTATAAACTGATCGACGAGATGATCAGAGGAGGTTATACTAACATATACTTAGATGCCGTGGATGGTCTCGAGAAATACTATATGAGGAGAGGATTCCAAATAGTAACTAGGAGTTTATCCTACATAATAATACTATAGTTTTTACATGGAAACTACATAGGTAAGGTCTTTAACGTTGCTTCTGTAGAAACATCTTTACCAAATGGTATATCTAATGTTAACTTAAGCCTCGCATTATTAAACCCTAGTACAAACACGTCATTAAATAAACCGTCTCGATACTTAAATCTTGACAACTTAATCTTAGCACTTGATATGAATAAGGGTTTAAAAGGCATGATAAGAATATGAGGCTCTTCTAAAACCGGGTACCTGATCTCTACTTGTTTTAACCCCTCCTCCCCGATCTTATATAAGTCTATTTTCATAAAACTATAGAGTATATGTGGATGTGGTATAACAAGACTTAATTTTAGACCACGTGAAGATTCTCTCCTATAATATATTTTAGTCGATATGATATGATCTTTAAAGGAGAACTCAGCCTCACCATAATCTCTATCACGTGATACAGTTAATCTCGTATTTTCTAAAACTAGTCTATATGGATGGAGGATTATTACTAGGTATTCTATACCCTCATATGTTATGATATAGCCTGTTCCATTATAGTATAGTTCTAATAGGTTATCTTTATCCTCTATAGAGGATCTTCTACCAATAAATAAGTATGGCTCTTTATTATTTAATTCTATGGAATTAGAATTGATTTTACCCAATATGTCGTATTTAATGTCTGCGCGTGTTCTTCCTCGTAATAGATAACGAGTTATATTAATGTTTATTTTAACTATGGAGTTAGTGGGCAAGACTAGTTTATTGTCAACTACTTTAATGTTTTTCAATAAGTCTAAGTATTTATTGTACAAGGTATTTATTACATGGGATTGATAAGCGATATACACGGCAGCAAATGCTAATACGGCTATTACAGTTGTAAAAACATAACGATCCTCTGGCCTAGCATATGGTAGAGGAGCTAAAAATAAGTATAATGCTAACATAAATAAAGCCATAGCTATGAAAAATATCATCCAAAAATTTGTGAAACGAGTCATTATACCTATTTTGATAATATGGACCAATTTCTTAACTCCCAATACTAGATCTGTTTAAAATATTATTTAAACCTTAATACTAAAACAAAGTTAGCAATCCACGTTTAATGGAGAGTCGTCCTTATAACTTCTTAACGTTGCTTGTAGAAGTAGGTTAACTAAGTTAAAGAAAAAAGAGAAGTTCCTAGATCCTTCTTATAACGATGAATGATGCTACGGCTAATACGATTACTACTAGGACTATGAAAGCCCATACAGCCGTATTTTCGTCTCTACTAGTTTTATTCTCGTTAGATACCTCGTTTACATTAGTTTTTCCTAAAGTCTTTGTCATGTCTATGGTTTTATTTGATCCTCCCGCTTGTAGTACTGGTGTTCTACATATCAAGATAACCAATGGTATATCCTTAAGATGTTTTTTATATAATGTTGTGTTCTTTATAGAAGTATGTAGTTCACGTATTAACTCGTTTAATGTTATGTTCTTTTCCTTAATATACTTACTTAAATATTCATATGATAATATTATTGCAGAACCATATACTCCAGTTACAATACTATAAAACCCCTTATCTATATTGAATTTCTCTTCAAATAAACTATAGAATTCTTGTAGTTCTTCCTCACTAGCTGTATCAAATATTTTTGACCATGTATGATCTAGTGCTTCAATATCGTATGGTAGTATATAGAATACCGTGTACACTTTTGAAAATGTATTTTGGAAATAATCATTTATTGTGTCTTTAAAACCGTGTATGAAGCCGTTAAGTATGTCTTCGTTGACTAGTTCATAGTATTTAAGAGGATATTTTATATTAACCTCTGTGAACACTTCTTTATTACCTGTCTCGACTACATATATCTTTATCTTAGTGATCTTTGTGTAACTACTGATTTCGTTTGTTGCATGGTAACCTATTAATTTCCTAGCCCATTCATTGGGGTTAAATAAGGTATTAGTAAGCATGGTGTATAAGAGGTCGTTATCATGGTTACTTAACCATAGCCTACAATACTCTTTTAACTTGTTGACGGAGATAATGTATTCGTACTTTACACTAGTTTCTCCTAGATATTCGTTTAATACAATCTTTACATGTACGTGATCTCCGTATTTATTTAATACATTTAACGCTTTTGTTATGTTGATAAAGGGATTAATTGTATTAGAGGCAAAGCTTGAATACTCCCCATAGCGTTGTTTGATAATATTAACTTCTTGTGGGAAATCAAGTAACTCTAACTCGCTCCATTGATCAGATATTATAAACACGAAGTTATCAATAACTCTATATACTTTACTTTCATCAAGTATTACCGCAGCAACGTTATCGTAAATAATAGCCTTATATAATGAACTTGATGTTGACCCACTTGAAGCTACTATTGGATAATAACTATTGATTATTAGTAGTATTGTGAGATAAACTAAGAGAATTCTCATACGGACACCCAGTTTACGATTAAAACGCGACAATATCTTCAGGGGGTAAACCACCTCCACCACCCCCGGAGCTACCACCTGAAGAACCCGAGGAAGAAATACTAGTTAATACTGGTCTTATATTAAGATAATCAATAAAATCGACAACTGGTATTGCGAAAGACTTAGTCTCAGTAAATGCTGAGAGTATACCTATTAATTTTGCCTCATAGATCTTGTTGCCGTTCTCGTCATATGTAAAACCGATGTAATAGAGAGGAGAACCACTATCACCTTTTTCCATTTTAGCACTAGTTTCTATCCATCTAGCTGTAATATTTACTAACACTCCATCAAAGTCTATAGTGAACGTTCTATCCGTTCTATAGACCTCAAGAATAAAACCAGACGTAGTGCCTGTAGTTCGTCCAGTCTTATATACTTTCCATTGACCTCTCTTGGCCTCATCTATTTCATCTAGGTCGAAATAACCAGTAACTGGTAATTTATTCGCCTTATAAGTTGTATCACTAATATTGAGTATATATGGTTCGCTTGGAACATCATTGGCTAATGGTATAAAGGCTAATTCTTTAGGTCCTATTAAGATAGGGTTATTACCTATGAAGTTATCTTCACTATAAACTGGTTGATAGAAAGAAGCATTATTACTCCATATATTCTCCTCGGGTACCCACATACAATGGGCAACAATGGCAAATCCTAACCTATCATTACTATCGCGTGCTAAGTATCCTAAAGTACGTATCCAGTCCACCTCGGTATCGGATCCATAAACTAGTATTTTAACTTGAACTCCCCCTATTAATGGCCTATATATATCGCGTGCATATGCTGATAGATCAACGGCATAAGTCGTTGTTGCATTAAATACTTGGGTTAAGAATATTAGTATTAAGAATATGTAAAGGGTGTTTCTAGCTACCTTTAACCTTTCTTTCTCCACTTTTTCCCACCTATAGTGAAGTAACCGTTCAAGATTTTGTAAAAGTTTAATATTTCTAGAGGTAACCGGATCTTGGGATAAACTTTATATATCAGTTTTCATCACAACATTCCGTAACTGCACGTTATGTAATACTAATAGATCGGGTAAGAATTTAGGTGTCTAAAACATTAGCACTAGAATAGGATAAGGTGATGAGCTTTCAGCGGACCGAACCATATTGTGTGGATAAAGGCCGCTACTGATCGCTTCTACTCCCTTGGGTGTTTCTCTATAAATGCTCGCGATAACATATTTTTCTAGCAGTGGATGGTGAGCTATAGTGGATGTTAAGAGCAAGGCTATAGAGTCATATCTTGATGAGTTAGAATCTACTATTATATATAGGTATTTAGCCGAGAAACTAGCCGGTAAACCGATCTCGGATACTTTGAGGAAGATAGCTGAGATGGAGGCTAGGCATGCTAGGTTTTGGCGTGAATACCTAGTTAAACATGGTGTTGACGTTGATCGTTTTAAGCCTCGGAAAACTCGGATCAAGTTATACACTCTACTTTATCGATTAATAGGTTTTGGTTTAACACTTAAACTACTAGAACGTGATGAAAATGAAGCTATTAACCTCTATTCATGGATACTTGAACACGGCGATCTAAGCGATAATGAGAGAGTGGAGTTGAAGAAGATAATCGTCGACGAGTATATGCATGAGAATACGTTCTTAGAGGAAGAGTCTAGGCTTAAAGAGTTTTTAGACCATGTTAGAGACGCTATACTTGGTATGAACGATGGCCTTGTAGAAATACTATCTGTATCCACGGGATTGGCCGCGGCCTACGGTGATCCGTTGAATGTAGCGCTTGGAGGGTTGATCGTTGGTTTTGCTGGGGCTTTATCGATGGCTATAGGGTCATATGTTAGTGTAAAGTCACAAAGAGAAGTTAATATGAGTAGACGTTCTCGTTTCCTAAATCTTGTGAAACTAGTGCCGGAGACTATACATGGTATTGTAGAGAAACTATTCCATAGCAAAGGCTTTAGCATTGAAACATCACGTCAAGTAGCCGACGAAGTTGTCTCTAAGAATATCGAGCTCGAAGAAATAGCTGGTGTTGAGACAAGTGATAATCCCTTGAAAGCGGGAATATATACTGGCTTATTCTACTTATTAGGAGCATTTATACCATTGACACCATACTTCATAGGATTACCAATACCTTATGCATTACCATCTTCACTATTGATCGCGGCAGCAATGCTTGGTTTTGTAGGGTTCTTCGTAGCGTTAACGGCCGGGCTTAAGATCAAGAAAAAGATCGTTGAACTAATACTAACGGGGTTAGGAGCAGCTGGAGCCACATACTTGATCGGGTTTATGGCTAGGACGTTATTGGGTATAGAAGTCGAGTAAATACTTACTTCTTAACACTTTCTCTAACTTTATCCTCCCATTTAAACCTCCATAAACCCCTATATGGGTCCTCGATCACTATCTCAAAAGCACTTGCTAAAGCATCACTTATTAATGGTTCATCAACATACGTTGAAACCACGAGATCGATTAAAACCTCTTTTGAAGATACTTGATCCTCGGCGACTACCTTAGCTTTAGCAACACCTGGGATCAACCATACCTTAACCGGGCCGCCAGCAGTATCATATACTAGTTCACGTGAAACAGTGGGTGGGGGCCAAAGACCTAGTTCACGTGCAACACCATGTGGTATCATAAGCTGTGGAGAATCAGCTTCATAACCACTATTAACAAGAGCTACTACTTCTTTAGTTTTCCCGTTTACCTTGATCAACAATTTTACCCTTACCGCCATAAGCAAACCCTCTTATCCAACCAACTCTAACTCTACGTTTAGCTCTTATCCAGCCTACTCTAACCATTTCATTCACCACTATTACTATTTCTACTAATACGCTGGTATTAAGTTAACGGAAAACACTATTAATTCAATGAATACTAAGACTCTCTATGATAGAAATTGATCGGGTGGTAGAGTTTGAAGATAGGCGTTATAGGTACTGGTTTAATGGGCTCTAACCTCGCTAGATGCCTAGTTAGTAAAGGCTATGAAGTCATACTATATAATAGGACTAAAGCCAAGGCCGAAGAACTAGCACGCGAGATCAATGGTGTAGTTGTTGATTCACCACGCGAAGCTCTCGAGGAGGCCAAAGTAGCTATTGCTTTCATATCTGATGATGAAGCCCTCTACGATATTGTTTTCCGAGAGAATGGATTGATCTATTCTAGGCCTAATACGGTATTCATTAACGCTAGTACGGTTACACCAATGGCTAGTATGAGGGTCTATAAGGTATTGAGGAACAAGGGTATAGGTTATGTTGAAGCACCAGTATATGGTAGTACAAGCGAAGCC
>CAZVAW010000063.1:0-7533 GCA_964625205.1 uncultured Desulfurococcaceae archaeon
GGCTTGACAAAGACGTTGAAGTACTTGGTTTAACAGCATTAGAGAATCTAGGTCTCGAAATAGACCCTACAACAAGACAATTAAGAAAAACAGAAACTATACTGGCTCTTTAATGTTATTCAAACTTTTAACTCACAAAGAATCCTTAAAAGAATGAAGGATAATATTATGCAGTACTTTTTCGCTCCTCTAATGCTTTCATAGGTGTTTTAACTTTTATCTTAGTTATCATAACTCTATCTATACTATATAGATCTTGTTTTTCTTCGAGATAGAGTTCTAGTGCTTCTTTTATGTTTTCTAGCGCTTCATCAACGGTTTTACCTTGGCTAGATATACCACTAACAGGCTCATACGCTACATACCATTTACCCTCACGCCAGACAAAAACCGTGACTTCAACCTCAGCCATATAACAGACACCTTAATAACATTATATGTATACTCTCCTAATAAGTATCGTCGCCCACGTTCACGTTTTCACGTAATGCGATCTTGGAAACGTGACATTTATTAAGGTATGAAACAAAAACATACTCTCGAGGTGTAACGCAACGTCTCTCGTAATCATACGTAACGATGACGAAGTACGTGTTAAATACGACGATAAAGAACGTGTAAGTGATGTGATTATCGACTTAAAACAAGATAGAATAATTATATGTTCAAGCAAGAACATACGTGTTGTTTACGAGAATCTTAAAAGTGAAACCTCTCAACAAGTTAGACGTAAACGTGAAAAACAACCTCCTACACCTAGTGAAGCTGGTAAACCTAAGATCTTAAATAGGGAATTTAAGGAGGAGTTAAAAAAAGAGGTTTACGATATACTGAACAGATATCCAATGGGATTAACCCTAGATGACATTCTTGAAGTTGCACAATACGAGAAAAACTCCTACTCTGCACTTAATAAGTTAATACGTTTAGCGGGTTCGGCTTATTCTGCTAAGCGTTATTTAGCATTAGTAGTGGGTGCTTTACGAAAAGAAGGACGTATTATAAAGAAGGAGGAACGTGTGAATGATGAGAGCAAAGCTAAGTATTATGTCTCGAGCAAGAACGTCAAATGGTGGTAAGATGAAATTACCAGTAGTATCAGGACGAGATGTGATAAAAGCCCTTAGTAAGAAAGGATTCGTAGTAAAAAGTGTACGTGGGAGTCACGCAAAATTGATCAAGAATGACCGTGTAGTTATAGTACCTCTTCACAGTGAATTAAGCAAAGGAACTCTTTTGGCTATACTGCGTCAAGCAGGAATTTCAAAGAGAGAATTTATAGAACTTTTAAAAGATCCTTAAACAATATATAGATTTCGGGATTATTAGCCTTAGATATTTACAAGTTTATTATCTTTATTATCTATACTATGGAAAAATTATTATAATAGTCTCTTCTTCCACCACATAAGAGTTTAAATGGCATGGTTAAAAAAGAAAATATACTTAGGTTCAATAATATGGTATTTATGTTGTTATTTTAGCCTCAATAATAGTAGAAGGAGCTACTTCGTATATCGGCATATTTCTCTCATAGCTATATCTAATGTTTAAATTACGGGTAACGCCTATCATGATCCTATTTAACTGGTTCACAGGGATCTTTATAACTAGGTTCTTTACTGGCGCCCACTTCCCCTTCTCATACATCAACGCTGTCTCTGGGACAATATTAATATAGTTACCATGGAGTTCGGCCTTAACAATATCCTCTACATAAACTAGTTTTTTAAACTCCTCGAAAGCCTCGTTGAGACTCCAGTCACCCGATTTAACTATTAACTGATGATACATCGGCTTTGGTCTTGTGAATAATCCACGGCCATTACCTGGTCTTGAACCATTACTTGTTAATCTCGTCCTTAGATAATCAACTACTATGCCATCCTCTACTAGTGTTCTCCTCCATCCAGGATATAGTTCATCATCAAACATTCTCTGGAGTGGGCCGGGGTAAAATGGATCTTCGACGATCTTTAGCTCAGCCCCAATCTCTGTCTCTAGTGGTAGTTTTACCGGCTCATCCGCCTGCAGTAAATGTGCTAACTCGTGGTATAAGGCACATGCCGAGTCTCCAGCAAGTATTGTTTTCCAACGCCCAATATATACTGGGTTGAAGCTCCGGGCCCTAGCTTGTAATTCTATTTTCTTAGCTAAAGCTTTAGCAACATTATCTACTTCCTCAATGATCACCCGTGGATCGGGATGTGCTAATAATTTACCAGTAGCCAATAAACGGCCCATGTACATGGTGTATGGGTAAATGTATAGCTCGTGTATCCACCGATCATCAACAGCTTCCACATTATATTCCCCGACATAATGGCGGGTGATCGTGTGTCTAGAGACCATGATCACCTCTGCGTTTAAACCATATTCTCTAACCCTACCACTAGCTAAGCCCACGATCTCACGTATCTCGTCAACTCCAAGCCCTTTACCAACTTTATACTCACCTTCATAGAAGTTATCATCAAACCTCATCTCCCTAGAGGCTTTACTGGTTATCTTATCTACTAGTGGCTTGATCTTATCCTCTAGATTAACTGGTGCGCTGAAAACATATATCGAATCACCAGTATAGACCCTATAAGCAACATACTCCCCACTATAGATATTTACCTCGAAACTATCACCACGAAAAGCTACTTCAAAGGTTTCCTCACGATAAACTGTTTTTATAGTAATTGGTCTAGGCATCTTGTCTTAAACCACCTATGTTATAGAGTGTTGTCGGGGGATACTATATTTTACCGAGAACACCACGGGCAGCTAATACCCCGGTGGCGGCGGCTACGTTTATTCCGCGTGAGAGGCCGGCCCCGTCTCCGGCCGCGAATAATCCTTCTAGGCTAGTCTCCATGTTCTTATCTACACGTGCTTTAACACTGTAGAACTTGATCTCTGGAGCATAGAGTAGTGTTTGTGGTGAGGATACTCCCGGTATGATCGTGTCTAATCTCTCAATAGCTTCTACTAGGTTAGCTGTTACACGATAGGGTAAAGCCATGCCAATATCTCCTGGTGTAACGTTTTTCAATGTTGGCTCGACAGAGCTTCTACTAATACGATCCCATGTACTCCTCCGGCCAGCCAATAAGTCTCCTAGTCTTTGTATGATTGGTTTTCCACCACCTAGTTTCGTGGCTAACCTAGCAATGTTTTTACCATAAGCTATAGTATCCTCGAACGGATCTGTTAGTTTGATCGTTACTAGTAATGCGAAGTTCGTGTTACGTGATCTTATACTAGCATATGACTCTCCATTAACACCTACCGTCCCATCCTCGTAAAACTCTTGGATCACGTAGCCGAATGGGTTGAAACAAAATGTTCTAACTTTGTCGTCGTATACCTTAGTATATAGTATGATCTTGGGGTCTCTGACGATCTCTGTCAATGGCTCAGCTACATAAGCTGGTATTTCTACACGAACACCAATATCTAATGGGCCCGGCTCAACCTCAATACCTCTCCGAGTAGCTAATTCAGCAAACCATGCCGAGCCACTACGACCCGGTGCTACTATTATGTATCTAGAGTATAGCTCGCCCCTACTAGTTAGTATTTTGAATAACTTGCCTTCTTTCACGATATCTAGTGCTTTTGTAGCTGTGTATATATGGACTCCATGTTCTTCTAGGAATTTCGTCATATTCTCGATAACCCTAACAGTGTTATCGGTACCCATGTGTCTCTGGGGTGTTGGTATGAATTTAGCTCCGGCTTTAGCGGCTAACCTCTCTAGTTCACGGGCTTTATCACTATTTACTATATACAACCTATCACGTGGGGCCCCGAAACGTAGGAATACCTTATCTACGTATTTTATGAGTTCCTCGGCTTTCCTCCAACTACCTACTAGTTTATCTAGATCACCGCCTACATCTGGCCTAAGATTAATAGTACCACTACTAAGAGCCCCCGCTCCACCAATACCCTCCATTACATGGCATGGATCACATCTTCTACACACTATGTTCCTATACTCCTCGCCAAGCGACGACTTGATCAATGGACATATTCTCTGTGATGCTCGAAGCCCCTTCTCAATAATAGCTATTCGTAGATCAGCGTTAACCACTAGCTCATAAGCAGCGAATAAACCGGCCGGGCCAGCCCCTATTATGGCCACATCATATTCTCTCAACAAGGCTCACCTTGTAAAACCGAGCTCCCTCCTCCGATCAATTATATGAGTGGCTTCGGGCCCGGTACCAATTAGTGTTATTGGGGTTTTAATAGCGCCTTCTATTTCCTCAACCCATTTCCTAGCTTCACGTGGTAACTTGTCCCATTCACGTACACCACGAGCCTCTGGATACAATACATCTAGTTTAGTGATAGCGGCTTGAGAAGCTGAGTTCAACAATACTGCTCTCCTAGCTAAGTCTATATTGAATGGAGCTACGCGTCTTAATCTACCAGTAACAGTTGCTTTCTCAACCCATCCACGCCTAATGATTTCTTCCTCGGATAACTCGTTTTCAAGAGGCCCAGCCCCAACACGTGTGACATATGCTTTAAAGACAACAATAACCTCATCTACACGGCGAGGCCCTATCCCTACCTCTGATGCGAAACCGGATGCTGTGGTGTCTCGGCTTGTAACATAAGGGTATGTGCCATGGTATAGGCTTAGGAAAGTTCCTTGAGTACCCTCGATCAACACGTTAAATCCCTTGTCGAGTGCTTCGTTAACCTCTAACGCTACATCGGTAACCATTTTCTTAAGCTCTGGTATATCACGTGCTAATCTTAGCCTTCGAAGAACACGATCCGCCATAGCTGCTCCCACACCTTGTAGTGTGGAGCCGATCTTACCGGATAATATAGCGTCTCTCCTCTCGATCTCGACGTGGCGCTCCTCTATAACCCCGGTGTTATAATCTAATAGTAAACGATCATGAACTCCAGTTTCCCTTATCTCCTTGTAAAGCACGTCTAACCTGATCAAGGCCCCCGGCGCTATTCTTAGTCTAGTGTCTTTGTTTATGAATGCTGAGGGTATTGCTCGTAGTTTCCAAGTCCGGCCATTATATACTATTGTGTGGCCAGCGTTTATTGCTCCACATCTAACAGCTATGTATGGTTTATCGGTTAGCCCTAGATACGCTACTATTTTACCCTTACCCTCATCACCGAAGAAACCGCCCACCACGATCGTTAGCATGGATTAACACCTACTAGTTACTTCGGCTGAGTACTTTAGTGTACGCTCTATTAGTTCGCGGTAGTTTCCAAGATATTTATGTGGCTCAAAACATTCTAAAACCTCATCACGACCAAGTAGTTCTCCAACTCTACTCTCTAATACGACCTCCAAGAATTTCTTCCCAGAACTAATTGCTTGATCAACGAGTTGCGAGATCATGTGATGAGCTTCATGTCTAGCTATGTCTTTCTTCAACACTAGTTTCACCATTAAACACTCTGAGGCATATAATCCACTTGACAACTCTATGTTTCTCAACATATTCCTCTGGCTGATCCTTAGTTTTGATAAAACATCCTCTATATCCACCATGATCTGATCAATAGTTAAAAGTAGATGCGGTAAAAGTACACGTTCTAGACTACTATTGGAGAGATCCCGCTCATGGAGAAGGACAATGTTTTCAACAGCCGACAGCGCTAAACCTCTACATATACGTGCTAAGCCGGAGACTCTCTCGGCTTTTACAGGGTTTTTCTTGTGAGGCATAGTACTACTACCTATCTCTCCATCCCCTACCATTACCTCACCGATCTCGGGCCGGGCCAATTCTCTAAGTTCAAGGGCGAGTCTATCGAATTGACTAGCTAAAATAGCTATTACGAAAGCTAACTCGGCATAACCATCTCGTGGAGCTACTTGTGTGGATATTATATGGGGTTCTAAACCAAGCTCGTGTGCCACGATCTCTTCTACTTTCAAGCCTTTACCCTGCCAAGCAGCCATAGTACCTACTGCTCCCGCTATCTTAGCCCTTACCAATCTCTTCTCCATTTCACATAAGCGTTCATAACTACGTGTAAGCTCGTAGATATAGTTAGCTAGTTTAAATCCGAGCGTTAATGGTAATGCGTGTTGACCATGTGTTCTACCGATCATGATCGTATCCATGTATTGCCTTGTTAGATTAGATAGTTTGAATAATATGTTCTTCAACCTATCCTTGATAACAACTAAAGCCTCGCGCAGTACTAAGGCCCAGCCAGTATCTATTATATCATTACTAGTAGCTCCAAGATGGACGTATTTACCGCATTCACCGCATTTCTCGCCGAGGAGAATAGCTAGTGATGCGATCTCATGCCCAGTCCTATGCTCTAGCTCATCAACCTCGCTTGGTTTAACGCGATCAATACATTTTAGTAGAGCTTCACCACAACCATGTGGAGCATAACCTATTTTCTCCAACGCATCCATTAGTGCTTTCTCGACTAACAAGTATTTCCGTAGAATGTTCTCGCGGCTCAATATAGTTTTTAACTCACGTGAGCCATAACGGTACTCAAACGGACAGATCTCCGTGCCCATTATACGGGCTCCCCATACCTACTCCTATAGATCTCGATCGATCTAACTAAGTTCTCATAACCGAGATAATCAACCTCAACTCCAAGCTCTTCGATAATCCTACGAACCCGATCCAATACATCACCATGACTATCCTTAACCGCTAAACCATAGAGTGTCTCGGACATCGACCACGGGTAGAAGATCCATGCCCATTTCTCGATTTTCTCAACATAATAATCTGGAATATACTTACTACGAGCCTTATAATGGAGGACGCCTACCTTGATCTCTTTAGCTCCAAGTTTATAGACTATATCGACTATCTTAGACATTGTATCCCCAGTATCAACAACCTCATCTATGATGAGAACCTTCTTATCCTTAACATCGATCACCTCGTGTATCGAGACCCTTGGCTCTTCATATACTCGTCCATATACCCCCCAGTACTTAGACCGGATAGTATAAAACTCGTCAATACCAAGTACGTCGCTAACGATCCGGGCCGGGATAAGGCCTCCACGCGATATAGTGACTATGGCGTCGAACTCCTCGTTGGAATTAAGGATTTTCACGGCAAGCTCATAACACATACGAATAGCCTTGTCCCACGACACATAAATCACGTCCACGGCAAGACCCTCGGAAAACTCCAAATCATATGAAGCCCAAACCAAAAGTTATAGAAATAGTTTAAAACAAGACGATCAAAGAAATGATATGATCTAATAATGCCTCAGTATCTTAGAAGCAAGTTTTGCCTCTCACTTAAGGGTTTTACTGAACCATTCGGCTCTTAGATTTAAGCCTTAACATGATCCGTGCATGCTTCGAGAGATCCCATGAACCATATTTGTTATGTAGTATGTATTTTTCCCTGCTTAGTTTCTCGAGGAAATCTAGGATTTCTTTCTCAATATTTATCTCATCATATAATATAGTGTATCCCAGTGCTAAGCCGGATAAGAAAGTACCAGGGACAAGGTTTTCACGGAACAACTCAATATCCATTACGTGTACGTCGAATA
>CAZVAW010000064.1:0-7500 GCA_964625205.1 uncultured Desulfurococcaceae archaeon
ATAGTAGTTGAAAAACCCGCAGAAGAACAAATATCTTCACAAACAACTCCTCAAACTAGAATAAACGAATATGATAACTATGCGTTAATAGTAGTTACGGTTGGACTAATTTCTATCTACATACTCTATAGGCTTTATAAGAGACTATTAGGAAAACATAAATGAAGACTCGATAAGATCTTATTCCCTAAGTAAGTTGTCTTAGGTAATTCCTTCTTTTAGTCTTATATCTTGTATCTGCCCTAAAGCTGATAATATTAGTTTATTATATAGGTCTTTGTTTTTCACCACTAATGGTTTTCCCTCTATTAATACCTTGTATTGGAGACTAGGCGGGATCTCGTTTAATGGCACTAGATCCACTGGTATATTAATGATCCTCTCTAGTTTATCACCAAGTAGTAATAATTCTTTCAACGCTAATGGCGGATAAGCATATATTGCTATATCTATGTCTCGAACATCATTACTATATAGTACTGAGCCAAAAAGTACGGCTATCTCTACTCTAGGATCGCTCCTTAATACATTCTCTAACTTAGATACTATATCTTCTAACTTAACCCTATAGTAAACTATATTCGTATCCACAGTACTACATCCCGATAAGCTTTTTAATAGCGTCTAGAAACTCTTCAACATACTTGAAATCTTGTTTTATAAAATCATATATCTTACGGTCATCTACATTCCAGTACCTATGGATAAGAATATTTCTCAACCTAATCAAAGCAACTAGATCATCTAAGTGAGAAAACCTTATCTTCTCACCCACATATCTTATAGCATCAACATAAGACCTTGGTTTATAGTTGTACATGTTTCTAGCTATATGAATAGATAAAGCTACAAGAGCTTCAACTAAAACTATGATGTTATATCTCATTGAATACTTCTCATCAACACTTAAACTAGTATATGGTTTAGAAGCAAGTCTTTTAAGCTCATTAATAGCCTCCAAGACTTCACGCAATCTGTTTTCAACAACCTCTTTATCAATAGGCAATTCTCACACCATTATATGATGTATTAGGTATAATTAGTAATAAACAAATCAGTATTTACATTGAGATGTTCTCCAGTGGAAATATACCCCTGTAACCCCCCGGTTCCATCCATAGAAAATCGATCGTGATGCTGGCCGAGCCGTGGAAAGATCTCGTGGAAACAGGTGGAACTCCCCAGTGCCACACCTATGTTTCCACTGGAGACTAGTTTATTTCTGAGAATAAGTCTTACTTACACGGTATATTCTCTGCCTAGCATCTCTAAGGTTAACTACTCTCTCCACGAGGCCTTTCTCAAGTAGTATTGATAATGCATGTCTAACTGTTCTCTCGGGCAGACCAGTTATTTCTACGAGATCCTTAACGGTTGCCTCACCATGTATCTCTAGCATTTTGTAGACATACTTAGCGCTTGGCGGTAGATCAAGGTCTTCAATCGCAAGTTTTATCTTCCTCACGATCTGCTCGCTCAACCTCCTACCCAGTCTTATGAATAATGCTGGTTTATCAGCCTGTGTCACGAGTACTTCTTTTCTAACTCGTATACGTCTGACGCCGTCAATGATTGCTTCACACTTATAACTACTAGTGATCCCAGAAACCCTGATCTCGGCCGTTGCTGGCACTATTAATGGTCTCCTCATAGGGTTCAATGAGTTAACGGGTACTATAACTAATACGTCAGCGTCCCTCATAACGATCGGGCCGCCGGCCGAGTATGCGTAAGCAGTTGAGCCAGTTGGTGTAGCTATGATTAAGCCGTCGCTAGTATCACTCCATATAAATTCTTTATCCACGTGTAGATCATAGTTGACGAGGACAGCACTCCGCGAGGAAAATAAGGCCAACTCATTTAAACCATAGAAAGGCCCCTCATTGTCAATGTAGGCTTTAAGCCTCATATACTCAACAAGATCATAGTCACCAGATACGATCCTCTTCAAACCCTCTTCTAAACTACTCCATTCTATGGAGGCGAAGAAACTAGTATAGCCCGGGGGACTAATATGTAGTATTGGGATAATCTTGTCGCCTATTTGTTGTAAAACATTTAGTAGATCATGATCTGTGCCGATTAAGAATAATGCATCATAACTACTTATAGAGCTAAAATCTAGGGATGATGCTTCATCATAGTTAAAACCATAACTACTTAGATAATCACGTATTTTATCCATAAGAATACCTTTACGAAAACTATATAGTACTACCCTATTGATCTTGATCAAACTAGGTAAACCCTCCATATAACCCTAACTCATAGCATTTAATTTATCTACATAGTATTTCCTATGTAAGACAACTATGTATAGGATGGAATAAATAGATGTAACGTACCCGGTAATTATTGAAATTCAAAGTATGAATATTGAGATAACGAGTGAAACTACAAAAGCCAATATTGCACCAACCACTGTACTTATCAGTGAAATAAAATCCTCATGACCAGTCTTAATAGCATCTTCAGTATACTCTGCTAACTCTGAATCAACGACAGCCGTTGATACAACACCACTTGTTGGCCTAGTAAGCGATGTTATATGACCATATACTGTTAAACCGCCGAATACTAAGACGAAGAAGGGCCCAACCTCACGTATAAATGCGTATGAGCCACAAGCACGTATAGCGCATGATAATAAGTACGTGAACACGTATCCTCCGATCAACGCAATAGCCATTGTAACAAGCATTTGATAAAAATCAAAAAACCACATATACCTCTTCATGAAAACCCTCTAATGAGGCTTATTTATTAATTCAACTTAGTTATACATTCATATAATATTATCTCTATTTAACAATACATGTAAATAACTAGTATTGAAAAACCCTACTAGAATAAGGATGGTGTTTAAACTCCTATTTTAAGTTCATGTGGAGGCTTATATAGCAACCCAGTCTTTCTCAAAACCTCTCTACCCAGTAAAGCCTTCTTTACACCCAATGCTGTATATGCGTTACATAAAACCCTTATGTTATTGTATTCAAAGAATACTTTTGAAACCCTAAGCTCTACCTTATCCCCTAAAGCTGTTTTACCCACGATCTTTGGTTCCTCGAAGAGATTAAGCCCTAACTCGACATAGGTATTTAATGGTATAAGTACTCCGCCCTGAAAACCGGTATCGATCATAAGCTCTAACGTTACACTTTTTCGTTTTAACGGATCATGTAGGGTCGCCTTTATATATGGAGCATAGTTAAGTTTATCGTTTTCAAAATAAGTAGACAAGAATTGATCACCAAGGTAGTCCTAAGTCTATCTCTTCTCTCCCACTCTTATATGGGAGCTTGATGATGAGCCCGTGTATTTTACAAGTTTCACTAGATTTTCTTAACGCATCCTCATAATCTGGGAAAACCCCGATTAAATTGCCATCACATACGAGTACATATCCTTCTTTATGCTTATTTAGTCGGGATTTATGCTCATTAAATGTCCTTAGATTTTCCATATAAGCTTCTTCTAGTTTAACCCAAAGATAAACCTCTCTATAATCACCTCTGCTCTCTAACCATTTACGTAAAGCTTCTTCAAAAATAGATGTAATAGTCCTACCTTCGAGAGAAGCATATGTCTTAATCAATCTATAGAGTTCTTCATCAAAATTCTTAATTGCAACAACTTTCGTCTTTTTTGTCTGGTTAAACGAGTTCATATAGATACCCTTGTCAAACTATGTAAACTAGGTAATATATATCTTAACATACCATCTTAGTATTAATTAAAGAGGATAAAGTAGTGTTTAAATATTAAGTGTTAACATTAAAACGCTATCAATGTAAATCTAGGAGAGCCTACCTCAGAACTATCTTCTTATTACTATAACAGTTATTTTGAGGGCTAGAAATAAAGTGAAAAATTATTTATGTTTTTCTAGGAAGAGTATGGCTGGTAATAGGATCTTCATAGCATCTTCAACAGTGTTTACAGCATGACCCATATCTGGTGCTATGTGTGCTTCAAATGATTTACCGAGGTCTAGTAGTTTGTTCATTAGCTTAAGTACTGGTTTAAGCGGTGTTCGTGTATCGTTCTGTGGATGTATAATACATAGTGGTTTCTTCAAGTTCTCGATCTTAGATATCGGTGATCTCTCCTTTAACATATCCATTTTATTATCAAACAATGTCTTTATAAACTCCTTAAACAACGCATCACCCAGCTCATACATCTCCTCCCAATCAACAACACTAGCACCAGCAACGCCGGCCTCGTAGAGATCTGGTTTGTTTGTTAAAGCCCATAAAGTCATGTAGCCGCCATAGCTATAGCCCATGATAAACAACTTGCTAGCTAAGCCAGACTCTCTAGCATATTTAGAAGCAGCCACAACATCTTCTAGATCACCACCACCTGGATCACCAATATCTAGCTTCATATACTCACTACCATACCCGGTTGAACCACGGAAATTAGGCGCTACAACGTGGAATCCAGTCAGTACTAGGGCCGCGATCATTGTTCTCCAAGAATCAGCTACCTCGCTCCAAGGCCCACCATGAACATATACTACTGTAGGACCGGGTTTACCTGCTTCACGGCTCTCAACTATAAATGTCGGTACTTTAAGCCCATCATAAGACTCTATATATGTGAACTTTACATCACCGAATAAGCTCTCATACTCAGCTGGTAATTTACCACCAAGTAACTCGCGATACTCTCCAGTACTTGGATCTAATTCTATGACTGTAGATGGCTTCTTCAAACTACTATAGGTCATGTATAGTTTACCGCCAAGCTTAACCATGTCACCAATAGTGCCGGGTGGAGTCTCTACTAATTTACCATTGATGAATAGTTTCGACCTACCCTCTTTCTTACCAACAATGATCCATTCATCATCAATGTATCGACAGTAACTATGTTCAACTGGCTTAACCTTATCATAGTCTTCATATTTGAATTTGAGTTCCTCGGTTTTCATCGTATCGACATCGAGTTTAACTAGAACGTTACGGTTTGGATCAAACGCGTTTGTCTCGAAAACAACACTTCTACCAACTATAGTGAGTGGCGTATTAATAGTACCTGGCTTGGGATGATATATTTTAAGCTCATTAGTGGATAAGTCGTAGATCATGAGATCCCATGTCTTTGGATCACCGCCTAAACTACCAGTACCTACTATGAGATCTCCTTCAGCCATATACGTTATACCAAAACCAGGTAGTTTAGCTAATTCTTCAAGCTCCCCATTTCTAACCCTATATAGGAAGACACCCTCACTAGTAGCACCAGTAAAAGCCACATAATCTATAGCATCTGCTAACCCAAAGATCCTTATAGGTTTCATCTCAACAAGTTTATCCTCAACATTTTTGATTAAGTCATAGATAAATATTTGTTGAAGCTCTTTCCCACGTGATACGTCACGAGTATATATGATCTTATTGATCGGCTTATCTAAAGTCGTAGCTGTTAAATATATTGGTTTATGCGTAACTCTCTTCTTAGAACCAGTAAATGGGTTGTAGAGATAGATGTGAGGTGCTCCCTCTTCATCACTTTCAACAACTAGTTCATTAGAACTTGTTCTACCATATAAGCCATAGTAGGGGATTTTCACTAGATCCTCTAAGATCTTAACAATCCTACTTGGCGAAACCATTAATATCACCCCAATAGAAATATTGTTGTGTAGAGACGATATATGCTTTAATTACAATTTGTTACTAGGGGCGGAAATAACGCTTAGTATTCTTCTTTAAACTTTTGAATCATATTAAATAGGTTGATAAATAGTATAGATTATCATGAAATGGTGTTATAGTAATGAGCTTATCTAGTGAGGAGAAAAAGAAGATTTTGAAAGCTATTGAAGAGGATCGCGAGTTTCGCTATACGTTAATGGGTTTACTTGGTTTTCGTGAAATACTTGATAGGATCACTAAATTAGAGGAGAGACAACAAAAACTAGAGGAGCGTCAACAAAAGTTAGAGGAGAGGTTTCAACAATTAGAAGAAAGATTTGCTAAGTTAGAGGAGAGGTTCGCGAGACTTGAAGAGAGACAACAGAGATTAGAGGAGAGATTTGCACAACTTGAGGAGAAATTTGCTAGACTTGAGGAAAGACAACAAAAGTTAGAAGAGAGGCAACAACGTTTAGAGGAGGAAATGCGTGAAACACGTAGAGTATTATTCGTGATCTCTCATAGATTCGGCATTTTATCGGAATCTAGTTTTAGAGAAGCCATGAAATATGTTATACAAGAAATATTCGGTGTTGCTAATGTTGAGAAGAAATCCATTTATGACGACAAGGGAATAGTATATGGTTACCCCTCAGTAGTCGATATTGACGTTTTAATCCATAACAAGATACATGTATTGATCGAGGTAAAATCACGAGTATCACGTGCCGACGTGTATGAGTTACATAGGATCGGAAGGTTATATGAAGAGAAATACAATGTAAAACCTAGACTAGTCATTATCGGTGGCTTTATAGATGATAAAGCATGGGAAATAGCTGAAAAACTAGGTGTTGAGATCAAACCAATATTTAGAGAGAAAGAGGTAAGTCAGTAAAAACTGTCTAAATATTAGTTACTACATCGGTTACTGCTCCTTGTTTCTCCAAATACATGTAGTAATCCTCGTAGTACTCATGTAGTTTTTCAAGAGGCTTGACACCAACGCCTATGTCTTCTTCTAATGCAACCTTAATAGTTTTAGCAAATACTAACGCGGTGTATTTAGCGATAGAGGATTCTCCCGGCCTCCCCTCTAGAATAGATAGTAATACATAATATTTGTCGCCGCCCGTGATCTCAATGTATAAAATTGCTTCATCAACGCTTTTCTGACTATACCTTTCCTCAAACAACTTTGCCGTAAAGAAAGCAGGACTTACTTCATAATCATTGATCCTAACTGGTTTCTTGTCAAAAAACCCTAGATCACGTAATAACTTGATCACTCGAAGATGACCGGGATAACGGATTGTTGCCTCAAACATTTCACGGGCCTTAATATTCTTGATCATAGTACGTAAACCATCGCTATAGAATGCCTCATAGCGTCCTTTACTGGGTATTTCAACCTCCATGATCTCGGCAAGAGGATCAACTTCTACAACCTTGTAATCCTTAACTATACGGGCTGGCCTAGTATACTCCTCGATCAAATCCTCGGCACTCCAAGTGATCTCATAATATAGCGGTGGCTGAGGATTAACTGGGTTACCGCCAACATATATAGCTACACGGTTAAGCTCGCCTAATTTACTATAAACCCAGCCAACAACCATGTTAGAGAAACCAGGCGCAAACCCAGCATCTACTATGTAGAATACCTTGTTCTCTAAACATTTCTTCTCGAAAACATAGGGGTCAAAACTAGTGTATGAGACATCTACAACGTTAAAACCATTACTGAGTAGAGCTTCTACATAATCCCCAGCTATCTTAGAGGGTAATGCGGTAGCTACAACACGTGGTTTAGCCTCCCTAATTATCTCTAAAGCTTCACTGGGTTTACATG
>CAZVAW010000065.1:0-7407 GCA_964625205.1 uncultured Desulfurococcaceae archaeon
TACATATTACATATTCCTCCTAGCCACTATGACCGGTCTTTCACCAAGTATTTCCTTGGTGTTGTTAAGAGTGAGTGTAACGTAGTCATAGTTAATGGTGATCATATAGAGTACGTGAGTGTTTGCCGCGAGAAGCCAGTTGAGCCTCCACGGCCAAAGCCACGTAGTAGTGATAAGCTTATCCGTAAGCTTGAGAAACTATGTGTTAACGAGGATCAAGCCCGGGTCATACGGGGTTATCCTGGTTTCCTCTATGGTCGTGATAAGTTGTTTCTCATACAAGGTGATCGTGGACGTGGTAAGAGTAGTGTTATGGGCCTCTTAGCTGCTTACACAATGGTTCGTGGCCGTAGCCGATTCATAGTAACTAGTCATAGCTTATACGGTGTTCAGAGTTTCTATAGATTATTAGTTAAAGGGCTTGAAACACTAGGTGAAAAGCCTTTTGTTGAGAGGAATTCTAAGGGTCTTGTGTATAGGGTTTCGATCAAGGGTTCTACCATAGAGTATGTTGAGCCATGGAGAATAACTAGTGTAGAGCAACCATTGTTTATAGATGAGGCGGCTGGTGTTGGTGTTGCTCGTGTACGTAGATGGTATAACCGTGTGGGTAAACTAGTTGCCTCTACAACGATACATGGTTATGAGGGTAGTGGCCGTGTACTACTTAAGATTGTACGTGAGTTTTTCCACCGAACACAAGTATATAGGCTTGTAAACCCAGTCCGATACTATCCCGGCGATCCTCTTGAGAGGATCCTCTACCGGGTTTTCCATCTTGACGCTGAGCCTCTTGAGAAAAACCGGGTTATAGAGCCACTCTCGTATCGCGTCTATCGTTCAAATGATCTCGCCAAAGACTATGATCTCCTACGTAGAGTGTATGGTTTGCTTGTTACTGCGCATTATCGTAATGAGCCAGACGATCTAATCCTACTACTAGACACTAATCTATTCGACATATACGTGGTTTATGATGGAGAGGGAGACGTAGTAGCAGTAGCACAGACCCGGCCCGAAGAAGTCATATCCACTAATCCCGAGAAGCTCGTGGATAAAGGGTTTAGGCTTGTAGATAAATTCGCTAGATACGCATTATTAGACGAAATGATCGGTAAGAAAATACTAAGGATCGTTAGAATAGCTGTAACTCCACCATTGCAGAGGAAAGGAGTAGGTTCAAAGCTACTAAAGTATATTGAGGAGCAAGCCCGTAGCAAAGGCTATGATGGCGTAGGCGCTATATTCTCTGGTTTCGACACTATAAGGTTTTGGATCAAAAACAATTATATACCACTATACATTAGTCCACGATACAACCGTGTTACTGGAGAGAAAAACGTTATCGTGGTAAAACCCCTTAGTAGAGAATTCAAAGAGATAATTGGTAAAGCTACTAAAATGTTCTACCATTACCTATGGCGAATAAGCCATATACTCTACCGTGACCTAGGTATGGAGAAACTTTCGATAATAATCGAGTACCTTTATTCTAGGGGTTATTATGGATCATATGATAAGAAATACGATTACATAAGGTTAGAGAAAACATTAAAGAATGAATTACCAGTAGATACTGTATTAGATATACTTTTAAGTAATATTGATAAAATAGATCTAGAGAAACTAGACCATATTGAAAGACAAGTATTTATCTCTAGAGTATTACAGGGAAAAACTATTGTAGAATTAGCTAGGGTTTTAAGGAGAAAACCTAAAGAGATAGCCTTAATTTATGAGAGAGCTTTAAAAAAGATTATAAAAGAATTATATTCTGAGATCAAGTTAAAAAATTAAGTATGTTTTCTAATTTTCTTATGGATCAACGATATTAATGTGAGAGAAGCTATGGTTATTATTGCTATTAATAATGACCATGGCCAATATACTTCCTCGACATGACTTTGCGATTCGCCTGTTATTGGGGTTATTTTCATTGGTTTATTAACGAATATCGATAACGGTATGTTTTCTGGTACCACATCTCTGATCATGTCTATAAACCAATTAATTTCCTCGATAAGAGTCTTATTCTCTTTATTTGCTTTCTCCAATACTTTATCATAGTCTAGACATACAATACTGTATATAAATGCAGTGTAGAGACCGTAAGCATACACATATTTACTTAAACCTTTCTTCTCGAAGTAATTACTAACTATATTAGCTAATCTTGTACCATTATATGTTCCATTGAAAAACCCGTAGAAGGGGCTTAATTCAACTATTTTAACGCCATAGTTAGTGCTTTTACGGATGTCTAAAGCGATCTTATATAATTTGTTTACATCTAAATCTCGTTTATTCTTAACTACGAGGACTATACTGCTATCTAATATGCTCGTTTTAAACAATAACCTATTATCAAGTCTATTGTTGACAATAGACAATAATGTTTTATATAATGATTTGTTAAATACAGTGTTTTCTAAATAATACTTATACTTCGATAATAAGTTTTTACTAGGCTCTAGATACTGTTTATCAAATTCCCTAAGCGTGTGTAAAGCAATATATACGTATACATTCCTATAAGTATAATTAAATATATTCGTATTAAACAATAGTATTTCAACATTATCATCATATATTTTCTGTATTATGATACCATCTATCCTAATACTCGACTGAGATTGCGAAGAGACTATTGAAGAAGTTAATACCATTACTAGTAAAACTATGAGAAAGAATTTATTCAAATTCATTCCTACTCACCTTCTTGAGATTATGTAGAACATGCCTCAATATATTCTTTATCTCCAACAAAAAATAGTTACCTTAAAAAGAAACCCAAAACATTGATAACATATCAGTTACTTAATATTTGAATCTATACATCTATTTCACTTTAATACCATTTATTGTTTGTAATAGGTGTCTTTAGAATGAGAATGATTTAGTAGGTTTAGTTATATACATTATATTGTATAAGTCCTAGTAACGAGTATTAATATCTTACAAGATAACCATAGATATTGGGGGATAAGATCTAATGCTTGGTATACTTTAAATGAATCTATCCTCTCGACGGCATAGGATGATTTTATGAATTAAAATAAAGTTGCGAGTAAACTGCTTTTAAGAAACGTAATGCTAGAGTTGCTAACGTTGATACTAATTCATTAATTATCACGAACAAAAAGTTTACGTATTCACGGGGATAGCGTTGATTGTTGCTTTTCTATTGATTATGTTATTTAATGTTATTAATTAAGTGTAGGATGTGATGATTTAATCATTTTTAGGATCCTTAACCAGTGCTGGATAATATACTCTTAGTAGCTTAGGAATAGTTTACTTACTCATAGCGAAGTGCTACTGCTGGTGGTATTTTCGCGGCCCGATATGCTGGGAATATACTACCAATTATCCCTACTAGTACAGTCAATACTATTGTCGATAATATGAATTCTGGGGATAGGTTTGGCGGGGCTTTGATCACCATCTCTGATGAACCAGCCTTGATCACTAGGCCATGGGAGGCTAGTATATTTGCTCCTATAACTCCGAGTGTGATCCCTATTACGGCTCCTATAAGGCTCATAAGTATACCCTCGGACAAGATAAGTACTAGTACTTGCGCATCCGTAAAACCTATTGCTTTCAATACGCCGATCTCCCGGGTTCTCTCGATCACACTCGTTATCATCGTGGCGGCTACACCAGCTACTGCTACCGCAAAAGCTGCTAAGCTAGCCGAGAATGTCATGAAATTAACAGCCCCAGTTATCGATTGCGCGATCTGCGCTATCGCGTAGAAACTAGTTATGCTAACGCTCGTACCATATAATTCCCTTATAGCATTTGTAACGTTAGTGATTAGTGACGGATCCTCAACATATAATAATATGCCTTTCCATTCATGTAGACCAAGTAGTCTCTCAGCTGTTTCAAGGCTAACGAATATAGTGTTGTCTGGGTTTAATAGTGCAGCTCCACCATATTTATCTAATATGCCGGAAACAAGTAGTATTACACGGTGTTCTGTGATCCTCTTATTATCTTCTACCCGGTACACAGTTAGTGATAACGCGTCTCCAACACTATATATTTGCTCGCCCTCCTCATTATACGCTATACCATATCCTATAATACACTTAACGATCTCTGTCTCAGAAGGGATCATGCCCTCCCTGATCTTCAAACTAGGTATTACTCGGAATAAGAAGTCATAGCGTACAGCATATATGAATACAGTCTTAGATTCAGAGCCATAACGTATAACTCCCTGTGTACTATAGAATGGAGAAGCATCGATCACTCCAGATATAGACTCTAGTGTCTCAAGATCCCTCTCACCAAGACTATATTCTTCACTAGGAGTAACAACTACGAGGTTCTGGCCAAGCCCACTGATCTGTTCTATAACGTATTGTGAATAACCACTAGTGACTCCATAGATCATTACCAATGCTAAAGGCCCGATCGATATACCTATGATTGTTAATACTGCTCTAAACCTCTTCTCAGACAATGCCTTGAGGCTAAGCCTAATAATATCTGATACTAACATAGCAAGAGACACCAACATCTCACTTATTACCTAGTTATATCATGATCTTAGACGCCTATTTATACATGCAATGGCTAAACATTTACTTAAATCCCATTGCTTTTATTGAAATAGTGCAAGGCTATGAGAAGCTAAGGATCTCTAAATATCCTTCAACACTATTTAATAATAGCTTTAACTTATTTAAAACCATTCTCCTAACAAGATTTTTACCTATAAGTGAGTGGGCGTGTATTAATGTAGTGAATTCATAGTTGTTTACCGAAATCTTAGCCCTCGCCGTATGTAGTATAAGCTCAACCCCTATTGGTAGTACTCCATAGTAATTCTCCGTTGTTTCACAACGTGTAAGGCCAAGCCTAGTATATAGTTCATAGGGGATCAGGATCCCGCCCCGAGAAACCCGTGTCTACGACCAACTCTAACTCGTAATCCCCTAGAAGAGTATCTTTTAAAACAGCCTTTAAGACGGAGCTGATGGACTATATTTTCTGGAATACTGGTATTTCATAGGAATACTCCCATTCCAAATTCTATTTTCTTTCTCTCGATCTTATCGTCTTTTCCCGCGATAATATATTGCTTAGCATCAGTTTTCAACGCAATAAAACGTGCTTTTTCTAGCTCTTTATAAAACCCGATTATCTTACCATCACAAATTACTACATAATCTTCTTTCCACCTACTTGGATCACTTAATAATTCTTTTAATGTCTCCTCACTCTTTTCCGAGCCATAATATGTTCTAAATACTCCCTGTTAGGAGGCTCATTGAATAACAACCATAGTTTCATAGCCTCAGTTAATGCTTCACCAACAGTTATACCACGAAGAACAGCAATACTCTTTAACCTCGCATAAATACTCTTATCTACTTTCTTCACAATAATAGTATCAGACACTATAAGCCATCTTCATATTCGTTTCTAAATACGTTATTAACAGTATAAATGGTTATCTATGTATAACTTGTTATACCAATAATACCTAGGTAACCCTAGATCTCATTAAGTCTAATGCCTAGTTTTTCATCAACCACTAATAAATGCTTATTAGGTATTAACGCCCAGTATGGCTCATCACTCATTTTCTCCGAGGCCACCACTACTGCCTTTTCTCTACGAGATAACTTTGTTTGTATTAATTGTCTAGTTTCTTTTGATAACTTATTCAGCCCGATCTCTCCACGTGGCCTTACAATATAGTATAACGTGTAGTAATCAAGGTTTCTACTAGCGTATCTCAACGCGTAAAGCCTTAAGCCATCACTTGCTATAAAGTTCAGCGATGAGAAACCAATACGGTTATCCACGATCATGTTAACTGCGTTGATAATTGCTTTAACCGGGTCACGTGTATAACTGTATTCTTGTATGATGAGATGAAAGAAAACCTCAGAATCAGTATCACCGACAAGGTCAGCCCTATACTCTTCCTCTAGTAGAGCGAGTAGTTTACCGCGATCTATGGAGCCATTGTGGGCGAAAACCCAGCCCTTATAGATCCATGGATGTGTATTCTCTAGTTTTAACTCACCCATAGAAGCTAGTCTTACATGTGAAACTATTATTCTACCACGCACTATTCTCTTGATCAAAGGCCGGGCTTTCCTAGACTCGTAGAGAGGGATCGGCTCCTTGAAAATCCCCCACCCACCCTCTTCTAGCCAAGCAACACCCCAGCCATCTGGGTTACCCCGTGACTGGGCTTCAAAACTCTCAACCGGGGCTTCATAGAAACTATACCGTATATCCACTGGTTTGTTAGCAATTAAACCAAATAATCTACACATAAGATACCCCCGTATTAACCACAATAAATAATCTACAGTTCTCTATAAAGTAGTTTATAAAGTGGTTAAAAACTAAATGTATACAACGTGGAAAGGTAAAGTATATGGTAAAATGGTGGTTGTATTGACTAGCTCAATCAAGGAGGAGATCTTGAAACTACTAGAGGAGGATAAAGAGTTTCGATACGCTGTAGCGGCTAAGATAGGTTTATTAGAGATACTTAAAAAACTAGAAGAACACGATCGAAAATTCAATGAGATCTTAGAAAGGATTGATCGTCATGAGAAAATATTAGAGAAACATAGTGAGGAAATGAGGAGGATATGGGAAAAATTAGAAGAACACGATCGAAAATTCAACGAAATACTAAAAAGACTGGATGAGCATGATCGAAAATTTAACGAAATAATGGAAAGGCTAAATGAACATGATCAGAAGTTTAACGAGATAATGGAGAGATTAGAGGAACATGATCGGAAATTCAATGAAATCATGAAGAGATTAGAAGAGCATGATCGAAAGTTTAATGAGATCATGGAGGTTCTCAGTAAACATAGTAGTATTCTCGATAAACACAGTAGTATTTTAGATAGACATACTAGTATGCTTGGTTCATTGGGTAGCGATATTGGTGCTTTAACAGAAGCCACTTTATCGAGGTTCGCTAGAGATGATCTCCTAAACGAGATCAAGGCCCGAGGCGAGAAAGTCCTTGCTATAAAGAGAATGTATGTCATAAATGATTATGAGGTTGACCTATATATTGAGACTGATAAATCCATATACCTTGCCGAGGTCAAGACAAGGCCTAGCCTAAATGATGTTGAGAGACTAGCACGTATTAAAGAGTATTTAGCCGAGAAAACCAGTAAAAACGTGAAACTATTGCTTGTCTCACTAAAGAATAAGACTACCGTTGATATAGTTAGTAAGTGTAGAGAGAAGGGTATAGAATTAATACTATATTGAGCTCTAATGATCACTTCTTATCCTAACTTGGAGAAACTTGATTATTACTTGATTACAGCAAAGATCTTTAGAAGTACCTCGCTATAGACTCTCAATTAAAGAATACATATCCACTAATCTCCCAAATAGAAA
>CAZVAW010000066.1:0-7300 GCA_964625205.1 uncultured Desulfurococcaceae archaeon
GAAAATGCAGGATTTGTATGTATAGAAGCTTATAAATAAGGTCAATGATCTTATTTAGGGGCTTGAATTATTTAAGGTAAGTAGTTGGTTCGATCTCTCAAGTAAATCAGCCTTAGTTTATCGTTTCTACCAGCATTATAAAATATTTTCTTCCAGGATTACGCGATTTGATATAAATGCTTACATATCATAATTATCATAATATAGTTATTATATTATATTTTAATCCGTCCGTGATTATATAATACATAGTGATAAAGCTTTTTGACCTATGGGAAAAAGACATAAATAACTATAATGACTATAGGCGTTTTTAACATAGTATCCGCGATCATATTCTACATAGTCTTATCCTTACTGAATAAACATTCAAAGATCAAAAATAGTAGATATTTAGGTAGTTTCTTCGTGACATATCTTCTTCTACTACAATTTTACATATTAATACCTGTGCTAACATTCCTAGTAGAGTTATTAATGATCTTTCTACTGTTGTTTCACGCATATAAATTTTATAATAGTTTAACTAGGAAAACCGGGATAACATACTATAGGTTAGTAACTAATACGGTTCATTAACTAATGTTAAAAGATGTGGATTTAAAAACTATTTGATTCTTTCACCACGAAGCTTTGTGAGCCAATCGCTAGTTATTTTTTCTGGGAAAGCTTTTGTTAACTTAACAGCGTTAACCATATCGTTTAGATCAATTATTTCGACGGGGCTGTGGATATACCTGGCTGGTATTGATATAGTTGATGCTGGTACACCATCTTTGTTCAACGCTATGATCGATGCATCGGTTGTACCACCAGCCGCTACCTCTACCTGATAAGGTATTTTCTCAGCCTCGGCTATCTCGATTAATTTATCGACAAGTCTACGGTTACTGATCAAGCCAGTAGCAGCTCGACCGTCAACGATCTTTATAGCTGGGCCTTTACCAAGTTGCGTAAACCATAGATGCCGTGGTGTGTCTGGTACATCGCTTGAAACAGTTACATCTAAGGCTATAGCTGCATCTGGTGTGATTGAGAAAGCGGCTGTACGTGCACCCTTAAGCCCTACCTCCTCCTGTACAGTAGCTACAGCATATACATCTACGGCGGGGTTCTCTATTAACTCGAAAGCCTTGATCAAGACAGTTAGGCCCGATCGATCGTCTAAAGCTTTACCAGTTACACGGTCACTACCTAGTTTTACAAGGTCGCGGTCAAACACGATAATATCTCCAACGCGAATACCTAGTTTCTTAACCTCCTCCTTAGAAGAAACACCTATGTCTACATATAAGTCTTTGATCTCTGGTATTTTCTCCATCTCCTCCTTCTTAAGAATATGTGGTGGCTTCATACCAATAACTCCACGTATAACTTTACCATCTCTAGTCCTAATCCTTACACGTTGCATGATCAAGGCGCGGGCTGGTAAACCACCAATAGGGACTACTCGGAGGAAACCATTATCATCTATATGTGATATAAACAATCCTATTTCATCCATATGAGCAGCGATCATTACTTTACGGCTACGGTCAAATCCTCTCTTAACAGCTATAACGTTACCCAAGGTGTCAATCCATGCTTCATCAGCAGTTTTCTTAAACTCATCCACCACTAGACCTCGGACTTCATCCTCATAACCACTAGGCCCTATTGCTTCACATAATTTCTTCAACAAACTATAGATTTCTTCCTTTAGATTAGATGACAAGACCAGAGTCACCAAAGATAGGTATTTAATAAGGTTTAAAATAGGTTTTATCCTCACCAATAACGATAGTATAGATACTCAATCCCTAAATACGTAGACTATATAGTTATAGCTGGTGAAAAAGGTGAAACCAGCAATATATAGAGTAGATCCGGGGAAAATAGATCAAAGGCTATTAGAGGAAGCAGCTTTAATACTTAAACGCGGCGGATTAGTTGCTTTTCCAACAGAGACAGTGTATGGTTTAGGAGCCCTTATTACACGGAGAGAAGCTGTTAAGAAAATATTCATTGTCAAAGGTCGACCCATTGATAACCCGTTGATCGTCCACGTTACCGGGATTGAAATGTTTTTAGAACTAGTAAGGGATCCACCCGAGGGGATCATTAGATTAGCTGAGAAGTTTTGGCCAGGTCCTTTCACAATAGTGTGGTGGAAAAAACCCGAGAAAATACCATATGAAGTAACGGCTGGGCTGCCTAAGGTGGCTGTTAGAGCTCCTGCGCACCCGGTTGCCCTAGAGCTTATACGGTTGGCTGGTGAGGCCATAGCTGCTCCCAGTGCTAACCGTTCCGGCAAACCATCACCTACCACTGCACAACATGTTTTAGAAGATCTTGATGGCTTAATAGACGCTATCATCGACTCCGGTGAAACACTCTATGGTGTCGAATCAACGGTCATAGACTTTACAGTTGATCCACCACGATTATTGAGACCAGGTGCTATGCCTATTGAGGAGATTGAGAAAGCTATTGGTAAGAAGATAGAGGTTCCACCATATGCTCGTGGATTATCCGAAGCCAGTGAAGCCGAAGCCCCGGGTATAAAGTATAGGCATTATGCTCCAAAGGCACGACTAATAGTTGTTGAAACAAGTGATTATCAAAGAAAACTCGGTTTACTGGTTGATAAAGTTAAAGAACTATTATTAAAGGCTAGGGAGAAATACGGTCGTGTAGCCGTGATCTGTAGTAGTGAGACTTGTAACGAGTACCAGGGATTAGGCGTGGTTGTCCTCAATATCGGTAGTCGTGAAAACCTATTCATAGTTGCTCGTAACCTCTTCAAAATACTTCGTACACTAGACGAGCTAGGCATAGAATATGCTGTTGCCGAAGGCTTCGAGGAGAAAGGACTAGGACTAGCGATCATGAATCGATTACGCAAAGCATCTGGTTATAATATGATGAGTGTTTAAGCAACAATAGCTATAATAGCTCCTACACATAAATTATTCTAGCAGTGAATTTAGTTGTGTGATCAATTTTGTTTAAATCATTATACCTAAAAGAGTACGGTGGCGTAAAAAAGTGCGAAAAACCACTCGAATTTAAGAAATTCACAGTATTAATAGGACCTAATAACTCGGCAAAAACTACTGTATTAACAGCGTTATTTCATTTTCCTATACCAAAGTGGGTGTGGGGAGGTTTTCCATCAATATTACTTAAAGATAAACCTGTTTTCATACAAGAATACTTGAATAGACCACATAGATCGCTTATCTATAGATATAGTGGACAAGCAACTATAGAGGCTGATCTCGAACAAGATAAGTTAAAGATACTTAAGATAAGGAGATTCAAAATAATAATTAACGAAGAAGGAGAACGTAAACTATTTTACATGTCAACCTCAAGTCATTGGGAGTTTATTGGATACGGTAATTTATTACCTCTATTCGGAGAATCTGAACCGCTTAAAGTAATGTCGAATACATTATTAATACCTAATAGTGATCTTTTCATTAGAGATCTCGAAAATGCTCTTATCAAGAACTGGACTTTAGTTGAGAAAACTAGGGCTCATGCAAGTTTGATCAGGGATCTTGTACGTAAGGGTATTGTAGATGATAGATTCACTGAGGTTAATGTTAGGTTTGATAAGCTTGTCGTGAGAAAAGAGCTTCCGGGAGATGATGTTGCTTATATTAATCTTACAGACTTAGGGGATGGTTTAAAGAGGTTTTTAATAACTGGTTTATGGTTGGAGACACTCAAACCCAAGGTGGTGTTATGGGATGATCTTGAGGCTTCGGCTCACCCTAGTCTAGTATCGCATATTATTAAGTGGCTTGCCTCTAAGGATTGGCAGGTCATCATAACAACGCATTCCATAGACGTCTTATATGAATTAACGCAAGTTGAACCAGAAGATACCATAATATTGTCTCTCAGGAAAACATGGAATGATATACTTAAATATAAAGTTTACACGTTAGACGATTTAAAGAAAATGTTTGATTCAGGACAGGATATTCGAAAAATCCTAGTGTGATCTATTTTGGAGTTTAAACTCCTATTTGACTCGGCAAATAAAAACGATATACTTCTATTAATAGGCAATGGCAGCTCGGATGAACAAATATTAAGAGAGTTATTCCCTAAATTCGATGGATTAAAATATAGTGTTGCATTATCAGCCTCGCCTCAGCCTTATAGGAGATCAACAGGTTTAACCTCTACCATTAATTCATTATCACTTTTAATGCATAAAAGCATTAAACCACAGAGGGTTATCATAGTTATAGATCGTGAACATGTAAAAGATAAAACTACTATAGAGAGGACTATTCGTGAACATGGTTTTGAAATAATAGAAGATATTCAATTAGAGGAGAGAGCATTTAAACTCATTTTATCACGTGGTGGATTTAAGTTTACTCTCTATATAGCTGTAATGGGAGAGACTAAGAGTATTGAAGAAGATATAGCTAAGCTTGAAAAACTAGTATATGGAGATAAGGAGGGTAGATCGCCTAAGAGAATAGTTAGAAAAGCAGATTATACTCATTTGGCGGATGTCTTTTCAAACATCTATAAAATAGTCGAGGATATTGAGAAAGAAGAATAGTAGTAATTAGTCGACTCAGCATTCGTTCCCTCGGGCATCACCCTTGTGGTTTCCCCAAAGACCAATAATCATCACGAGAAACGGGATCCGCTGGGTGGGCTCGATCACTCCCTCATCGAATCGGGTCTTCGAGTGCGTAACTTCTTCATCAATATCTATGTTACTAGGGTTAACGTGATTTAAAAATATATTCATCTTAGAAGACATAATTCCGGCCTAGCTATTCTGCTAATAACGTATGATACGGCTCCTGTTTGCGCGTCTACAATGACGTAGTTTGTGACTTTTATCATACTAGCTTTAACCGGTATTCCTAGTATCGATTTCTCGATATATACGTTTTCTGTTTCAATTTTGAAAAAGTATCCTATCGAGATCGTATCAACTATGTAATCATTATCTACATCGACATAATACCATATTAGAGAATAGTTTACAATACTATAGTTCTTTATATAACCATTTTTCACGGCTGTACAGGTCTCGATATAATCTAATGCTTTATCGAGAGCTTTTCTATAATCTATAACTGGTTTTAATGGTTTCAAAACATGCTTCTCATAAAGTAAAAGAATCGTAGGCTCTATTGTTAAACCCACTATTCTCATACTACATGGGTCAATTACTATAGAGTTTAAATATCGTCTTTTCATAAGTGGAAACGGATCATATTCTATGTACCCATACACTTTGAAAGCAAAATTCACTATTATCTGCATGCTAAGATTCAAATATTGTATATCAGTTATGACGATATCTAAATCATTACTTTCGAACATTGTATAATTCAATTTTAATAATAAGTTTTTAACAAGGGTTTTAGCATATGATTTATTCAACGTGGTTATTGGATATCTACATTGATTGTAAGGAGTATATTCTGGTACATTAAACCAAATAATTTTACCAGTAACGTCTTCGATCATTATATCCCATTTCCTATGATCACCTACATTTACCGTAGCAATGTACTTATCATAAAGGTGCAACTCAACTGATCTAGCTAGTGGTGGCGGTGATGTTGATTGATCCGTATGGATTATTCGGGTAATATTAGGTTTTTCGACATTAATCTTTAATTCTCTTGCATACCACTTGGTGAAATTAAGTATAATTCTCTCAGCTTTGCATTGATCAATTCTACTTTTAAACCTATTAAATTTTAAGCCATGTTTATCTAAGCTATCATAGAATTCTCTCTTATACTTTTTAGCTTGTTCAATAGCTGTATTAGGGAGAAAGATTGTTGAAACACCTAGTATTATGAACGCAATTATGATTATGGATACCATGATTAATGTTTTACGACTTATCTCCATAGATCACCCTCTAAGTCATTACTTCGGTATGTTATTTTTAGTATCTCAGTATTAATTACTTATTCTCTACATCTAGTATTGAGGGGTCAAAGTTCTTTAAACTGATCATATTAATTATATAACTTATTTAGGTCTCGTAACATATTGGGTTTTCAGCGGAGATAGGTAGAAATAGTGTTTTCGGTGATGGTTAACGATCGACTTATACCCATTGATCGGCGGATTAGTACTTGTAGTGCTATATATCTTGTTGACGCTAGAGGTTGCTCATCGTACAGTTGTTGCTTTGATCATGGCTGGTATCGTGTTATTACTTAACGTAATAATTGGTTTTAGTTCTTATATCGAGCTTTTAGAAGGGATAGATATTGATACAATACTACTGCTTATGTCTATGATGATCATGGTAAGTATATTGAGTGAGACTGGATTCTTCAGTTTTATAGCATCTAAAGTGCTTATTAAGTATTTTAATAAACCATATCAACTAGTGATAATATTGACAGGGTTAACAGCGGCTGTATCGGCGTTCATAGATAATGTTACGACTGTCCTAATAATAACACCTATTGTTATTGAGGTTTGTCAACGTATACGCATAGATCCACGTCCTCTCCTAGTAATGATTGTCTTTGCCTCAAACATTGGTGGTACAGCCACGCTTATAGGTGATCCTCCGAACATATTGATCGGTACACACGCTGATCTAGGCTTTATGGATTTCATATATCATGTCACACCAGCTGTACTAGCTATTTTCCTCGTATTTATACTTGTGGTTAGGCTTATTTTTAGGAAATGGTTTAAGATATACTATGAGAAGATCGAGGGGGTTGAGCGTAGTAGAGTAGCTTATAGTGTTTCAATGGATAAACGCCGTGTAGAAATAGTATTGTTTCCTTTCCTTCTAGTAATAATATTATTTATCCTCGAAGACCTATTAGGATATCCGCCGGCTGTCCCAGCTTTAATCGGTGTTGGTATATTGTTCGCTATGATCGGTAGAGACATAGATATTGACGAAGTACTACATCGTGTTGACTGGACTACCCTGGTTTTCTTCATGGCTATGTTTATCATTATTAAGGGCGTCGAGAAACTAGGGCTTATGCACGCCATTGCTTATGGATTACTTGGCTTCTCTTCTAACAAGGCGATATTATTGGTTATGATAGCATGGGTATCTGCTTTGATCTCGGCCTTCGTAGATAATATACCTTTCACAATGACTATGCTTCCAGTAATAGATATCATTGCTGAGTCAGTCTCATATGATATAACCCCACTCTACTGGGCTTTAAGCCTAGGTGCTTGCTTAGGCGGTAATGGTACATTAGTTGGTGCTAGTGCTAATATCGTAGTCGCTGGTATAGCTGAGAAACATGGATACCCAATATCTTTCAAAGGATTT
>CAZVAW010000067.1:0-7293 GCA_964625205.1 uncultured Desulfurococcaceae archaeon
CACACCTAGACATAGCAGGAGTAGCATGGGTACAAGACGGACACCCAAGAAAACCCTACTACAAGAAAGCAGCCACAGGATATGGAGTAAGACTACTAGCATTTTATCTACTCGAAGAACTAAGAAAAATTAACACATAAACTCCTTACCAGTAAAACCGGAATATCCACTATTAAGCATGATATTCAACGTTCAGAGAATTAACTACTATTTTTCAACTTCAATCTTACCGCATATTTTTAGCATCTTAATCCTTCCAACTCTACCATAACGTCTAACTTTGATCCTACCTACAAAAACGCGTCTAGTACTCAAAATATCACCTCAGAAAACAACTCTTACAATAACCCACTACATAATAGTATATGTATCTTAACACCTTATATCTAGTTAATAGTTAACGATTTTCATTCTTCATATTGTCTAGCATTAGTTCATTATAGAAGAACTTTATATTAAGCTTAGTTTAATATATGTAGTCACGTATCAGCGTATTTAAAGTATATATGTTTTCCCCGACCATATATTATATCACGGTTTATGTCTGAGTTAAGGTGGTAGTTACGGTTGGCTGTGGGGTCCGTGGAGTCTTTTGATCTCTTCAAGTTTATTATTGATGTTCTTGCTCATGAGAGAGCTATACAGACTTATCTCGACGATAATAGGGGAGTAGCAAATATCGGTATCTACTATATCTATAGGTTTCGATGTAGTGAAGCATTAAGACTCTCGCTCACCCTTGACTTAGATAAGAAAGAGGAATTGTATAGGAGAGCATATATTACTAGTTATGAGAGACTACTTAGACACATATTCGCCCGTGGCATTAGAGCTTATTTAGCCGAACAACCATCTGAGGAGACACTACCATACCTAGTCACAGAAGTTGGTAAAGTCATTGAAGCAGATACAGGTAAAACAATAGAGTTACCAACTCTATCTGGAGGTAAAAGAAGCTATAAGGTTATGTTAACCGCACGAATAGACCTCTATGCACCTAATGAGAAAGAAGTTATATTGATAAAACCCTTCGAGAAACCGGAGAAAATGGAGTTAAGAGCTAGGGATTTAGACGAAGTAGCGGTGATCGATTGGATTGCGAGAAGATCCGGATTAGATGTAGAGAGGTATAGGCTCCTCTATATATCTTTTAATGGACAAGCGATCGAGTATGTAGTAGAGAATGTTATCCCTAATGATGAGCTTATCAAGAGGATCTTAGAAAAACTAGTAGAGTATAAACTATTTTATGCTTGTAACGAAGAAACACGTGGAATATGTAATAAATGCTTATTTAGAGACTACTGCATTTTCTACGCATCAAGCAATCAAGACTTATGTAGAAAGGCAAGTGTCCAAGACTTAGAGATCATGAATACGCAGAAAAATCTAGGGAAGTATACATGCTATGAGGATTTAAGGTTTAAAGCGTTCGGAAAACTACTCCATATAGCTCTAGTGAAGGAGTACGAGTATGGATTCAAGTATGCAACAAGACGTGTAAGTAGTGAACAAAAACTAGAGGATACTATACATCTCTCGGTATCAGATCTGCTTAACTGCCCCTTAGCTTATTGGCATAAGAGAAACATGCTTTACCCAATGATCTCGTTAAGTGCAGCTTCTATTAGGGGTATAGCGATACATCGTGGTATTGAGGAGATCATATATAATGCTAGAGAATATTATACGATCAGGAATAAGTATGGACTGCTAGACATACGAGTTGAGGCTGGAAAAACACGTGAATTACGGGTTAAATCTAGGAGAAACAATAACGTGGAATACAATATTGTTTTACATGGAAGAGCTGATATCTGGTTAGTGAAACAAACTAGCGTCAACGATAAACCATTAGCATATATTATAGACATTAAAACTACTAGTAGTGAAGTATCAAAAAGTATACGAGATAAGTATAGGAAGCAAGTTGGTCTATATATGAACATGTTTAGCTCGATCGAACAAGAACTAAGAGGTTTACTCGCCTATGTAGCTCCAGATAAAGTCGATCATGAGCAAGTAGAATCCGCTGTTTCTGATGAAGAATTAATTAAGATGATCCAAAGAATAGTAGAGCCGACGATAGAGGATATAGATAGAAGTCAATGTAATTCATATGCATGTGATTATGCCTCAATATGCCCAATTGCCCAATGGAAGAAGAGCTCTTCTGCTAGTAATAAATAGTATTAGGTTAAAGGGGCGAGGGTTAATTGCATAGTAATCTAATATCCTTTGATCGCGGATTACCAGTTGTAGTCTATAGGCCCGATAAAGCGTCTCCTAGTGAAGTATATAGAATGGTCTATAGGGGTTACATTAGTTACTATGGCGAGAAACCTGATTGGGAACTAATATTTAGTTGGAAAACAACTATACCCGAGATCCTACGTGTCTCAGATGGATACCCAGTTATAATCGAGTATCCTATACTTGGTGGTCTTGAACGAATAGATTATATTATTGTGGGTAGGAGAAAAGCACTTGTCGTAGAAGCCAAGTCTTGGATCGGGAATTTTACTAGGAGAAATAAGTATTTCGTCTATTCACAAGCATTGAATGAAACTAGGATCGATCCTTGTTACCAAGTCAATAACTATGTTGCAAAACTTAAACATCTACATACGGCTGGTTCTAAACTTGATTTCCAAGGTCTTGTTTTTACATATGGTTTTAAATATGTTAATGGTTGCCCAGTAGTCAATAATGTTGGTAGTTTAGAACAAATAATCTATGGATTCGATAAACCCGGTGGCCCTGGTGAGGTTGATCTAATTATTAACGGTCGTTTCCAAATATCTAAATCCCTTATAGACTATGTACGTGGAAATATGAGTTCTCTAATGCGTAATGCTGTAGAGGCTTTATTAGGTGGAGGCTATGGTTTAACTGAGAGACAACTAGTTATTGTCGAGGAAGTATTAGATGCTATCGAGAAAGACCGTGACCAAGCTTTTATAGTTCGTGGTGTAAGTGGTTCTGGTAAAACATTAATAGCTTTAACTGTCTTCTTCGAGGCATTAGCGAGAGGCTATAAAGTATTATTAACGTATAGGAATAACCGTTTACTAAATACATTGAGAGTTGCTTTACCAAAACTTAGTGGTTTACTAAAATTCTACTCAACCGGGCCACAAGGTAGATATAGAGGTGTTGCTGAGAAGAATTTTCCAGTTGATAAATATGGTGAACTTGATCTCGTGATCTATGATGAAGCACAGAGAATGACTCGTGAAAATATAGAGTTGAGTATGAGGCGTAGCCGTGTAAAACTATACTTGTGCGATGACGAGCAAATATTGATTGGAAATGAAGAAGGATACGCGGACACGTTCATTAAAATAGCTAAAGAAACTAATACCCGTTATAATTTCTATGAATTACCTAGACCCGCTAGAATACCTACTTCATATTTAGAAGCTATTAGAAACCTATTAACAAAGGGAGTGTTCAAACCAAAGCCTCTACATTATGATTTTAGGATCTACAATGATATAGTGGAAATGATAAATGACCTTAAAATAAAACATGAGAAAGGCCATCGAGTAGCATTAGTAGCTGCTTTCACAGAGACTCCTGGAAACAATAATCTTCTCAATGCACCAGATAATCTTAGAATAGGTTACCCACTCTGTATGAAATACAATAGAAAGAGAAGAGTATGTGAGCAATTATCTGACCTAGATATATATCGTGGTAAAAACCTCAAAATATACTGGCTCATGGATCCAAAGAAGCAATATCCACAATATTGGATGGGTAAACTCGATCCACTTAAATACTGTGCATCAGTATATGGTGCACAAGGCTTTGAAGCCGAGTATGTAGGGGTTATTTGGGGCCGAGACTTAATATGGCGGAATAATAAGTGGGTAGTAAATCCAAGTGTTATAACAGATTACGTAGGAGATAAGTACTCGTTAAAAGAAATCGCGAGAAAAGATCAGAGGAGAGCATATAGACTACTCGTAAATAGGTACATAATCCTGTTAACACGAGGAACAAAAGGTACATACATATTCTTCGAAGATAAAAACACTATGCAATACATAAGATCATTGGCTCCCTAAACATTTAGAATTAAATAAGTAAGAACAAACACTAACGAAACACATCTAATAAAGTAACATAATAAATACATCGAAGTAATAATGATCTAACAAGACAATAGAAACTAATAGTTCTCCAGTGGAAACACGCCATGGCACCCCCCGGTGCCACCTATGGAAAACCGATCATATCAGCGGGTCGGGCCGTGGAAAAACCATCGTGGGAAGGGGTGGTACTCCCCAGTGCCACACCTAGGTTTCCACTGGAGAACTATTAGCATATGACCATTAGAACTTGCATTTTTAATAAACATTTGATCCTAGGTAAAACTTGTATGAAGCATAAGTAATGATTAATCATTTATTTAATTTTTAGATTAAAACTTCAATTGTTACTACTTCGAAGGGCTTATAGTCATAAAACACTTTATTGTTTATAACTTTTAGCTCTTTAACACGATCTTCTAATATGGTTGTTCTCCAAGCTTTTCTAATTGGTTTAATGAATCTAAGAATAGCTTTTCCTCTATGATTACATGGTTCATATAATCGAAGTATAATAGTGTCTCGATCCTCGGCTTTCTTAATACTCTCAATCACTAAATTATCTTTTTCAACCACCACTAATGGTTCAATTCGTATTTTGTTCTTATCCCTATTATCTCTGCTTAGGTTCTCAACAATGTATAGTGGGTTAGTGATCTTCTTAGCCTCTACATGTATCTCGGCATCATACCATGTGCCCTGATAAGGTATTATAGAATATGTAAACTCTATTTCCCCATAATCACTTAACGGGTTGGGATATATGGGTGTCTTAACTAGTGATAAGCCTATAGAGTTGAAGAATGTCGAAACACCATGTTTAACCGGGCTTATGACCGCGAATCCATAACCATTTTCTTCAACGGCAACCCATGAAAGCATTGGTACTTCGAAACGAGCTTGCTCCCAACTAGTATTCCTATGTGTAGGTCGTTCGATTACTCCAAACTGTGTATCATATACCGCTTTAACCGCGTTAACCCTAGGATAAAACCATGTCTTAACCAATACTCTCCTATCATGTATATCTGCTTTTACCTTGAAATCTATGCGGCGTGTAAAACTATACATGTACATGTAAATGGTTATCGTTGAACGACGGAAACGATAAGTTGTTTTAACACAAGCTCTCAATGGCCCCTTCTCAACAACCTCTACATTAATAGCTTTTAACACGCTACCCTCGCTTAACACGTTTTCGTCGATATCCCACGCATCCCACGCGTGTGGGATATCCTCATATACAGTGATCGTGTTTGACGGCTTCTCTAAAACCTCGCGTTCAACCTCCTTATCATATATAGATCTGATAAAGCCGTTACTATCCACTATTACACGTAAATACCTATTCTCTAACGCGATATTGTTTCCTTCTAACATTACATTAACACTATCTTGCGTTTGCATATGCTCCTCTAGTATATATTTATCAACGGTTACAATACTCAAACCAGGGACACGTACTAATACTAAAGCCTTACTATTATTGATGACTTGAAGATTTCCATTTGCATTCCTAAGCTCATCCGCCCCTATTTCTATAAGTTCTGTCCTACTCCATTGCAACGGGTTAAACAATACATATGAACCACTACCACTGATCAATCCTTTGATTTTCTTATCGATTATTCTCTTAATTTCCCGAATCTCTCTCTCAATAGCCTCATAGATCTCTTTATAAGCACTATATACTGCTGTACCAGGCAATATATCGTGAAACTCAGATAATAATAGTGTTTTCCAAGCCCTAGATAAGGCTTCTCCAGGATATTCACCATTGTTAAAAACTAGATCATATATGGAGAGTGTTTCAGCTAAACGTAGTAGGTAGTCAAACCTCCATACAAGATCCTTTATACGAGTATTAGTGGTATATGTTCCTCTATGGATCTCTACATAGATCTCTCCATGCCAAACGGGTAATTCTTCATCATGCTTCTTTAATTCATCTAAAAACTCGTTAAACCCTCCATGCACAATACTGGGTGTATATGGTGTTTTCTCTCCATAAAACAATAATTTCTCGATCATATCCTCGGTGGGCCCACCACCACCATCTCCATATCCATAACTATATATAGCTTTACTCACAATGTTTTTCTCGTGATAACTACACCACACATTATACAGTGATCGGGCGGAGGCGTCATGGTTATAAGTTCCTATTAACACGTGTGCATAGATAGTTGATCCGTCTATACCGCGCCATTTAAAAGTATGATATGGAAACCTGTTATATCTATTCCACTCAGTCTTATGAAATACAAATAGTTTCAAACCAGCCTCGCGTAATAATTGAGGTAAAGAACCAGAGTATCCAAAACTATCCGGTAACCACCCGATCTCGCATCTACGCCCTAGTTCTCTCTCGAAAAACCTCTGACCATATAATAGTTGGCGGGCCAGGCTCTCCGAAGGCGTTATTAATACATCGCTCTCAACCCACATACCGCCTACAGGGACTATTCTATTATCTCTAAAACATTTCCTAACTAAACCATAGATCTCTGGATAATTATCGCGGAGCCATTCAAGGTATTGTGCACTAGAGAAGACATACACTGGTTTATCATAAGATTCGATGATTCGCGATGCTTTCAAATAAGTTCTAGCTATTTTCCATATAGTCTCACTATAACTCCATAGCCATGCTGCATCGATATGCGCATGAGCTACAGCATGTAATACTCCCTGTTTTCCATATTTTCTACGAAGTTCGTCTAGTTTTTCTTCAAGATACTTATCGGCCTCTACAACGTATTTACCGATCTCACCATTATCTACCCCGTAGAAACCAGCATCCACTAATTCATCGGGCTTTTCACGCGTATATCTAAGTAGTTCATCGTAAAGCATTGGAAAATCATCTAATCGCTCAAGCTTAGCAAGTATGTATAACTGCTTAGGACTAGGTGTGTAAGCAGGTATTTTTCTAAGAGACTTCCACGCCACATTATATATTTCTTCACGTAGTTCATTATCAAGTATATCGGCTAATTCTAACAACCAGATGATCTTATCTATAAATCTATAGAGTTTCTCGTTTAAATATACTATAAAAACATCTTGAATTATCGGGGGCTTCTCTCTCTCACCAAAAACCCTCGTAGGTGCTAGGTTTATCTCTAGATCAAAATCCTTATCTAGAGGTAAAGCTATTTTCCTACTCCAACGATCAAGTCCGTGGTAAGGTCTT
>CAZVAW010000068.1:0-7288 GCA_964625205.1 uncultured Desulfurococcaceae archaeon
CCCATTTATTATCTGTGTTTATAGTTCTACTCACAATAATATCTATAGCTGTAATAGCATATGGTGATTCCGGTTATTTTGTCGTATATAGTGAAACTATAGTTTTTGACCGATTACCCTACCAAACAGCATTAGTCACTTATCGTGGGGGCTACGAGTACTTATTCGTTATAACAAACTTTCTCATCCGAGGATCAAGCACTAGGTATAACATCATCTATTACTTCCCATTACCGGAAAAACCAGTTTCATTCAATCTAGTACTTGTTAATGGCAATGCTAGGTTCTCGGCGGAGATCGAGTATAGGCGCGACGTATTAAAGGATTATCTTAACCAACACATTGTATTCCGATCGCTTGCTGTTTTAGGAGGTACCAAGGGTAGTGTTAGTAGTCGTTATATAGAGTTAGCTACGATTACTAACCCGTTTTTAAACATCTCATTAGTTAAAGCTGTAGAGCCAGACATTAGTATTTTCGAGCAAATATTGAAGCAAAAGGGTTATCGTGGAGAAATACCAAGTAGTCTTAACGATATTATACAATATTATAGGGATAAGGGTTGGAAATACTTCGTCGTAGGACTAGTTACTGTACCCTCGACTTTTAATCTCATACAACAGTATGTCTTCAAAACAGACAAGATCGTGTACCCATTATATATTGATAAACTTAATAATGAGTTATCAGCTCGTATCGCTACATATATAGTTACCGATCATGTTATAGACAAGATCGTGGACCCGATCAGCGGGAAAGAGGTAGACGCTGGTAAGTACTTTAAAGGCTTAAACTATAAGTTAGTGATTGAAAGCGGTGATAAGGACACTTTGGCTAATTTCTATGAATCGTTAAAAGAAATCATTGAGGATCCAGAGTTTCCAAGTGAGTTGCGTGATATGATCAGTATTAGACTGGGTAGTCGCTTAACCATGGAGATCAAGGGTTTAGTCTACGTTTTCGATGAAGATGATATTCCATTACCAAGTATTAAGTCAGACCTTATAGCTACTCTTAACCCCATAAACGATCTTACATTTCAATTGATCGATAACCCAGCAATACTACTACCCTCTGTCGTCTTCAACTTCTTAGCATTTGGTGCAATAGTATTAGCTCTAGTACCTATTATTGGGCTTGTAGGGGCTGCTTCGATGAAGAAAGCTAGTGGAAAGGCTAAAGTTTCCTCGTATGTAATGGCTTATATACTGCTTTACTTGATCATAATACTTACTGGTAGTTATATTAGCTTATTAATAATTAACTATACTCCACTACTACTATTGACTAGGTTGTTAGGCCTCGTAATATGGGTTTCACCAATAATAGCATTAGCTATACTTACAGATGATTATATTGAGAAATTCATAGACGTGATCAAGAACTATATGATAGTAGTGATCACGATACTAGTGCTTACATGTTGGTATCCACTCAACATAGTCTCCCCATTCCTAATCGTAGCATCCACCCTATTGTTCTACAACAACATAAGATTCGATATCAAAGAGAAAGAAATTAGGAAACACTATACAGTATTCATAGTAGTCCTTGTAACACTTCTAGCAATAATATATGGGTTCATAGTATATGCTGGGTTAACCTAGCATCCTAAAAAGATATTCATAGGTCAACCTAGCTCTCATAGTCGATAGGGAGATAAGTAGAGATTTGATTACCTGAGGAGAAAACACTAATATGGTATAGATGAGGATTATAATAGAATTCAATTACAGCTACATATATTGGTCGATAATGAAGTGTTCTCCACTAATATAAACCCTACCCATGCTCTACTTGTATAGACTCTAGTTAAAGACAATTACCTTTATAATATAACATGTTTTTCTCCCGGGCCTTCCTCAAGTATTCTAAAACCTCTTCGTCATCTAGATCTCTCCATTCACGATAAGCATCGGCAACAGCGTATATTGGCTGTGATCGTGGGTTAAAACAATATATGTCAACGTTTTTACGTGCAATCCTCTTAATGGACTCGGCATGACAAGTAGGTACGGCTACAACTACGTGTTTAACGCCTTGTTTTAATAGGAAGGATACAGCCGCGGACATGGTATACCCAGCGGCTATACCATCATCAACGACAATAACACTTAAACCCCTAAGACCAGTGTATGGCTCACCACATCTATACCTCATAAGCCTACGTTTAACCTCTATAAGCTGCTCCTTAATAGCCTCCTCGATCGCCTCTCGTGTAAGCCCAAGATACTCGGCGAAAGCCTCGTCTATGAAATAAGAGCCATCAGGGGCTACAGCTCCAAAACCAGCCTCCCGATCCCATGGAATAAGTATTTTACGACAAACAAGCACATCAAGCTTTAAACCAAGAACCATGGAAACCATATAAGCTACTGGTATACCGCCGGCCGGAACACCATAGACTATATCCGCCTTAACCCCATACTCTCTAAGCCACTCACCAAGCTTTTTACCAGCATCAAGCCTGTCCCTGAAAACATATAGTTTCTCCATATACTCTCTATTAAAAACTACACGTTGATCCAAGTATTATCACCTCATAATCTCCGTTAAACCGACTCAGTGAAAGTTTCTCTCCATTCTAGACTGGAAAACCTATACAACAGCATATGCTTAAGCCTTTATTCTATGAGGTGGACTTTTACTCCTACTTCTTTTTCCAATAAATCCTCTACTTTCGCGAAATCTTTATCAACAGTTGCTAATGTATTAATGGGTATTCCTTCATTCTTTAAAGCCTTGATATATGCGATGTGGAGTAGATCTAAGGTTTTAAGCTTAAAACGAGGTAGAAGTTCTAAGGAGATCTTTGTGATCTTTGAAATGTTATTAAATATAGATATTACTTGGTAAGTCTTAATAGCTTCATATTTTAGATTAAATCTTTTCATAATATAGTATAGTAGCGTAGTAATGACTATTTCTTCTTTAAAACCAAGTCTATTAATTAGATCAATTAATATCTCTCTTCTCCTCGATAAAACATTAGCTAGCTCGACGAGCCCTAGTTCAGAGATGATCTTGTACTCTTTACTATTCAATATTTTTAATGCCTTTTCTCTTCTATGATCACTTGGATCGAGTGCAGCTATTATCGCGCTAGTATCTATATAGAGCATTCTAAAACCTCTCTCTTTCCTCTAATAATTGTTTAAGTGCTCCAGGTAGCTTGATCGGTATATCCCCCTCTCTCTTTTCAAGTTCTATTAGTTTCTCTACACCTTCCATTACAGCCTTTATCCCCTTTAGATTCTCAATACCTATTTTCACGAGTTCTCTCAAGGCTTCGCTTCGTGAACTAAAAATACCCATTTTAACAAGCATATCAATAAACTCGATAGTTTCACGATCAAGTCTAACCGGAATAACTCGACTTCCCATTTGTTTCCCCTAGTATACATATGTGTATACGGACATAAATATCTTAGTTGAAAGGCTTGGTTTCAAGAAAATTCGTCTTTTGAACACGACTTATTTGACTGATTTACCCGAATACTATTGAGTATATAAGCCTACTATAGTTTATACTCAGCTACGAATTCTATGAATTTATCATCATTATATTCACGGCCATATCTGCTATGATGTATGCTCTATTCTCTCGGGGTACTAGTAAGCTTCAAATCCCTAACCTAGTGTTTACGTGGTTTCGTTGAATTCTTTCTTAGCTTCATTATTCAAAGTAACATATATGATGTTATAACTTGTTTTAACCCGTTAATAGTATTTCCAATGGTTGATTAAAGTAGATGGGGTTTGAGATAGGGAGATTTTGTGTTATAAGAGAGCATCTACCAATACATGTAGTAATAGTATTCCGATGGCGTGGGTATTGCTTGTAGTTTCTTAGCTTCTCTACGTTTTACCTCAATATATGACTCTATAACTTCACGTGAAAATACTGGCTTTAAATACTCATGATCATTTTCAAGCTCATCAAGAGCTTCTTCTAAACTACGTGGTAATTGCTTATAACCCATCTTCTCAAGTTCCTTAACTGAATACTTATAGGCGTTTTCATTTAAGGGTTGTGGAGGCTCGATCTTATTCTTAATACCATCTAATCCAGCCAATACTATCGCTGATAATGCTAAGTAGGGGTTCATCATAGGGTCTGGAGGCCTATACTCGATCCTATAAACACCTTTCTTTGAGGAAGGCACTCTAACCGCTACACTACGGTTTCCAACACTCCATGCGAGTATAGTTGGTGCCCCATATCCTGGGATCAGCCTCCTATAGCTATTAACAGTTGGGGATACTAAAGCGGATAAACTACGGCCATGAATCAGTAACCCTCCTATAAAGTAGCGGGCCAGATTACTAAGGCCATACTCCTCATCCGGATCTTCGAATAAGCACTTATCTCCTCTAGTATTGGTTAAGCTCACATGTATATGTAGGCCGGATCCATTATCACTGGATAGGGGTTTAGGGAGGAAAATAGCTACATATCCATTTCTTAACGCTATATTCTTAGAAGCATATTTAACCCATACAACCGCGTCACAAGCATCTAAAAACTCTGTATGTTCCAGGGTGATCTCTAATTGCCCACTACTAGCTACTTCATGATGACTTTTAATAACTCTATATCCAAGTTTCTCGATACCTTTCACGATCCTATGCCTAACCTCTTGAATCTCGTCAATAGGATCGACAACTTGGTATCCATGTCTTGGTGGTAATAGATACTTGTTAGAATGAGTCTCTGGAGCTATTATCCTTAACAATTGTTTATCATAACCTATTTTTACTGAGATGCTTTTGAAAAGGAAAAACTCAAACTCTACACCAATATATGCTTTGTATCCAAGGTTTTCTAGGTATTTAACTGTTTTCTCAGCTATAAATCTAGGGTCTTTGACGTATCTCTTATCATCAACATAGTATATGGATGCTATACCACCATAGATCCTATTATTCCATGGGATCTTCTTTAAGCGTTTACGTGGAACTACTAGTTTAAGATCACTATTCTCTATCTCTTCAAAACCATATACACTACTAGCGTCGAAGAATGATTGATAATACTCATTTCTATCAATATAGGGTTTTTCAACACCACGTAATACGCCTACGAGGTCGAGGTATAAGAGGATAATTCTTTCAGCATTAATTGGCATGAAACCATGTCCTCTCAAACCATTTATACCGTTTATGTACCTATCGTTATCCTGTCCGGGAAGTATTTAAGGTTAATCCTACATAGTAACGTATATTGTACATGTTATTAATTAGGCGGAATGGGTGGTTTACGGTTGGAGAAGCTAGATTATCTGGATAAACTAATCATACGTGAACTATTAAAGAATTCACGGAGAAGCATACGTGAACTAGCACGTAACCTGAATATTCCATCCTCAACACTACATGATCGTGTTAAACGCCTGATCAGAAAAGGGGTTATACGGGGATTCACAGTATTACTAGATGAGGAGAAACTAGGATATACTGTTAAAGCCTTGATCCTAGTAAATGTTGAGGGGAAACACATTATTGATGTCGAGAAAGAAATAGCTAAACATCCAAATGTCCAAATAGTATTGGATATTACTGGTGAATTCGATATAGCAGTCATAGCAGTATTTAAAAACATAGTAGAACTCGACCACTTTATTAAGCAACTACTAAAAAACCCATATATAAAACAGACAAGAACAAGTATAGCTTTCAGAATAGTTAAACAAACACACGAAATACCCCTCTCCTAAACCCAGCAAACCCCACACTACACAACTTAGAGACAAAGTTTGGAATCATATCTCCAGCACCATATATTGGATCATAGGGATTAACGGTATTGGAAAACCTCTAACCCACTACATAATAAGCTTGATACGCCTAAGTATTATTTATGGAGGAGGAGCCCCAGCTATAAAAGGGCTATAGTATGGGGTATGAGGATATGCAACCACGTATAAATGAGTATAGATTTGGCTATATAGTTGTTGATGGTAAAAGCTATACACGAGACCTGATCATAACACCTGATCGAGTAATTCCTAATTGGTGGAGAATAGAAGGCCACAGACTACAACTAGAAGATGTGAAACAATACCTAGACATAGAAGTAGACGCCGTAGTAATCGGCACGGGATACAATGGACTAATGCAAGTAGACAAGGAGGTCATCGAAGAATTCAAGAAACGCGGAAGAAAAATATACATCCTCCCCTCCCGAGAAGCAGTCAAGAAATACAACGAACTAACAAGCCAGGGCCACAAAACACTATTATTTATACATCTCACGTGCTAATCTTATTTAGTAAGTCAGAGATCCCTCTATTGTCTTCAACAATGATATAGACATACTAGTAGTTAGTATTACGATACTTCATGAGAACACGACTTTATACGTGGTAATTCTAGTAGAACATCCTATGACTTAGTTCTATAAACTATTTAGGATTTCAGGGAATTGCTTAAGGTCAATTATAGTGTAGCTTATTAAACCATTATTACGTAGGAATGCTTGAAACCCATAATCTATAGTTATTACTACATTAGGTATATTTTCTTGGAAAAGCTTTATGCTTACAACATATATTGTGGAGTTAGCATAATCAAACCCACGGAGAAAAGCCTCGGAGTATATGGCATGCTTCTCGGCACATAATACGTCATATATGATCTCTCCAAGTAGATCTCGTATAACATCATTAGAAAGCCTACCTTTCTTCCTTAGGAAATAATATGCCTCAGTTAATACAGCTTCAGTAACAAAGACTTTACGTTCTTTAACCAATTGAGCTAGTTTCTCGTAAACATCCATGTAGAAGATCTGATCATGATCAAGAACATTACATCTATATTTATAGAACACTAGGTTAGCTAGAGGCTTAGTATCCAAATAATTACTGGGTCTTTTCCTCCGACCATATATCTACCACTTTATCCTCCTCTACATCATACAATATCTTCTTCGTAGTAAAGACAAGCCCAGTCTCTGAAGGCTCGGGGATCTTAATCATTAACTCTAAAAAATCCTTTCCATCTCTATGATAATGTTTTACATCAACTACCAGCATCATATCAGCTACAATACGACCCATAAACCCCTGACTAGCGAAAAACTCCCTGATCTTCTTAATAACCTTAACCAAATCTATAGCACGTTGAGCAACCATAAAGATAACACCCTAACTAAACACTATATTCTACGACTTTAATAAGTCATTATATACTCCTACTATGCCATTAGGCCATTTATGTTCATATTTATCGATTTTCTTAAATATAGATAGAACATCGTAAGTTCTCCCTCAAAAGAACGTTGTTACTT
>CAZVAW010000069.1:0-1462 GCA_964625205.1 uncultured Desulfurococcaceae archaeon
GGTTTTCTTGGGTGTCCGTCTTGTACCCATGCTACTCCTGCTATGTCTAGGTGTGCCCATTTCTTCTTATCACTTACGAAATGACTTAGGAACGCCGCCGCTGTTATTGCCCCTGCTGCTCTTCCGCCGATATTGTTTATGTCTGCAAAATCGCTCTTTAGCTGGTCATAGTATTCTTTCCAGAGAGGCATTCTCCATACGCGTTCACCGATCTCCATGCCTATACGATATAGTTTCTCGGCTAACTCGTCGTTTTCAGTGAATAGTCCGGCTGCATAGTTTCCTAGTGCTACCACTATTGCCCCCGTTAGTGTTGCTAGGTCTATGATTAGCTTGGGTTTATAGTTTTTATCAATATATGCTATGGCGTCGGCTAATATGATCCTTCCCTCAGCATCAGTGTTCCCAACCTCGATCGTCATACCATTATACATTTTAACAACATCTCGTGGCTTAGTAGCTGTGGGGCCTGGTAGGTTTTCGACGGCCGGTAACACTCCGAGGACATTAACTGGTAGTTTTAAGCTAGCAACTGCTCTCATGATACCCAATACTGTTGCTCCTCCACTTTTATCATATTTCATATCGGCCATTCCAGCGGCTGTCTTTAGATCAAGGCCTCCAGCGTCGAATGTCACTGTTTTACCTATGAATGCATAATCCCAATCGTTTCCCTCGCGCCCCCGATACTCTAGTATTATGAGCCTCGGTGGTACTGCGCTTCCACGTCCAACTGCTATGATCCCGTTTAAGCCTTCGCGTTCAAGATCATCCATGTGTAGGACTTTAATGTTTAAACCATATTCTTTGGCTAGTTTAACAGCTTCTTCCTCGATCTTCTCCGGGTTCATACTAGATGCTGGTGCATCGGCTATTCTACGGGCATAGTTTACAGCATCAGCTATACACTTAGCCTTATCTACCACATCTCCGCTAATATCCTCATCTACCATAAAGACCAGTTCTTTAAGCATAGGTTCTTTCTTATCCCTAGTCTTGTATGGCTCGCCTGGTTCGTATAAGGTCATTTCAGCTATTATGATCGAGTGCATAACTAGTTTCTCAGCCTTAAATCCATTCCCTGGGACATAGATCTTAACCCCTGCTTTAACGGCTTTAGTAGAGACTAGTTTATTGAGACTACCAGCTATAGCGGACATTACGGTTTCATAACTAGGGCTACTACCTACGCCAGCAAGTACTAGTCTCTTGATCTTCTTTGGAGTATACAGCAATGTTACCTCGGATTCCTCGGCTTTGAAATCACCAGTTTCTATAACTTTAGAGATCATATTGTCGAAGAACTTATCGATCTCAGCTGGTATGTATGGTTTATCGTCTTTCTTACCAAGAACTAGTATTAGGGAGTCAACATCTAGTTCTTCTAACCCGCCTTTAAATAATTTATACGTGAGTTTAGACACTCATATTCACCAGAGAGTATAGATGAATACATATTATC
>CAZVAW010000069.1:1562-7142 GCA_964625205.1 uncultured Desulfurococcaceae archaeon
CTCGAAATGGATCTCGGTAGTTATAGTGGTAGGAGCATATTTTATGCTTTCTCAAACGCGCTTCTTAGGCTACTCGGCTATGTTGATAAAACATTACATTGTAGGGGAGATGAACCAATTAAATGTGGTTTTAAACTCTATGAGAAACTAGCCCGCGATAACGGTATCGTATTACATATTGGTTATCAACCAGGCCATGTAATGGTTTTATCCCATTATCTACGCGATAACCTACTTGTCACCGATCTGAGGAGCGATACTATATGGTGTGTAAAACACGGTAGACTAGTATATGATGGATTCTATAATGACATCTACCTATCAATGGCAGATACTATCCTAGTTACTGCTAGTAGTGTTGTGAATAAGACTTTCTGGGATATAGTTTCTAAGGCATATATGCTTAAGAAGAAGATCATAGTTTATGGAGTATCAGCCCCGGCTCTCATATACTTCATAAATAAGTATATGGGGTTAAAACTAGATAGTTTCTGCCCCTATGCACGTTAACTTTAAGATCTTCTTCTTAAACTAATAAATAACACAACTAGGACTACGGCTAAACCAATTATTAATATGTAGAACCAGAGCTGATCGGTAAACGTACCAGTTGCTCGTTCCACTGTAGTAGTTTTAACGTAATACATAGTTATGGTGTTGTTTACTGTAGTCGTTGTAGTCTTATATACTGTTTTTGTAGTAGAACCCGGTAATCCTATGATAATTGTAGGAGTATATCCGGGGCTACTTGTTGGTCTAACGGGTGGTATAGTGAGTGAGAAAGTTGTTACAGTTATATTGATGCGGATAACAACATTAGTTTTATTAATAACAATATAGTCTTGAGGCTCTATTACTGATTCATTTTTAATACTAGTCTTTAATACTTCCACTAAACCCCCGTAATTACTCGTATTATACACTGCTACTGTAACATATAATTGATCGGACAAGTTACTGCCTAGTACATGGTCTAGTTTAATATAGCCTTCAAGAACCTCTCCACAATAACAAGAAGCTATTGGTGGATTAAGTGATAGTAATTCATCATATTTATCCGTGTATCTAAACCATCCACACCATTTATTATCACCCTCGTTACCAAGGTATAAGACATAACCATATACACTACCGTTTTTAAGCCATGGAGCCTTTTTTGGGCCAGACCATGGATCTAGGGATACAAATACAAATACATCGTAACCAGTAGGTGCTGGTTCTGTAGCCACATATAAGTAGTTATCCATAGTATATACTGCCCATAGTGTTTTCACGAAAGTATTGTTCTCGTTAACATAAACCGGATTAGCTAGATCTGGTTTACCATCAATAATAAATGGTTCAATAGATCCCGTTGCGGTTATTGTTATAAATGGTGGTATCATAGTATATACTGCTTTATTACCATATATATCACTAGCTTCAACTAAGACATAGTAGAGACCAGGTTGTTGAAGTGTGAAGGTTATCTTGTAGAAATTATTTATACTTAATGGTTCAGCATAAGTAGTATCTACTAATGTACCATTTAAGTATAAATAGGCTTTAACATTATCTACACCCCATAGATCATATACTTGGATATATATGTCGAGAGAATCTACCGGGTTATATGGCTCTCTCCACCCATACCTTATAGTTGGGGCCACGTGATCGCTAGCGTTAAGGGCTTCTAGGATATTCCTCGAATAACTAATTGATCTCTCAAACAATACTATGGCCTTCCGATCCCACCATTCACTACCATCCCAATACCAGTAACAACTAGTCTCACCTTTGAGGAGTTCGTTGAAAGCATTTATGAGATCATCTATATATTCTTGATTATTATCAACTACTTTCTCAGCCGTTAAATAATAATTTACAGCCTCAATATATTTAGCCCATCTAACCTGGTCTACAGCATCGATGTTTTTCCAATTCCACATACCAAAATCCGGATCTCCCCACGTAGCCATAGTCCCCCATGAGCCTGGTTCAACCCATACTTTTGCGTAGGGGTATTCTGTATCGTTTCGTGGATCATATACTTTAGCTAGGTATTCATCAAGACCTATTACCTTGATAAACGATAAGCTGGGATCGCTTCTTATCCTGTTTAGGAATGCAAGTAAATAGTTCTCATAGTAGTCACGTCCACCATTGCTTAGAGGCCAGCCGTTTTCGCCGTCATGAACTATCACCATTATAAACGGTCTTTTGGGGTCGGTATTGTATTGTTGGAAATGCTTAATCTGATTGATCAAATAGTCTACGTTGGTACCACTCATCACGGCTTGAGACATATGCTTATAACGGATAAAAACTACTGTCTCAGAACCATTGTATTCTATGACGTGCGGGCAGAAAACTAGTTGTGGTGAAACACCCCAATCCCAATCACGTGGATCAGGGTTTCTAACATCATATGGGTTAGGCTTCGGATCATAGGGTGAATCATAGCCTATGGTTGCCCTTAATAAATGCTCACTATCAACTACTGTCCACTCAATACCTAGTTTAGCAAGTAATGGGATCATTTCGGGCGTGAAACTCTCCTCTATAGGGAAGAAACCCCTACCTTTAACATCATGGAATAATGCTGTGGTTGTCTCATTATGTTTCTTGATCTGTTCTATGAAATCCTCTATTAAGCCACTACGTTGTATGAGTGGAAATATTGGGTGGTAGTAGCCAGTATATAGTATACGTAGCCTAGATAATCCAAGACTAGTTTTTAGAGAAGCTGCTTTCACCCATTCTTTCTCCCAACCACAGTATAAGCAGTTATTCCATTTCTTTGCTTCAAGCTCGTTTAATTGTTGGATCAACGTACCAGTTATACTTACATGTAAAGCCTCGTCACCAGTCATGTTAGAAGCTACCCATGGTATCCATTTAGAGTATATGTCTACACGTGAGATCCATACATTAGGTAGCCAGTCTGGAGCATTAGGCGAATTCAATAGATCAACTAGTGAGCCATTCTCATTATATAATGGTTGGTGAATATGGATCACCCACGCTACATAGAAAGGTACTTCCGAATTCTCAGTATATGAGTAATTAGCAACATAAAACACCAGTGAAACAATTAGTAAAACTATAGCTATTACGGGTAAGATTTTCTTGAGGTCAATCATCTACTTTTATCCCTCCTAAATATGGTTAAACATTATTGGATACTATGTTGTTTATGTTTAAATAATAGTTATTGACGATCTATATAAATAGTTGATAATAAGATAAGAGGGCTTGTGTTGAAAAAGATATTTTGGATTATGGTTTTCGAGGCTTTCTTCGGCGGGTTCTACGTAACTATAACTCGTGGTTTAACACCGATTTTCCTCGTTAGTAATGGTTATGATGTACATGATCTACTCCTATTGAATGGTTTTGCAGGACTAGCTTCACTACTCATATCGTATGTCTTAAGGGTTTTCACCGAATATAGTGGCGACATTAGGAAGTATTTGTTGATCGCCCATGTATCCGAGAGAATACTATGGTTCTCAATACCCTTCGTGGCTTGGAATAGAGACTATGTAACGATCATATATAGTGCGGCTGTTTTAGCAACTGTACCGACTGGTTTTCTATTAAACACTAGTTTCTTAACATTATTTGATAAGAGAGAATATGGTAGGTTATTGTCTTACCGTGGCGTACTCGGTAGTGTTGCTAGTGTTCTTGCTCAGCTTATAATGGTTTTCACACTAGCTTTTATGACTGAATCCTATAAATACATAATGTTGTTTATGATCGCTTTAGGAGTTGGCCTTGTGTCATCGATCTTATTATTGTTTACTGGGCCTATAACGATCGAGAAATTAGAGCTTCCACGTGGCGAAGAAGAAATTATGATCAAGGCTACGAATATTTACGTGATGCTTCTCATGCTTTTTACATCAGCTAATCTCCTAGGTATTGCTTGGACACCACGGCTTATGAGAGACTTGAACGCGCCAGATTATTTCGTAGCACTTATTGGTTTTTCACAGATCGTTACTAGTATATTTGCTAATATTTTCTGGAGAAACCGGTCAATAGCAATGTATAGGTTGGCCATAGTTGGGCTTGGGATAACGCCTTTATTAGTCTACCTAGTTACTAACCCGTATCCACATATAGGGTTGGCTGTCCTCTACAGCTTTACGAGTATAGGTACTAACTTCTATGCTTCACTAGCATATGCTGGTATTATTAAGAAATTCGGAGCTCCACGCGCTAGCCTTTTACTTACTAGTGCTAATGCTTTCGCGTTAATGATCGCTGGTTTCACGGGATATTGGATATCTTATAACGTCTTCTACGTGTTCATGCTTGCAAGTATATTTGGTTTCGCGGGGCTTGCTATTGGTTTAACAGCTTTGCCGGAGCTTGCCGTTATACCACGTGATCATGTAAAGCTATATTCCCGTATATTATATACGACTAGTTTATCCGGTTATAACTTCGTATTATTCACTATGGGTGAGACGATAAATATCACGATCAAGTTAATAGGGTTAGGGGTAAGCTTTATATTCCTATTTATAATCTACCGTGTAATTTACTATATAATAGTATTAACGGGTGGATAATAAATGGAGAACTTTACGACAAATACCACAACAGCTAATTATACCAGTGTAGAGGTTTTATGGGAGGCTTTTCGATTAGCTTTACGTGACCTAGTCTATTATCTCCCAAGCATCTTTATCGCGATCATAATCATCGTACTATATATTGTTTTAACAATGCTTATAAATAGTATTTTGAGGAAAATACTTAAGTTTTTAAGAATAGATGAACTTACAAAACCTCTTGTTAAACAACTGTATGTCAGACTCTCTACATTAATCATAATCTTAACCGATATAGGTATCGCTATTCTAGCCATATATACGATCATATTAATAATCGCGCCACAATATATCGAGTATGCTAACTTTGCATTATACTATGCTGGCCGTGTAGCTAGTGTAGTATTCATTATATTGATCTCGTTTATATTCCTAAACTTGATCGTAGGCTATATCCGGCTTGAGGCAAAACTACGTGGTTTCATGTTCCTCGTACTATTATTTATAACACTTACGTTGATAATAGATATAGCACAGCTCTCTGAAGAGATAAAAACAGCACTTGCATGGGGTATCAGCATAGGTATATCAGCACTTATAACAGTCTTCTCGATCTGGTTCTTCTTCCACGAGTTAATAGAGAAGAAGCTGGAAAAGAATCCGTGAAACCGGGTTCTTCATCCCACGGCCCCTTCGATGGTCTGGTGTCCTGGCCTTCTTCACCATATCATTACTACTTCTCTAAATCACCTAATATAATTCCCAGTTTAAGTATTGCCTCGTATCGGTCGCCGTTGATAAACTTTGTTTTAACACCTCTTTTCTCTAGTCTTTCGTTAAACTCGTTAGAGCTTAGTTCTTCGGGCTTGTATTTCTTGGAGCCTATTATGAAGTTGCATGGATAGGTAAAGCTTGGAACCCATACCCAGTACTCGGTTATTATTGGGAATACTTGTTTCATATTATCGTATACGTACTTGTATGATTTATTGTAGAAGAAGCTATTACCAGCTTGTGTAACCATTACTCCATCATC
>CAZVAW010000070.1:0-6748 GCA_964625205.1 uncultured Desulfurococcaceae archaeon
AACGTGGAGCAGTACCACCAAGTAGTGGATGGGGATTAGGAGTAGAAAGACTAACGAGATACCTAGCCGGGCATAGACACATAGCATACGCAACAATGTACCCCAAAATACCAGGGCTAACTGGAACACTTTAATACTCCTTATTCTTCTTTTCACAAACTCTGTTTTTGAGAGCTACTTTTCCATCACACATATTTAAGACACCAGTAATAGCTTCTACGAGTAATCGTTCAAACACTAAAATATATGAGGAGGATTTCTTAATTATTGTCCCCGGATCCAACATTGTTGATAAATATATTCCTAGCGTTTCATTATCTCTTATAACCTGCTTTACCTCCTCCAATAATTCTTGTGCAAAGTTAGTCTTAACAATTCTTTGCATACTTTGTATCAAAGTATCAATTGCGTTATAACATCCTGGGTAAATACCGTGTTTAACATACTTTATTGTGTCGGAGAAGCTTGTGGGCGAAGATACTTGTGCATAGTGATGCAATAATATAGGTAGTACACATGTTAATGTGTATAAATACCTTGTTTTATCACCATCATGTATCTTACCATTTAAAACCTCTATAACGTATTCGTCGTTGATATAGTTATCAGATAATTTACCAAATGCTCTATTAAATAAAAATGTCATAAACTGTGCCGACACAATGTAGTGTTTAGGAAAGGAAATGCATTTGTCCTCGATACATCTCATTTGATAATACTTAAAAGTTTTACCAATATCGTGGAAACCACTCATGATCACTAACATATCCCTAACTAGATCTTCTTCAATAGATAATAACATGGATATTTTACGTACTAACGCCATAGATTCCCATTTATCCAAGATACATTTCATGACTTCAATAGAGTGTTTCTCAAAGTATTCCTTGACATATTCATCTTTATAAGCATAGCAACTCATATGTAGTCACCAATTAACTAATCCAACCCCTCTCTTATACGCGCCTTCTTTCAATACAAACCCAGTAAATACTGGCATAACCCCCTCCTCATAGGCTTTAGAATATGTTTTGCTCACGAATTCAATGTATTTATTTAACGTTATGTTCTTACCTACATCCTCGCATAATATGATCTTTAATTCATTCTCTTTTCTGCCAATTGATACTAGTTTATCTATTTGTGATCTATATTTATTTGCTAATTCCGAGAAAGATATTGTTAATACATAGTCGTATATATTATTATCTAAATCTTCTAAAGCTTTAGGCTCTGTTACTACCTGGGTTAAAGTAGTTCTTACCAAGCTATAGTGGTATTTTTTCAATATATTGTTTATAAGTCCGTAGGGTATGAATAGCGGTGTCGTTAACCTCAATAAGTCCCAATACTCTTCATCTCCCCTCGAATACTGTACCGGATATGAACATTTCTCGATCAGTGTTGATATACCAACTTGCTTCTTACCATTAACTATTCTATCATATGGTAGTCTCCACTCAATACCATATCTGTTGGCGATCTCCTTGATCTTGCCAATAAACTCTTTATTATCACTTGATTCAACTAGGTATATTTCAGCTTCACAAGTGTCTTTAAAATGTCTACATATTCTACCAGCTTGTTGTATGATAGATAATACGTCTTTATGGTCAGTTATGAGTGTTTCAAAAGACCAATCGACACCAGCTTCTATAATGCTTGTGGCTACTACAATTGATGCTCTATGTGCATTATTTAAAGCTTTACTACGATCAAAATGATCTAGTTTACCATGGATTAAGACAATATTGTCCTGCCCTAAAGTATTTGATAGTGCCTGGTAAGTTTCTATGGCATCACGTACTCTATATCTAACAATTAATACTCTCCTACCTTGTTGAACATTATCGGATACTATACTCGATATTTGATCCTTACCTGTTATTTTTGTGAACCATTTTATATTCGAAACTTGTTCCTCATATTCCTTATCCCTAACAATTAATTCTTTCTCGTTTTCCTTGTTCTCATTGCCTATTCTAAGAAATACTATTTTGTTAGATGACCATTTACTAAATAGGTTTTTCATATGACTACTTAATGTTGCACTCATAATAATTAATGGAGTCTTGGCTTCAACCATGTATTTAATAACGAATTCTAAAATAGTTGTAAATGTGGCTTGATCAACGCCTTCTTTCAACAATATATGTGCTTCGTCAAATATTGTTGTAGAAGTGAATAGTCTAAGCCTGGGAATAGCATAGTGTTTTCTAGCCTTAAAAATCTCTGTTATCGGTATTCTCAAGAAATTATATGCAAACGAGTCAAAGGTTGTAACCACGTATTTAGCATCGTATAACGGTTCTTTTCTAACTATATTCTTTAACGATTTGATCCTTAATAGTTGTTCACCCATTTGATAAGCTATATCACTCCAGCTAAGGCCCAGCCCATACAGCGTCTTAACTAGTTCTTGTGGAGGACCACCTCTACATGATTCGATCCTAATCCCATAGGATTGCACAAGTTTACACAAGTAGAAGTCCTCTATGATACTCCTTAATGGTAGGACTTGTATAATGTTGTATGAAAAACCCCTCTCATATAATACCTTATGTATGAGTGGTGCAGAGACAGTTTTACCATATCCTGTTGGGGCTTCAACTACAATTATGTTTCCTGGTCTATATTTTCTCTCAATATAATTGATTGTTTTTTCTAAGAGAAGCCTCATAGATCGATCACTATGATAAGATTTAATGATTAAAACCTCATACTCAGTAAATTATTCTTTACATTATCTGTCTTATCGCCTAATCGTACTTTCAACGCTTTACTTACTTCTTCTATATAAAGTGATCTCAGAATATCGTATAAGTATGTTCGATCCGTTAGCCAGTAATATTTTAATATTGAAATTGATAAGAGGTCGGAGAACCTCTTATATCTAGCATTTTCCTTTATAGCCTTAACCTCATTTTCACTTGGATACCTCGATAGTATATGGTATACGCTAGATCCTATACCTAACTTATATAAAGTGTTAGCTAGATCGCCGATCTCTATTGTCTCATAAGCATTTAAAAGAACCTTGTATTGTGTTTTAGACATTCTTATCATTGATAAAGTAACGGGTGCTTGAATTATGTTCTCTAAAATCTCCTTATTACTCGCAAGTAGAGATGCTATACCAACTATTAATGTTGTTACAGGCCCTTTACCCTCACCTATTATCCTCCTAGCAAGTATTCTTGCATTAGTATTCAATCTATTTATATCCTTAACATTAGGATAGGTCATATCCAAGAATATATAACCATATTCATTACCTACTTTATATGAACGTGATAAATATGCCCCAATAACTGATAATGCAAGTACATCTTCACGTAAAACATATAGATCACGCTTAAGTCTTCCTCTACCAGTAAATGCTCTCGTATATTCGGCAAACTCTATCGATAAAGCTGAGATCAACGGCACACTATCTAATTCTTCACCACTACATAGTCTCTTAAGTATATTGGTTGCTTCACATAAATTGATCTTCTCTATAGGATCATTTCTACTAACTGGTAAAGGTATATCACTACATACGTCAATGTTGTATTTCTTTAGCCTATCTTTTTCTTCCTCAAGAAATAAACTTAGCTTTCCATATAACTCTTTCACATCATTGAGATCTATTCTATCACTTATACTTAGTCCGAGGAATAGTTTTAAAGCTACGTTAGAAAACCATGTGAAGATATTATTTTTATAGTTTGACAAATTCTCTATAGTGATCATTGATTTTTTCTTCCTTAACCCTTTACTCAATTATATCACCTGGTACTGGTACACATGTGTTGTTTATCTTTAGGATTAAGCCTTTATCATTAATAGCCACCCTTATAGGGTTTAATGAGAAAGGTATTGGTACAACGTATTTTTCATAATATATTTTACCCTTGCCAAAGTTTTCCTTACGTATTGCGGGCATATTGATCTCTGTACCACTAACGTCTTTTTCCACCCAATTCAAAGCTATACGTGATGGGAAATAGAATTTTGTTTCACAGACTTTATCACTACTAATTATGTCATCTACTTTGTAGACATATACTTTATTTACTGATACTAGCGATTCTTTCCGACCAACTCTTATTATCCCGTAACTATATTTGATGATGTCAGGTTTTGATCCCCTAACTATGTAGAGTAAATACATTTTATTAGCATATAATACTGGCCTTACACCTACTGTATATGCTCTACCTACGTCACGCCTATAATCTGGTCTAAGGTATATATGTTGATATAGTCTCTCAATATTCTTAGTAGGCACTATGATCTCATCTAAAGGTATCCCAGCTGAAGCATATTTTACTTCATTGATAAGTTCTATAGCTGGTGAGTATCCATTAATGTATTCTCTAACCCCATATTTCAACCTAGTATAGGGGTAAGCTAATGCACCTACCAAGGTGGTAGGTGGCGGTAATGGGTATGCTTCGCTAGATGCCGATGTTGATGGTAGATAGGTAGAGTATTGTGAAAAAACATTCAATTCTACGAATACTGCATACATGTATCTTTCATCTCCTAATAAACTCGAATGTAATATTCTTTAAAGTATCTATTAATTCAGCGAAACTCTCTACTTTCTTAACCTCGACATTCTCTGCAGTAGCTACTTCCAAGCCTTCTTTATCCATATAAATAATTCTAACATCCTCTTCTAGGTCAGATAATACCTTCTTATATTCGCTCGCTCTCTTGATCGTTTCACTTATATAGTATTTACCGCGTGGGGGTGAAACCATGAAGGGTATTGGATGTGATATAGTTGATACAGCTCCTACAACCTCCAGTATTGGTAGATATCGTGCTTTTTTAGCGCCGAAACCAACTCCTTCAATAAGTGCTATTAAAGCCTTATATGCTAACTCGATCCTCTTATCCCGATCACCTACTGTTTTCTCCTTGTTGTTTTCATAGTATTTACCTATTTTATCAACATCGAGTCCTATCCCAAGCATATATATTGCTGTCCCGCTCTCGATCTGGAATGGATTATGCTCGTTTTTCTCAAAATTATATCTCACATGGAATTGCGGATCTATTGATGTCTCGGCCATCTCAATATCCGGTACCATGTAACTAAACATTATAGCCGAGGTTCTCCTAACACCAGCGTCAGGCGCTAAAAACCCTGTAATATCTTCCACTACACATGTGGTGACAATTGTTTTCTCATCAATATTCTTGGCAGTACCATGTTTGAGGAAACCGCCAACGATCCTATATCTTTTGCACTCGTCACATACTGGTAAACCTAGTTTGTCGGCGATCTCTACAAGTGCCACGTGATATCCATGTGCAATACTTTGGCCCGATATAGCTGGTACAGTTATTATCTTATACCATATGCCTTTATCGCTACTGTATTTCTTTAATAAAGATACTGTTCTATGCCTAGTATATGCTCCTAACGATTCAGTCATATTAAGTGCTTCAACTTCAACTTTTAAACGGAGACCAATAGATACAAAGACCATTATAGCTCACCTCTTAGCTAAAGCTATAAGTGCTAATTGCTGTGCTATACTTAGGTCTCTCTCAATATCTTTTAGAAGATTATTTATCTCGTTCTCATCTGGTAATTCCATATTCTTCCTCTCTATACACTTCTTTTTCTCGGTCTCGTCGGTTAGTTGTTCGCAGTTCTTATTCACCTCAGTTATAGCGTATCTTAATGCTTCATATAATGCTGTCCTAACCATTGTAGTGTTTAATGCACGTGCTAATTTATCAATTGGTGTGTAAAACTTGTCCTCTACTAGTATCTTTAATACATTTGAGAACCGAGGATACTTGTCTAATATAGACTTATACCTTGATTGTTCCCCCAAGGCTCCCACAATAAACCATCTATTCATTAAAATATTTAAGCATTACGTGAAAGATATTATGTATAGAATTATTTATTTCACAAGAAAGTAAACAGGGAGAAATTATGAGTATGGTTTCACTACTAGGATTTGATGTAACACATGTTATGCTTTCTCTGACTAAGCATGTGGTTAAACCTGTTAAATTAATAGTAGTTATTGGTAAGTTTGGGAATTACACTGATCCACGTGTTTATTCAGCATTTAATACTTTAGAGCAAATATGTAGTTATATGAGAATAGAACTTGTTAAAATCGAGGTTAACATGATTGATCTAAGTAAGGCTGTTAAAATACTACGTAATATCTTACTTGAAAACCTACCATTAACTCTGGATATTGGCGGTGGCCCTAGACTATTGGTTTTTGAGACTTTATTAGCGTATTTCTCATTACCAGTTAGTAAACGTAGGCTTATAGATATATATGTTTATCTTGAAGGTAGTAATGATATAATGATATTTAAACACGACGATGTATTGAAAGCATTACATATTCCTAGGTCGGAGGAAATTAAACTTACTTTTAATGAGAAAATAATACTTGATCTACTAAGAGAACATGGTAGTCTTAGGTTGAAGGATATTAAAGAATACCTTGAAGGGAAGAATATTTATATGTCTAAACAAAATATCGTAAGAATCTTGAATAAGTTGATTAGAAAAAGGCTTGTTGAAAGAATAGAACGTGGCTTATATAGTGTTTCATCGTAGAAATTATTGTCTATCATAAAAATATCTTACTATATTGATGTTTAACCTAACTAATATATTTTCGTTAATTCATAATTTATTATTTTGGACTTAGATAATAGGGTGTTTTGAGTTTAAGCTCGTAGTTTGTATTGAGCGTTATATGTTGCAACATGA
>CAZVAW010000071.1:0-6695 GCA_964625205.1 uncultured Desulfurococcaceae archaeon
ATATACCGCGAGGAGCTAGTGATGAAGAAGTATTGAAAGCGCTTGAACAGAATAATCTATTAGATTTTATGAAGGAAAAGGTAAAGCCAAAACTTACACCAGTATAGATTCCGATAGGGTAGTTAGGTAGTGTATTGAATAATCTATATGGGATGAAGTATTGGGTTTAGCTGAGAAGGGTTTTGAATTCATCAATAGGATTACGGAGAACGCTGGTTATAAGCAGGAATGGATCGTTCTACGTGAGGATGATACAAGCCCTGATTATGGAGTAATGCCTTATGCTAGACCAATTGAAAAACACGTGGTAAATGGTGTTATTAATCTAGATAAACCACCTGGCCCTACTAGTCATGAAGTAGTTGCATGGATTAAGAAGTTGTTTAATGTTGAAAAAGCTGGCCATGGAGGAACACTTGATCCCAAGGTTACCGGTGTATTACCAGTAGCTCTTGCAAATGCTACTAAGGTTATTGGAAACGTTATACATACTATGAAGGAATATGTAATGGTTATACAACTACATGGAGATGTTAGTGAGGAGAAGATTAGAGAAGCATTAAATAGTTTTGTTGGAGTGATCTATCAAAAACCTCCTCTAAGGTCAAGCGTTAAGAGGATGATTAGGAAGAGGAGGATCTTCTACATAGACCTCCTTGAGATCAGGGATCGATACGTATTGGTAAGAGTTGGTTGTCAAGCTGGGACTTATATGAGAAAGCTTGCACATGATCTGGGCTTGTTGCTCGGTATTGGTGCTCATATGAGGGAATTGAGGAGGACTAGAACTGGGCCTTTTAAAGAAGATGAGACACTTGTAAAGATGCAAGAGGTTAGTGAAGCACTATATATGTGGAGGGAATTGGGTGATGAACGATATTTAAGGAGAGTTGTTCTCCCAGTTGAAACAGCTATTGCTCATCTACCGAAGATCATGATACGTGATTCAGCTGTAGTAGCTATATTGACGCTTAAGGGTGAATTAGTTGCTCTTGGTAAAGCTTTAAAGAATGCTGAAGAGATCAAGGGTATGGAGAAGGGGATTATTGTTAAGACTTGGAGAGTCTACATGGAGCGTGGCGTATATCCAGATGTTTGGAGGAGGAAGAAGTAGTTCTTGACACATTATTTTAGAAAGGGTAGGTTTGGAGAGAAGAAGTTATTATCATTATCGATACGTGGTATATCACTCGATCTCCTCTCCTACTCCTCTCTATTCTCTGGTAGTAGCGTTGATCAGGGTACTAGGTTATTGTTAGAATACCTAGAGGTACCCAGTGAAGGAATTGTTCTTGATATTGGTTGTGGCTATGGTGTGATCGGTATATTTGTTGCAAAGCTTAATCCAAAGTTAAAGGTATACATGATCGATATAAATCCATTAGCTGTAAAGACTACGAGATACAATGCAAGACTTAATAATGTAGAGGAGCGAGTCATAGTTTTACAAGGTGATCGATATAAACCAGTTGAGAATATGAAGTTTAATGCAATATACTCTAATCCTCCACTCTCAGCTGGTAGGGAGATCGTAGAAGACATAGTATTGGGTGCAAGGAAACACTTAGTTGAAAACGGTTTTGCACAATTCGTTTTAGCAAGAGGACGTGAATACATAGTAGAACTAGTAGAGAAACACTATAGTATAGTTAAAACTATGAATAAGAAGGGATACACGATCCTCTACCTAAAACCATAGACGAAGTAATCAATAGTAGTAAGAAATATAACGTGAACATAAAAGAAACAAATAATTAGGATTAAGCCGGGGTGCCCGAGCGGCCTAAGGGGCTGGCCTTGAGAGCCAGTGGGCCATGGGGCCCGCGCGGGTTCGAATCCCGCCCCCGGCGCTTCTTTTATTGTTTTCTCGTTTTTCCGTAGAAGGTTAACTACATCTATTGCTATTGCTTTGCTTATGCGTTTAATGTCTCGTTTGGTGATCTTGTAGTTAATCTGTCCTTCAAGTCTATAGATTTGATAGATCCTGGCTAGTTCCTCTAATGGGCCGATATACTTGGTTACTACACGACCATTAACACGATACTGTTCATAAACGTATAAATGACCCTTAACCCGCTTAACAACCAGTGTCATGGTAATCTCGCCTAAACTAACTAAACGCTGTCTCACAACCCCTCACCCATAATTTATAGAGCGAAAAAGGATAAAGGTGTTAGGTTGAGTTTAAGGGACCATTATCTACCTAACACCATCGCCTACTCATCTATGGGGTTTAGTGTGGAGCTGGGGGCTGTTTCTGAGGATAGATTGTTTGATGATAAGGTTATTAGGCTGATCGAATGGGTTCATGATGTTAGGGTTGACAAGGATAGTATTAGGAGAAGATTAAGGCTATGTGGTTATGAAGTAGATGTGTATTTCTCAGCATATACGTTGAATAAACATATACTTAGAACCTTTCTTATCGAGTTAAAGGAACACGACCTTGAAAAAGTAATATTACAAGCCTATAAGCGTTCACATCTAGCCAACTATACATACATAGTTATTAATCATTCAACGGAATATATCGTAGACTATATTATACGAAGATGGAAAACGCTACCCAGACTAATCGCTGAAAGCGGCATAGGTATAATATCTTACCAAAAAGACCTAGACATAGAACCATTCCTAGTAAGAAAAGCCAAATATAAAAATTATACTAACATAACCCACTACCGCCAAAACACGATTAAGTGTTAGGTAGCAAGGCAGCTGCTGCAACTCAACCTAACACCTTATTCGCTTTATTCTCTAGTGGGTGGAACAAGTGCCTACTAAACTCTATTATTTTAGGACCAAGAAGCAACTACTCAAGTGGTGCAGAGAGCGAGGCTATAGCAAGCGTGCTTGTGAAGAGGCTTGGACGGGGCCAGGATACTATTATGCTAGATCTAGGAAACATATCAGTAAGCATGTTCCACATTTGGACAAGCGTAGAGGCGGTAAGATCGGTAGGGGTCCTTGGAGACATGTTAATGATTTGGAACGTGTTATTAAGCGGCTTAACAAACATGTTAAGAGATCTGTTGAGAAGCGTGTAAAGAAAATCGTTAAGAAAACCAGGAGAAAAGTGGGGCCGCGTAAAGCAGCTAAGCTTGTCCTGGCTAAAACAGTTAAGAAAGCTAGGAAACAGCCTAAACAAGTACTTGAGATAGCGTCTTATCTATGGAGACAGATCCCGAGAAAGTATAGAGAAGGAAAACATAGGAAATGGACCTTTATATCAACAATAGCCTTAGCCAAATACATCTATAACAAGGCGAGAAATAGAGGCATAGACTGGAAAGCCATAGACTGGGCCCATGAAATAGACTGGAGTGAAGGCTATCGTTATGCTAAATCAATCGTTGATAAATTGCTCGGCTCCGAGAAGGAATATGTGGAGATCCCTGAAAAAGAGATCATTAGACGATTGAAGGAATTAGAGGAACATGGTATAGACGTGGATATCATAATAGAGGATCCTGCTAAGCTCTGGGAACTACAACATATGTTCTAATGGTGTTTAATATGGGTAAGAGGAAAGCTAAGGTTAAGGTTAAAAAGAAGAAATCAGCGGTACACAAGACCCTGGACGAGTATAGTGGTGGCTGGGCTGGTGTTTTTAGATTCACTAAGAATATAGTATATGCAAGAACTGATTACGGTTCATTCAAAGCAAAGGTAAGGAAACGTGCTTGGTGGCCATTCTTTATCCATAATCAGCATTTGATAGAATATGGTTACGTGAAGATGAAACAATCCAAGGACTCCACAATAATAATGTTCAAGCCAGGATCTGAGAGACACTTACTACTATTCATCTACTACTTATTAGCGATAGACAAGGTAAAAGACAAGAAGAAGATAGAGAAGCTAGCCAAGTGTATAGGTGGAGAAATAGATACAGTCTCGCCCGTAATAGACGTGTTCAGAGAACTACTTAGAGTAGTTGGTAAGAAAAGATTCAGAAACATGATCCACGGATACTGTAGAGACTAGATAGAAACTATTGTTTTTCACACCTCTAAACCCTTCTATACCCCTTCTAACCAGTTTAAAACTAGAGGTAGGGAACATGAGCTGTAGCCAATCTCAATTGGTTCTTCTAATAGAGTATATTGAGAGAAAACTTGATAGTAAGTTGAAGAAAATGGGAATACCAAGGGATAAGATAAGAGAAGCGTTGATGGAGATCGAGAGGATAAAACAAAGTATTATTGAGTATGGTTTGGCAGAGATAGAAAAGGAACTAGGCTAGTAATGGTATTCAATAGTAAATGATACGGTCGCCGAGCCTAATAATAGTGGCTGAGTAAACACTATCTTAGTTGAGGGCGGCAGTACTGGTACAACAGCCTTTATTTCTTCTCCAGATACTGTTGTTTTTGGCTGGAACTCTATACCATCCCCTGTCACAACCTTGATATACGTTGAATAGTTAAACGCTGTAGTCGTATAGGTTATTATAATATATCCTGGATAAGGCGTGTTAAACTCATATGTATAGGAACGGCCAGGCTGTATATTAACCGTTTTATCGCTAACAATAGTTTTCTTCATTTTAAGCTCAACGATCTTGGTAAGATTATCGACTTGTTGCTGAAGACTAGCAAGTTGTTGCTGCAACTGACTATTGGTATTATTTAACTGCCGAACCCTATTCTTTAGATCCTGATTTTCATTCTTTAACTTTTGAAGCTCAAACTCTAAACCAGGAACAAATAACACATAGCCGATAATAAACCCAATCACAAGACCTATAACAATACCTATAACCAAGAACAATATAGTCCTAGACATAACCAATCCCCAAATTAAAACTATAACCCTTTAAACATAAAAGGTGTTAGGTAGATAAAGGTACCACAGTTTCAACCTAACACCTAGAGTAGCCCAGCCAGTTTTAAAAGCTCTTGGGCGAGCTTGGCTGCTTTGTATCCTTTACTGGTGAGTTTTATTATTCTTTTTACTGGTGGCCCCTCAGTTATTTCTTCTTCTACGAATCCTAGTTCTTTTAATGTTTTTACTGCATTATTTAATGTTGACCAGTTTCGTATCCCTGTTAATTCCTGTAGTCTTAACATAGAAATTCCGTCTTCTTCTCCTAATTTAGCCAGAACAAGTAGTGTTCCGTTGAATTTTCGCTTACGCATTTTTATCATCACCTTATACTCATTATTATTAACATTATAATCTGTATTCTACACTCTACATAGAACATTAGTTATACTAAGCATAATGTTTATATACATTCTACACATAATGTAGAATGTAGAGGGGTGAAATCTCGTATGGGTGAAAATCTATCTCTTGAACCCCCTATCCCTACTCGTGAGTCTCGTAAGAAGAAGATTGGGCCACGTGTGAGTGTTGAGGTGATAGCGGAGTTTAAGAAACTGGCGGAGTTGCTAGGGAAGGATTTCGAGGAGCTAGTTGAGGAAGCTATGCGGGAGTACCTAGAGAAACATAAACACGTTCTCGAGGGTGGTAACTAATGGTTGATTGTCGTGATTGTCGGTTCTTTAGGAGTATTCGTGAGATGAGCAATGAAGAGATTAGTAAGGCCCGTGATTGGGTTGATAGAAACCGTCCTGGTGAGCAGCTTCTAGGCTATTGTACGAAATACCGTCGACCTATAACACGTTATCGTGGTAGCTGCCGTGGCTATCTACCAAGAGAAGTCTACATACACAGGTTATCCGAGTATATTCCAGGTCTATGAGGTGATGGAATGCTTAGTCTTAAGAGTATTAAAGAAGAGTACAAGGAGAGAGGCTCATTTGATGATAGGGATGTTGTCGAGGAGTATTGTAGGAGCAAATGTGTTGCTAAACAATGGTTTAGCGATAATCCGTTAACATTTGACGAGTGCTTTGAGCGTTGTGTAGAGGAAGAGTTGAATAAACTAAGGGAGCTTGAGGAGAAACACTATCCTCACGAAATAAGAGATGATCCAGTCCCCATCTAGGGTGAGAGTATGGGTTCTCTACTGTCTAAACTGGTTGAGATAGAGAAGAGCAGGTTGGATACTGAGCATGGAACTATAACTGATCTAATCTATAAGTGGAACCTAGAGGACTTTACTAGATATGCTGTTAGAGACTGTGGTGCTAGGACTTGTGTTAGTGTAAGTGATCTTGTCTATTGTAGTAATAAGTATTGGTTGAAACAGAAGTATCCCGAGCTCATATTGGCTGATAACCTATATGCTGCCTGGGCCGTGTATGGTAGGTTGGTTCACAAAGGTTTAGAGCAACTTCTCGAGAAACATGGTTTTAAGCTAGAGTATGAAGTTGAGAAACTGTATAAGATAGATCTTGATGGTGAAAAACGAGTAATCGGTGTAACTGGACGCCTCGACGCTATTGGCTCTTGGAATAATAAGCTAACGGTTGTTGAGATAAAAAGCAGTAGATCCGATAGTGAGCTGCCGAAGCAACACCATATTCTCCAGTTAAGAATCTATATGAATATGGTAAATGCTTCTAATGGTATTTTAATATATGTCACGCCAGATAGGGTGACCGAGTATTATTTCGATAAACCCCTCAGCGATGAAGAGATCAAGATACTAGTACGAGAAACAATTCTAAACACGAATCATCCACGCTACCAATGGGAATGTCAATATTGTCCTTTCAATGTAATGTGTCCCTATAAACAAACCAATAACAGGTTCCATAAGAGGTGAGTGGTTGTGGGTGTTC
>CAZVAW010000072.1:0-6188 GCA_964625205.1 uncultured Desulfurococcaceae archaeon
CTTGTACTGGGCGAGGTTAAGACTGAAAGCAAGTATATACAAGGGCCACAACAGCTTCGTGTATACCTAGATGAACTAGTCTCACAGGGTATTAGTAGGGATGAGAGAATAGGTATCTTATCCTACGGTAGGGTGTTTGAAGGTGATCTAGAGCTTATACGTGAAAACATAGAACTACTTAGACTAGATAAAGGGTTTAACGAGATCTATATTCTTGATTTCCACGGTAACCCACTGGGTGAGCCGAGAATAACGACTATTACCTAAGTTTTCTTTTATTCCGAAACAATACCATGATTACGGATTTATTTTCTCTTATCGTCAAGTTTATAACTATGTATACAGATACTGTCTACTTAGGTGTTTACATTGAGTGTAGTTTTTAGTGTGAGAATACCTAGAAGACTTAAGGAGTTAATGGACGAGTTTAAAGACGTTGATTGGTCTGAGGAGGTTAGGGCATTTATTGCTAAGCGTGTTAAGGAATTGCTGATGGAGAAGTATCTTGAAATGGCTAGGGAGGCACGTAAACAATTGGATAAGACGCCAGTACCTGTTTATGAGTTGATCCGTGAGGATAGAGAACGTGAGCACTAAAAATATCGTCGTAGATAGCTCTGTTTTATTCGCACTATTTTTCCCCGAGGAATATAGTAGTTGGTGCGAAGAAAAGATTAAAGAATACGAGGAGCTTCATGTACCTGAGCTTGTATTTCTAGAAACAAGTAATACTGCTTGGAAAAGGATAGTATTATTTAAACATCCAAGTAGTACCGTGTTAAGGAATCTTAAGTTATTACATAGGTTTATCAACAACATATGCATAATCCATAGAGACGCTGATTATCTTGAGAAAGCAATAGAGCTTTCAATAAATCTTGAGATAACAATTTATGACTCATTGTTCTTAGCTATAGCAGAGAAGTATAAGACAAAAGTATTGACTATTGATAAGAAACTCGTGGAGGCCTTAAGACGTAAAGGAGAGGAACATAGAGTAGTGAGTCCATGGAGCCTTACTGGTATTTCCTAATCCTGAAATAGTATATGATCATCGCAGTCAAAGTAGCTAGTCCTACACCTATTATACCGATTAAATAGTATAGTCCATAGACTGTAAGGTGGGCTTCAGTATTTTCTGTGTTACTATTGCTTATTATGTGTTTATTACTTGTTAGTATGTTGTTATGGTTGCTTACCTCTACATATAAGTTCCACCGCCATGGGTTGAACTCATTATCGTGATCCCATATTGTAGCATAACCTTTTTCCAAGAGCCACTCGTTAACGTTGAGTAAATGAGTCTTATTATACCTTACATATACTACGGCTACTATCCGCCCATACTTGTCGAACACGTGCTTATCATCTATGTCGAGGTAAACCGTGTCGCCAGGCTTAACTAGTCCTGCTAAAGCCCGGTATGAGATCTTCCCCTCAACGGTATCGATCTCCGGTGCATTGATATCTGCGAATCTTATACGGTATTTTTCGCCAACAACTAGTTTACCCGAAAATTTGCTCGACAAACTATTTATCCTTACATCGATCGTATCACCATCGATCACACGAGTGACAACACATACAGCGTCAATCTCAACACCATATGTAACAGTAGAGGATAAGATAACTAGGAATACTAGGGTCAACGCTAAGTAGGCTGTGATCCTCATCCAGCACTACACCTACTGTGAATCATTAATAACTAGGTCTCAATACGATAATGTACAAATAAATTATTATAGATAATCCCGAGCAATGTAGAGATGATATGTTGCTATCGTGTTATCCATAGTCTCTTTATATTCTCTATTTTATCATAGTCGCGGTCTTCGCTTACTATAGTGTTAATACTATTGTTTAACATAGCCCCAATATGTAGAGAGATGGAGGGTTTAAGCTTGTATTCCATGATGATCTTTAAGGCATACCTATATTCTTCCTCGCTCAACACTAGTATATTGACATAGGGGAGTACTATCGAGTTTATGAACTCTATTGTTAACTCATAGGGTATATTGTATTTCTTTCTAGATATGTATATTACCTCGTCGAGAACCAATACATCCGTATATACCTTGTACTTCGTGAGTATTTCGAGATAGAAGTTCTCATATAATAACCGATCCCTTGGATCAGATAACGTGTTAAGATATATTAGTAGAGGAGCGTCAATGAATACTTTCAATCCAGGAACTCCTCCTCAAGACTAATCCTTGCCAATTCTCCCGTTGATGGTTCTTTTCTACCGGGTATTTCCCTCAGCTTCTCTACATGCTTCCTAAATAATTCTCTAAGTTTGTCGACATCAACTTTCTTCTTAGCAGGCTTAATGACTATACCATCCCTTATTTCGACTATAACCTCATCACCCTCATCAATACCTACAGCTTCACGGATAGCTTTAGGCAATATAATATAGCCTTTCCTACCAACTCTTAGTTTCAAAGTCAAACCAAGTCCACCTATAGTAAAACTTGGTAAACCATAATTATAAGAATAACTACGCATAAAAAGCGTTTTAGAACAAAATCTACTATACCATGATGATATTTTATTGAAATGAAAAGGACTATTTATTTCAAACATTAAAGACTAAAAGATATCTATTTCTATCCATATCTACAATTAGTTATTTACGTATTTAAATTATTTACAAGAATGTTTATTAATATGTAATCTAATATGTATACAGAGGTGTTTAAAATGTCTACGGTTGTTAGCGTTCGTATTCGTCGTGAAGTTAAAGAGTTGCTTGATAAAGAGGGTATTGATATATCCGAGGCTGTTAGGAATTATCTAGAGGAACTTGCTTATAGGATTAAATTAAAACACTACATTTCCAAATGGGATATGCTTTTGAAGAGTATAAAACCTAGTGAGAAAGGTTTTAGTTCTAGGTCTGTGAGGGAGGATCGTGAGAGTCATTGATTCTTCCTCATTGGTTAAGTACTTTTCACGTGAAGAGAATTGGGAGCTTGTAAAACAATATATTTTAGAGGGCATTATTACAATCGATCTCGCTATTAAAGAGTTAGGAAACGCTTTATGGAAAAAAGTCTTAAGAGGAGAATTACCGCTGGAGGTAGCTAAGGCGATACTAGAGGATTTAGCCGAAAATAAAGTATTAAAACTAGTTGATCAAGGCAAATACCTGGTTAAAGCATTTGAGATAGCTGTAAACCATAAGATAACAGTATACGATGCTCTCTTCGTAGCGGTAGCTTTTAAGGAGAACCTAGAGTTAATAACTTCTGACAGTAAACAAAGAGAGGTTGCTGAAGAATACGGTATTAAAACAATATATATACCTTGAACGAGCTGTATATCTTACAAAGAGCCTATTCATCAACCTCCATATAATAGTATAGTGGTCCTACTAAGCGTTGTTTATTAAAAAAAGTTTTTGTTATGGCTTGATCCTTGCTAGTACTATGTACAGTACGGCTATGGCTAGGAAACATAGGAGTAGGCCGTACCAGAGTTGTAGGATATAGTTTAGATAGTATATTAGTAGGCTTCCAATAAACCATGTTAAGAATGCTTTCCAGTTAATTGTTCTCCCGAGACCCCAGTCGTCTCGTGTTAATCTACGTATTATGTAGTAGTCGCTCCATAGTATGACTCCCACTGGTAGAGCTATTGTGGTCATTAGTACTAACCATTGTACGGCGAATGTATGTAGCTTGATCAATGCTAATACGATCGTTAATATGGCAGCTGTTAATACGATCTTTTTACGGTCAATATTCTTACCAAACTTGTTAACCGCGAGTGTCCAACTAAGAGATGCTGAGTATAGCTGGTTGTCTGCAGATGTCCATGCTAGTAGGAATAAAGCTATTACACCGAGTGGCGCTAAGCCTAGGTAGATATATGATGTGATCAAATCCTTATGCAACACGGCGGCCGGTATCGCTCCAAGTAGTATTATGAAGCTCCAGAAGAATAGGAAGTTCGTGAAAGCAGTTACTATGGCATCACGTGGTGTTTTAGCGAATCTTTGGTAGTCGAAGGATAATGTGATTGAACCATTTACAAACGTACCTAGTATTAGTGATGTTAGGAAAGCATATGATGCTAGATCAAAACCACCTATTTCCAGGGGGCCATGTATTGTTAATGAGAGTGTAGCGCCAGCTATTATCAATATTATAAGTAGTGGTACACCGATCCACGCTAATTTAACGATATGTTTAACTCCTAGATAAGCTGTTGTCGAGAATAATAGTGTGAAGATAATCACTAGTATATAGTAGGTTATCGATGGTAAACCAGTATAGGCTATTATAGCGTCTACCACAACACCTATTGAGAACGCTAACCAACCAACCGATACTACACCAGCCCACAAAGCAGGTACTACAACGCCGCGATCGCCGAACACGTTGCGGGCCGCCAACGCGTATGTTAACCCCTCTTTGGAGGCTATATATGCTGATAATGACGAGAATATACTAAGTACTATGTTAGCCGTTAATGTAGCGATCAATAGTGTTAAGAAACTAAACTTCATGCCCCACTCCATTGCTAGATATGGGGCTGACGGGTCTAGTGTTAGGCTAGCCCATAATAGGATCACAGCTATCAATGGTAGTCTAGCCGCTAAAGGGACTGGTTGTAAAGCATATTCACGGTCACGTGCTCCAACACTCATAAGAACCACCTACGTTAACGAGGCCTTTATTTAAAAACCTATGTTGAAACTAACGCTGAACAAGTTACGATCAAGTAATAGTAAATCCCCATAGATAAGTGGTTAAGGGATAGTTTCACTAAACCATTATAAACAAACCATTATCTAATGTCGATAAAGAGAATAGAGGGCTCCCCGTTGGAGAGAGTTGATCTTGTTCTTAAAGCTAAATATATAGTTGTTCCATGGGATAACCGCGTTATAGTTGATGGAGCTATAGCGGTTGATCATGGTAAAGTAGTAGGTATTGGTAGAGAAGATGAAGTTACTAGTAAGTATCGTGGGGAGGAGGTAATTGAGCGTAGACATCATGTAGTGTTACCTGGTTTTATCGATGGACATGTACATACCCAGCAACTATTTTTAAGAACATCTATTAGTGACTATGATCTGCAACTTCCACATATATGGACAGAGGTATTGATCCCATTCGAGAAAATGTTGTCACGTGAAGAAGCTTATCTCTCATCACTCTCTAGCATACTTCAGATGATCAGATATGGTGTAACGTTTTTCATAGAAGCATGTGCCCCCTACCCCGAGGAACTTGTTAAAGCAATTAAGGAGACTGGGGTTAAAGGCGTTGTTACATTAGCTTCATATGATATATACAAGGAGGAAACTATTGACTATAGAGAAATTGTAAGGAGGACTGAGGATCTTATTAGGAAATACCATAGGCCTGGGGATAACGTGTATGTGTGGGTTTCTATCCGAGAGATCATGATGTCTACTCCAGAGCTATTAGAGGCTCTCCGAGATCTAGCGCTTAAGTATAAAACGGGGATTACTTATCATCTCGGCGAGTACCAGGGTGAAGTGGATTATTCATTGCTAAAATATGGTAGGAGGCCACTTGAGTATTTTGAAGAAATAGGTTTAACTATGATCAAGCCCACAGTTATAGCTCATGGTGTATTCTTCTCCGACCATGAAATCGAGATCGTTAGGTCTAGGGGCTTAGTTATCGCATGGTGCCCGACTATCGACTCTATATACATGGCTCCACATTGGCTTGCCTATAAGTATCCACGATATGAAAACTACGTATTATGTAGTGATGGTGGTGGTTTCTCAAAACTAGATCTATTACATGAGGCAAAGATCGCTAAAACCATATCTAAAACCATTAATACCACACTAGTTTATGATAAGACCAGCTTAGATAGTTACTCACTACTCAAAGCACTTACTAATTGGAAAACAATAATAAGTGTAAAAGAATTACCAGCAGACCTAGTAGTGATCGATTTAGAAAAACCATTACCACAACCAATACATAGTCCCGTGGAAGCCATAATAGATTTCGTTGAGGGAGAAAACGTTAACGACGTACTAGTAAATGGTAAATTCCTACTAAGAAATAAACAATACACAAAAATAGATATAGAAAAAATAAACACAAAAATAAGAAACATAATACCAGAACTAGAAGAAAAGATCAGAGAACTAAAGAGAAAACTCAGACCACCTAAACCTTTCAATTTTTGAT
>CAZVAW010000073.1:0-3854 GCA_964625205.1 uncultured Desulfurococcaceae archaeon
CGAGTCTAAATGCCCAGGTGCTTTACGTACAACGATATCTAGGTTCTCATCTAGATAAGCTACACCTGCACCATCGTATCCACGATATAGTAGGCGGCGTAGCCCCTCATAAATAGTATTTTTTGGAATCCTATCTTTGCAGATTACGCCGAAGATCCCGCCCATATATCTTCACCAGCTACTCTATGGACTCGGTTTTTCTCTTCATAAGAATAACGAGTGAAGCGAGATATAGTATTGAGAAAAGCATTATGAGAAGCAAATAGATCTTATACGATACGATCAACAGACCAACTTTATCTCCCGATTGAATAGTTAATGGTAATGTTGTGTTTTGATAACTACTTATTTTTTCAGCTAATATACTAGTGGTTGTGATCGTTGTAAGCATCTGTACAATAAATAATACAACCATAAGTGCAGCAACAGTATATGTTGAGCCTAATAAATAGGATTCTCTATGTGAGAGAAGTATTTCGAGACCAATAAGCATAACGAGTAAAGAGAAAACTATACCAGAAACTAGTGTTTCCACGCCAAATACGTACACCGAGACATTATTCCCCAAAGATGTTTCGTATAAAAAGATCGAGGCTAAGTAGGCTATTAGAGAAGATAATGGGAAGAAAATACCCATTTTAACAGTAGATGATGCTTCTTTCTCACCTGTTAACGATAACCACGCAGATAAACTATAGATCGCTAATATGAAGCCGATGTATATTAGAGTATTTACAAAGTAGTAATAGAGAGGATTTGAATCTAGAAATACATGTAGATATAAGATGTAAAGACTTGAAAATAAGATCAAAGCTGAGCCGATTAACCCTGTATAACGAGCTTTAACAAGATTTTGTGCTTCCTGCTTCTCGGTAAAGCGATCGGATAATATATAGTAGAGGGTTGAGGAACCACCAAGAATAATAGTGAAAAAGACAAGGCCAGTAAGAACTGGTAGTTCTAGTTTAACTGGTTCTTTTAAACCGATAGCTATTAGAAGTAATACGATCATGACGCCAGTTAAGTAGGTTAAGCCCAGGTATAAAATAGCTTTGATCCAGCCAGTCTTTTCTATAGTCAAACCCTTTATCCTCTCAACCACTTCATCGAATCAAGTATTTTCTGTAGCGGAGCCTCAAGTATTAATAGTATTTCATCGTCTTTACCAGCACTAACCACGAGTTTATCACCATATAATGTCGCGCCACACACGAATATGGTCTCGGGTCTTGCACCATGATATACTTGTGGTAGAGGAGATATTATTGGTTCTGGCGTAACACCTAATAACTCGCCATTCTCATCAAATAATGCGGCATATTGCGGATACATGCCATAGATCTCGACCGTGTGGAAGATCAACAAGTATTCATTAGAACTAATCTTAACCGATGCATTACCACCAGTTTTCTTCTCATCACCCATTGGTAGAAGCTCTGGAACAGGCTCTAATGCGTTGAAATCAACAGTTGCCTCTTCACGAGGCCCAACATATACTGCGCCGGTATCAATGCTTGTAAGCCATGGCCTAAGTACCATGGTCTTAGGAGATAATGGGAAACTATCACGGAAATCCCTAATTATAACAGTCTCATCGCCATCAATGAAATGTATAGGTTCTAGCTCATATGGCTTCATATCTTCATCTAACTTAGCCCTAAACATTAAAACAGCGGTATCCATACCATGTACGCGGTAGAACATGTAATAGCCTCTAACATGGTATAGTTCACGTGGATTATCGGGATCCACGCGTGGATCCTCAATACATTCGCTACTAACCATCGGGTAAAGGACTGGTTTTGCCTTTACCTTAACCTCGCCTTTTAACTCTTCATAGTTGAGCTCCGTATATCCTATGAAAGTCCTAGACAATCTACATCCGAGCATAAAAGCGCCAGGGCTGGCTAGTCTAAGGAATATACCCATTCTACCATTGCCTTTATGGAATATAGCCGAGTTCATAACAAGCTTTATCTTAACAGGGATCCCGGCCGGGCTATGGTAATCCACGTTCCATGGTAGAATATACGCTCTTATATTGAATAAGTTCCTATCACTAAGTTTCCTCTCAATCCTTATTCTCCTCCGGGCCTCGTAGAATTTAGCTTCAAGCCTACGCTCTATACTAGCGTGTCTAACGTAGCTCATAACCCTATACATGTATTCCTTAAACTTCGAAGAAGATAATCCATCGAAACCCTTATACACTAGTCGGTCTAAAGGTGCTTTCTCTCTAAGCATCATATACACCTAACCCGTGATTCTCCTTAAGTAGTAGAACCTATTCATTGACTTAGCTTATTTAACCAGTATTAATATTTTACACTAAGCTACCCATGGTTCCACTAGTCAGTGGTATTGGATGATTATTGACGAACCAGTTACGACAAGGTAGTTATGATAGATCATTAGTTTATCTAAACTATACTCTATATTATCAACTATAACTTTATCGATCTTCTCGGGATCTATTTTGATTATCCATGTTCTCGTAGTAGAGCTCTTAATACTCATAGTATCTTCGCCGTATTTCACCATAAATGAGCCCTTAGTCGAATTAAAACCAACGAGTACTGGTTGTGTAGAAGAGCTCGTATTTAATAGTTCAAGACGTGCAACGTAGGGGAAATAATCTGGTGGTGTTTGCTTTAAAGACTTAAATCCTAACGGGGATAGTATAAATCCACTGTATTTAAAGAGGAATAAATCAATTGATCTCGAGTTCCAGATATAGATAGCGTTAGGCGTATATGTAACATTTAGTGGTGTAAAATAACCATTTGGTCTCCTATTATCACTATATGCTATAGGATAGAGCCAAAGCATCCAATCAGGAGCCCATGTACCTATATATAGGCTTATTAAGGGCGAAGCCGTCCATGCAAGCATATCATGCCTAGCTAGTTGGTCTGAGTCCCTATATGGTGTTAGAAAACCATAGGTTGGATTACGGTATTCCTCAACAAGTATATCAGCCATTTCATGTGCTATCTCTAAGTATTTCTCATCGCCAGTCATATAGTAGGCGACGATATTTGCCTCTATGAATTTAGCTGCATTAGATATCTCCTCATTAAGCGATTGATTAAAAGGCCACATAACACCGAGGTAGAACCTGGGCTCATCCCAGAAATACTTGTCGCCAGTAATATTGTATAGGTATAGGTGAGTCCATATACCAAACCATGCACTCCAATAACCAAGTCCTTTCCAATAATTATCGTGGCTAAGAAGCTTGGCTAACTCTACTGTTAGGTTTCTAAGCTCGGGGTCACCGGTTAAGATTAGTAAGGGGATCATACCGGTCAAGGTCTCCTCTAAACTAGCATAGTTTATAACGCCATGGCTTGGAGGTTTTAATGGTTTAGCCTCCCATCTACTCTTATCCCAGTATAGGAAGACCCAGCGTTTATCCGGTGGGTAGAACATAGCATCTGTTTTCCACTCAAGTATTTCCCTCAAAGCAGCTTTAACAGTTGATAATACCTCGTTTTTCATCTCAGGATAATAGTGTATCATAGCTACTGCTAATGGTCCTATAGAGTCTCCCCAGAAAGCATATTGTGGAGCTAAACCGTAAAGCCCCATATTAGGAGTAGCCACTACGCCTAATGCCTCAATATAAAGCTCTACGTTAAGACCTGTATGTGGATATACGGTAATAGTTAGTGTATAATTTCCTTCTTCGCCGTCCTTAATAAATAGGTTACCGATAGTTATATTCACGTATTGGCTGCCAGTACGTTGGAGTATAGGCCAGTTGAAAACAATCTCTTTACCATCGCTTACCCTAGCCAATGTAACATTAATACCTATGTCTCCTCCAAGGTTCTTAACGCGTAATACTATAT
>CAZVAW010000073.1:3864-6129 GCA_964625205.1 uncultured Desulfurococcaceae archaeon
TGATATGCGGTGTTGTTTTTGAGGTAAACTACTTGTTTTAAACTAGCTTTACCATAGTTCAAAGCTAATTGACTATATTTAAAGACTAACATATTATTCTCTATATATGCTCCCTCTAAAGGCTCGAAACTATTACCCCTAAACATATACGTATATGGAGTAATTATTGTCTCGGTTAAATTATCTAACCATTTATGCACAAACGTGGTGAACGCATACATGTATTTCTCCCGCTCGTTTAAACCACCATTATATATCGTCTCCCATACTGAGAACCATGTCCAGTTATAGCGTTGATCATACCATGTAATGTATTTCCAGGAATAATAAACATCTTTCTTAAACCACTCCTCATCCCACCACGAAAGCTGTGTTTGCGTATACCATGTTACAAGCCTCCATCTAACAACATATTCTCCACGATACTTATCATACACTATAGGGTCTGTAACACCCCAACACCCACCGAGTAATAAGTAGTCCATGCTCCAATACTTTATAGCATCAACACTATACTTTGTCCTCTCAAACCAGGTATCATTACTTGTTAACCAATACATCCACGCGTAGAGATAGGGTATTTCACAAGCATATTCAGAAACTTCTAAACTATATGGGCTAAAATAATACTTGATCTCCCCCGCCTCTAAAGATCTTAATGGAACAAGCCCGTGTCCACCGAATTGCTCATACATTTTCTGGGCTAACCAGTAATACTCAGCAGATACTAGTAAAGCCCTTATACGGGGATCACTTATGTTTAAAGGCCTTCTATGTTCAAGGTAATTAATTAACTCGATGATCTGGCTTGGTGGTAAAAGATATTGTGTTGTAGTAGTAGTTGTTGGTATACTAGTATGTGGTGAAGTCGGAGTATAGGGTGTTGTCCCCGTTATATTACTTGTTCGTGTAACATTACTACTCACTGGATAGGACAAGTTTTCTTGATATATAATGGATAATAAGCTAATACATATGAGGGCAACTACTATATAGTATATAAGGATATATGCACCCGTGTTTTTAAACCCCATATCAGTAAACCCGTTGAAAACCTATTCTACCAGTGACGAATACTATTGCGTTCGTTATATTCTTTGCCTTGGCATATTATGGGGAAAACTAAGAGGGCAATATAGGAGAGAATATATGAGGTTTTAGAGATAAGGAAAAAAGATTTGTGTTTAAAATTACTTTTTACGGGTAATGAATAGTATAGCTAGTAGAGCTACTAGTAGTATTAACGCTAGTACTGGTGGTTCTGGAGTTGCTGGTGGTGTTAAGTAGAATAAGTATTTCTCAGCATACCAGATGTGCACATCAATAGGCTTCATTAACGGCGCTGGATCAACTGGGTCTACATTACCATATGCTAACTCGTATGGTGTGTCACCAATACCGTCGTAGTTCTTATCGGTGCCGTTGTAGTCGCTCCAATAGTTACGCTCAACAACTACCGTTGGATCCGTTGTATTAACCCAAGCTTGTGGTCTGTGGCGGTTTCCAAGGAAGCTGTTCTGTGTCACCTTTACATAGGTTACGCCATCCTCAATAGCTAGGCCGAACTTGTGTTGTGGCTTGTCAGTTGCTTTGCCGTTGAAGCTTATAATGTTCCTCTCTATAGTGATACCATATACTCCATTGTGTAGTAGGATGCCAGCGTAGGTGTTGTTCTCTATGATCGAATCTGTTATTGTAATGTTGTGGCCGCTCCATACCGTAATGCCATAGTATGTTGAACCGCTGATTGTATTGTTGTATATTGTTATATATGCTGTGTTCTCAGTTATCATTATACCCCATTTAGCGAACTTGATAACGTTATATTCGATCTCGGAATCTGTAACTGTTTGCAATCTAATACCAACGCTTGGTATATTCTCGATGGTACAGCCTTTGATTACCACGTTTCTTGAAGTCTTAATGTTGATAGCGTGGCCGTTCCAACCCTGTGTTTGTACTATGTCATGTATTGATAAGTTCTCGAATACAGCGATATTAGTGTTCTCGATCTCAATACCCATTGTAACACCCCATATCTCTAGGCGTCTGAATGTTATGTTGAGGCCACTACCCCATACAGCTATTCCATATGCTACATCAGTACCTTGTAAGTCGTGGATCTTAGTATCCTCGACTACTACATTACTGGCGCCGCCTTTGAACTGTATACCTGGCCATAATCCACCAGATACTGCTGGACCTATGTCACTGTTCTTGATGATTATGTTTTGTGAAGCCTCTATTAGGATTGGGCTGTCATGG
>CAZVAW010000074.1:0-6101 GCA_964625205.1 uncultured Desulfurococcaceae archaeon
TACGCTATATCGCCTATCTCCGGTATCCATTCAAGGATCTCGTCAACATTTAGAGGGTCTATCACTGTAGAGTTCTTGACGAGGCATAAGCACGCCTTCGATCAAAATGTTTTTCTTCCTTATAACTATCCTATCCCCTACTTCTGCGCCGATCCTTGCTAATTTCTCCGCTACAATACCCTTATATCCATAAATACTTTTCTCCAAGTTGACTAGCACCTATTTAATAATGTGTTTTTACGAGGTAAAAATAAGGTTATCTAGGACAATGGAAAAGCAAAGATGTTCGAGGTAAAGACAGAATTAGATATGATTGGGCTGGGTATTTTAAGTAATATAGATATTAAACTCAGATTCTCGACTGCTGAGAGGCTAGTATGACTCTCCTCATATACTCCCATCTATTTCTCATACGTGGTGGTTTGTTCTTCTTAGGCTTAGGTGGTATCTTTGGTGTTTGACTTCTTACCTTACCTGCTTTCGTTAATGAACCGTGGCTAGGCATCTAGTTACCACCCTATAGAGTGTTTATTCATGTTATAAGCTTAAATATTTAGGGGATATTTAAATTATTGTTGATACACAATAACTAGGATTGAAGGGTGTTATGATGAAGAAGGCTTACTTAGCTGAGTCAGTTGTCGGAGTATTTGCTTTTGATGAAAATGGTGAGGTAATAGCGAAGTCTCTAGCACCACAAAGTCTTGATGAAAATGTAGAGTATTTACTTAAACTTGAGCGTGGAGAGGAGACTTCACAGATCAGGGATGTGTTAACGCAGCTTAAAGAGAAAGGTTTCGATACGATCGTTGTCGAGAACGAGGCTTTAGGCAAGATCGTGGTAGCTAATGGATTTAACCCCGTGATAGAACCAGGGCATATGGGTGCGCTTAAGCTTAGATCAGAGCTCGCTAAAATAGCTATTGAGAACAAGTTTGCCGAGAATGAAGATGATTTCTATAAGAGGCTCCACGAGCTAATGTTAGAGCTTACTCGTAGAAAGCTTAGGCGTGAGGCTCAGAAAAGAGACTTGTTAGCTGTACAAGCTATTAGAGCCATAGATGATATTGATAAGACCATAAACCTTTACATGGCTAGGCTGAGGGAATGGTATAGTCTACACTTCCCGGAATTAGATGATCTAGTACGTGAACACGAGGATTACGCTAGGATCGTGTATGAGATAGGACATAGAAACAACTTTACAGTTGATAAACTAGTTGAACTAGGGTTTAGCCGAGAGAAAGCCGAGAAAATAGTTGAAACCGCTAAAAAGAGTATTGGCGCAGATCTCAGTGATTTTGACATCGAATACATCAAGACATTAGCCGGAATCATACTAGAACTATATGATCTAAGGAGGACGTTAGAGAAATACATAGAGGCTATTATGAAGGAAGTAGCTCCTAACATAACCGCGTTAGTAGGGCCTAAACTAGGAGCTAGGCTATTAAGCTTAGCGGGAGGCCTTGAAAACCTTGCAAGACTACCAGCTAGCACAATCCAAGTACTTGGTGCTGAGAAGGCATTGTTTAGAGCATTAAGAACCGGTGGTAAACCACCCAAGCATGGTGTCATCTTTCAATACCCAGCTATACATAGGAGCCCGAGATGGCAGAGAGGAAAAATTGCACGTGCTTTAGCGGCTAAACTCGCTATTGCAGCTAAGATCGATTACTTTACTGGAAGGTTTATTGGCGATAAATTAGTTGAGGAACTTCAGAAGAGGATTGACGAGATCAAGAAACTCTATGCTAAACCGCCACGCCGTGAGCGTAGAGAGGAGAGAGGTAGAGGTAGACGTAGAGGACGTAGAAGGAGATAGGATAAAGAAGATTATATTGTTTTATACCTAATTATGTATGGGAGGTGGGAATAAGTGTCACAAGTAGTTAGTGTTAAACCCCATGAAAAATACTATGGCGTATACGTGGTTGAACTTGAAGATGGTAGTGTGAGGTTTGCGACTAAAAACTTGGTACCAGGCCACCGTGTATATGGTGAGCGTCTATATAAGTGGGAGGGGGTTGAGTATCGCGAGTGGAACATGTATAGAAGCAAATTAGCAGGTGCATTAGCTAATGGTTTAGCTGAGCAACCCATTAGGGAGGGACACAAGATCTTATATTTAGGCGCTGCCACGGGTACTACTGCAAGCCACGTATCAGATATTGTTGGGTTTAAAGGCAAGGTTTACGCTGTAGAGTTTGCACCACGTGTCATGAGAGAGTTCATACTAGTAGCTGATGTTAGGAAAAATCTTTACCCAATACTAGGTGATGCTCGTAAACCATATGAGTATCGACACTTAGTTGAGGTTGTCGATGGTATCTATGCAGATATAGCACAACCTGAACAAGCAGCTATTGTTGCAGATAATGCTGACTACTTCCTTAAGGATGAGGGTTACTTACTATTAGCGATAAAGGCTAGAAGTATTGATGTAACTAAAGAGCCGAGCGAGATCTATAAACGTGAGATCAATACTTTGAAAGAACGTGGTTTTGAAATAGTTGACGTAGTCCATCTTGAACCCTATGATAGAGACCATGCAATGGTATATGCTCGTTATAGGAGGAAACAATAACCATAATAGCGTTTTTACATATATAATACCCCTTAACGGGGATTAGATGAAAAGTAAGGATCTAGAAGCGTATTTAGAAGAAACACTTAGTATTATGAAAAGAGCGGGTTTCATAGTTAGTATTATCTCTTATCCTGAAGATAAACGTTCAATAGATATAGTTGGTGCCCGTGGTTCTAAGAAAACCCTTATCAAGATAACTATGAATACACGAGACCTTAGCTCCGTAGAGTATAATGATTTAAAGAAAGCAGCAAGAGCATATGATGCTTCACCACTCATTATATCTGAGAAGACCGATTATGGTTTGATCGAGGAGGATATCGTTATTAAGAAGAAAGGACTAAACATTGTCTCCATAGAATTGTTCAAAAACTATTTACTTGGTAAGACCGAGCCCCTCGTATATAGACTTCAGGGTTCATACTTAGTACGTATAAATCCGGTTAAGTTTAGGAAGAAAAGGGAAGAGGAACTTGGTTATAGTCTCGGCGAACTTGCTGAGATGATCGGTGTCACGCGTAAGGCTGTATATGAATATGAACGTGGGGAAATAGATGTCTCCATAGATACCGCTATTAGGATTGCCGAGGTTATGGGCGAGGATGTTTTCGAGCCAATAGATCTCTTAGAGGAGAAAATAGATCCCAATATGGTCAAACATGATAGACCACGTACTAGTTTTGAGAAAACAATATACTCATTATGTGACGAGCTTCCAATAGAGATTTGTGAGTTCTATAAATTAGCCAAGACCCCTATAGATTATGTTTTAAAATTAAGCGATAATGCACTCTCTATAATATGTCGCGATAATGATGAGGATTTTGAAACTAAGGTAAGTGAGGGTTCGAGAATAAGTAGTATATTTAAGGTCCGTGAATATATTGTGGGGAAAATAAACGATATAACTAATCTTAAGAGAGAGCTGATAGAACGAGTTCTTGGTGGAGAATAGATAGGTGTAATGGTATATTACTATGCTGAAATACGTTATAACTGGAAGACCTGGTGTCGGTAAATCTACCCTTTTTACTAATATTATCAATTACTTAATGAAAAACAATATACGAGTAGGCGGAATTAAGACTCCTGAAGTACGTAGTGAGAAGGGTTTCCGCATAGGCTTTAAAGTAGTTGATCTAATGACTAATGAATGGGCATGGCTTGCTAGAAGAGACCATTACTCACCAGTACGTATTGGTAAATATGGTGTTTACGTAGAAGAAGCAAGAAGGTTGATCGAGAAAGCACTAACTAATGCCCTTGAAAAAGCAGATGTTATTGGTATAGATGAAGTAGGCCCGATGGAGCTTAAAATAACTATTTTTAAAGAACTGTTATTGAAAATACTTGAAAGCGGTAAACCCGTTATATTGGTTATCCATTACAGGCTAAATGATCCAATAATACTTAAGAAACTAGCAAATGCGAAACGCTTTGAAGTAACATTAAATAATCGTGAACAATTAAATAGAGTACTACCAGAGAAAATCCTAGCAGATATAGCCAGTTTTCTTGAATATGAAAACTCAAGTAGATAGAAGTCTGAAACATATAGTGATTTTTATATTTTTCCCCAAGATCTGGTTCTTGTTTTAAATCGTTATTTTTTTCTTAAGTCCCAAATACTAATTATTGGGTGGGTATAGTGGATAGACCAGTAATACTAGCATTAGTGTTAGTGCTAACGATGTTATATTTCTTTACACCGTTGAATTCAGTATTCATAGTGTATGGAGCGTCAAGCCAAGTTGCTAATAATTATTCTTTCATACTGGGTACTGATGGAGGTGACGAGTTACAATGTTCCTCTATTCTCGGTAAATATGAGGAGAAAGCTTTTACAAGATCGCGCAATGATATATGGAATATGTTAGTAGATTTTGTAGCTGAGCGTGGTAAAACATATAGCGTACTAGACGTATATCAGTGGATTAGAAGTCATAGCTACAATCCACAAAGACTACAAAGTGCCGTATTCTCTAAATTAGTTAATACTCCACCGCAAGGCGTACTTTTTGTGTTTGGACATTTCAATAACCCGTATCAATATATTTATTTCCAGTATAAACAAGACATAGAATATCCTGGGGCACCATTTCCTAAACAATGGGGACAAGAATATATTACATGTACCATAAAAGCTCATGACGTCGGTAATAAGACAAGGGCTAAAGACTTATCCCTATTACCGCGTATCGTGATCATGATCGGATGTAATACTGCAGGTAAAAACGATGTTATATACTTCGACAAAAAAGATACTTGGTTGTGGGCATACAGGTTCCATGGAGACGATTTCCCAGACTACTGGTACTATAGAGGATTTATCGGAACACTATCAGATATAAAAATATATGCCTTTAGAACTACACCAATATTTAAATATATGCAAGAGACCTTTGTATACACTATAGATATGGGACTACCATTATTCGAAGCATTATATCGTGTAGTAAAAGAAAATTATGATTACAATTTTAAGTACTTCTACATAGATGAAAATACTAAACAATCGGTTAGTGGAGGCCTTTATATCCCAGGAGTCCATGAAACATTAAGTTATGTAGGAGGATATCACGTCTATATGGATCCCGAGTTAAAAGATGTGATTATATCTTATTTAATTAACCACATTAAAGAAAATTATCCAGAAATTTATCAGCTTCTTAAAGGCGAAAATTATACGATACAATTTTATGATCATAAGGAAAAACTAGCTATCGGATACAATTACTACTCCGTTGTATGGAAGAGCGATAATACTACTATATTTATAGACGTTTATAGTAATGGTTTGGAACATGTTATTCGCGGAATCACCATATATGTTAAAAACGTGTATAGTGATAAACAATATGATCTACTATATAGGATCAGAGATAGGATCCTAAGAAAGCTAAATAGTACGCTTGAAGAATTTAGACAATACGGTTTTAGTTTCACCAATATGTCCTGGACAAATTCTACAACAAGATATGATATTTCATATATGCTTCAGTATAATTCAATACCGATCTATATATATAAGAACTATACGGAGCAAAAACCTATAACAATATCATTACACTATACTGTTTCACTTAACGATTTCTACTTAGTATACTTTAACGACTTCCTACTCTTTAAGAAATACATTAGATTATGGAATAATAGTTTCCTAGAATTCAAAATTAACGAGGAACAAGTAATTGATAAGATAATAGATAAAATGTATACTTATGGAGAGAAAATTAGTAAAAATAATATCAAGGAAATACATAAAGAGTACCTCTTACTAAAAGATAGTATAATACCTGCGTATTACGTCGAGGTAGTAGTAGGAGATAGAGTATATGAGTTCGTAATAAACGGTATAACCAGCAAGATCATAGGTTACGATATAGGATTACTGCTTGACGGTAGTCATGACAATACTAACTCAAATACGATAGTATCAAATACCTCTACACACGAAAATATAGATTCTCCTAATAGATTAATACCTATAACCCTAGGCATAACTATACTC
>CAZVAW010000075.1:0-6099 GCA_964625205.1 uncultured Desulfurococcaceae archaeon
ACCACGTGGATATGGGTGGAACTCCCCAGTGCCAAACCACTGTTTCCACTGGAGACCATTAGAGGTTAGGGTATTATACATGTCTTATGTAGTAGTGATTTAATGGCCTACTACTTTCTATAATAGTTTCAACGTTTATTTTCATATGAAATGGTTTTGACACGATGTATAGTTCAAGCATATCTACTTCCTCGCCTTTCTTTAAGTTTGTATTGTATCCTATTAACGGGCATAAACCACGTAGCTCGCCTATAAGGATCTCTCCGGTTAACACTTTTTTCTCTATAGATGCTGGGCATTTCTTATCTAAGATACTTAACCGATTAACTAATTGGTTGATGGTTTTAACGTTTTTAACGTATTTATCATATTTTATACCTGCACAACAAGCACCACCTAATGCGTGCATGTTTGAATTAACGTTTCTCACTCTAACAATAATTGCTAAGACAACTATACTATCGTTCTCTAAACGCTCCCATATACGAGATTCTCTTATACGTTCTGGTATCTCTGAGGATTTTTCAGCATCAAAACAATACTGTGTACCATATACTTCTGATCTATTAATAGTCGTATTATATAGTTGTAGGCAATAATTCACCGTATCATTAATGATCCTTACGAGATCATCGCGTGATAAATATAGTAGATAAGCTTCTGTTTTTTACAAGATAACCATGAGCATATGTAGTATTGAAGTTTATCAACACGTGATTCGTGTCAACTAGTGTGTTAGACCCTGAATAATTAACAATATTGCTACCTATGCTAAGATATAGTTCTCTTAGGTAATAGAACATGGTTATTAGTATGGTTAAGGAAATAATGGAGACGAGTATGAGTTTTTACGCGAGATCCCCATTGTATCATACCATCTAAGTACATGATTACGCGTGTAAATATATTGTCTTAACTAGTGTAACACGGTTTATTTCATAAAACACGATGTCGTATAGTAGTGTATCGAATTAATTGGTTTATATTGACTAATTTTACTCACGTAGTTTTTATTTATCGGTTTCAACTAAGATAATAATGTCTAATAGATTTAGGTTATTTTAATGGTGGTTTTATTTGAGACCACGATACATGTTCATCGGTGTTGTTTTATTCCTATTTGGTGGTTATACGCTTGGTTTAGCATATGTATTTTCTCGTGATATACCCTCGTGGCTGTATAATAACATGTTTTACATGGGCTCTATAGTCTCTTTAACTGGATTACTAGTAATGCTTTATGGTGTTTTATCACCACTTCCAATATGGTTTATACGTACTGGTGACGAGATCGCTAATATAAAGTGTGATTTCGAGAAATATAGGGGTTTTTGCGAGATAAGGCTTGAACAAGAACCTAATGAAAGACTTGTCGAAGAGATTATAAACTACTATGTTAAAGAGAGGAAGTATAAATACTTAGGCATAGTAGATGATGCTTATACGTTTAAACGAAAAGCTATGGGTCTACGTAGGCTTTGGAGTAAAAATGTTAAAGTTAGGATATATTTTGTTATGAGAGAAGATGGTTCATTAAATATACATGTAGACTATTATACTAGTATATTGTTAAACCCCCTTGTACGTGGTGAACCACTACACTCGTATATTGAGGCCGAAGTATATGGTTTATATAGGTATATAAGGAGTAAGTGGAGCAGAATATATGGTGAGAAAGAGGTTGAGAAAGCAATTGTTTTCTGAAGAAAACATTGATATCTACCATGATACTAAATATATTATTGTAGTTAAATACCCCTAGGATGGTTTAAGGGGTTGAGTGAGAAATATAAGCTTGAGTGGATCGAGGAGTTTAGATGTAGTAGGTGTGGTGCACCCTTAGATCCTTCTCCGGATACTCTATTGATCGTGTGCAAGTATTGCGGGTATCCAAACCCCGTTGTAGGTAATATTGGTTATGGAAACGTATATGTTGTCCCCTCACGTTTCGACGATGATTCCATAGTTAAACACGTTGAGAAGAAAATAGGTTCTGGCGTTATAGTTGAAGTACGTGGTTATTATTTGCCTTATTGGGTGTTTAAAGTATATTATAAGGCACGTGTTTCTTATCAATCGGTTTTAAAGAGAGAGGTTGAGAAGAAAGTTAGTGGTGAGTTAACCGAGTATGTGTTTGGCCGTAAACATATTGATTACCAGGGTATCGAGGAATTATATGAACACTATATAAAAACTAGTCCTGAAAAGAAACTTATGAGTGAATCTAAGATTGAGGAATGGTTTAAGAAAGGTATGGAGGTATTAAGTGTTGATATCGATTATAGTGTTGTCGAGAATCTTGTAGAGCATAAAGTAGTATCTACTATTTTAAGGAAAGAGAAAACTTTGAGGAGAGTACGTGTAGAGAATATTGATTTAAAATTCAATATAGTCTCTAAACCGGTCCTCGTCTACCTACCAGTATGGTATATTAGTTTTAGACGTGGTGGTGCAACATATAACTTAGTAGTGGCTGGTTGGGATGGAGAAATAGTATATGGTATTCATAGTATCTCCTCTAAAGACATATTGGTCGACTCGTTTAAACTACTTGGTTTAATAATAGCTATAAATCTATACCTTGTACTAATGTATAGCAATCCAGTGGTCTTATCAATACTTATAGAGCAGTATAAGCTATATGGGCTTGTAACGGCGATGATTATAGTGTTAACTATACTCTTCTACGTATTCGCTAAAATATGGGAAGCACTATCTGCCTTCGTAACCCCATTATTCACCCCCGCAGCAGGTGCTACTGGGTTTAGAATTAGACACATACGTTACTCATCAATATATGGTGTCTACTCCTCTGAAGACACTGGATCTCCTGGACTACCACTTAGTTTTCCCGGCGGAGTATTATTGGCTAAGATCGTTATCGCCATAGTAAATGCCATATACTTTATAGCCGCGATAGTCATGTATTTATTACCGCTTATAGCTTCATTAGCCGTATTCATATTCACCTCTACAATATTTACGTATTTAACACATCAATTACTAGCTAAGAGTAATAGGTTGTTTAACCTAGTTAGAGAGTATAGGAGGTAGGGGGTTTGAGGGTAAAATGCCCTAATTGCGGCGCTGAATTCGATATACCGGATAAAGCCTACTATGTTATATGCCCATACTGTAGTGTAGTGTTGAAGAGAAGAGGAGAAGCCGGGTTTAGTGTTGAAGCTGGTCATTTCTACTACCCGATTAGTCAACGTGATCCCTATAGGGATCTTGTAAGATTCATATATAGATCTGCGCCAGTACCAGATGATTTTATAGAAGCATCTGATCTTAGGGATCGTAAGCTATACTATATACCACTCTACTCCTTCTACGTCGAAGGAACAGTTAGTCTATATAGGCTTGACGAGTTTCTCACAACATATAAGCATGCCGAGTATGTCACGGTACCAGCTGTTGATATTGGTATGGCTTCAAAACTATTAGCTCCATGGAATATAGCTTTAGAGGGTAAGAGGATCTTCGACCCTAATATTAAAAGGATGGGAGAATATTATGAGCCAAGGATCCACCCATTCGATATAAGTTGGTTAGCCGAGCTAGTCTATAAGTGGTGGACCCGTATAAGGATTTGGAGAAGCCTAGGCACTATGTATTGGGGAGATGTTAGTATTTCTACATCGAGGTTTACAAGCATAATACATTACCCGGTATGGATGATCAAATACTATTATGGTGGTAGAATATATGAGGCTTACGTAGATGGTGTTGATAACCGTGTTATAATAGCTGAGCATCCCGGTGAGATGAAGAAAAACTTGAAAATACTAGGTTATATAGCTGGTTTATCAATAGCATCCGCTATAGCATCTTATTATCTAACATCACATATACCGTTACTTGAGAATCTTAGATTCATAGTAGTTGCTTCGACAATGGCTATACCAATACTACCATTTATAAACATAGCCAATAGGCTTTTCAGGAAAAACTACGTATCTAGTGTATGGAGTGAAGAAGAGATACTAGATATGCTTAATATCTTCATAGAATTCCCATACTAACTCTGGGTTTAAAGAGATAACGATATATAGTAGTAAATGATAATATTTAATGGGGATGAAATGTCTAGTCTAAAAGACCGTTTTACAGGCTTCTTCGCAGGTATCCTTATCATATTAATTGCTGTAAATATCCTTGGGGTAACATATGGTTTTCCATTCAACTACCTAGTATCAATCGATCTAGTGATTATAGGGTTACTATTATATCTTAACTCACTATACCAGAAGTATCGCGAAGAGAGGCGATACTATGGTTTCTGGGGCTTATTCTTCATAGTAGTAGCACTAGGTATTTTATCCTCGACATTAACTGGTAATTGGGTTATAGGGTTCACAGTAGTACTTGCTGGTATTGGAGCCATAATACTCTATAACACGTTCTCGGGTGGTAAAACAAGTACTTAGAGGAGGTGATTAGATGAGTAAAAAGAAAACCGTGTTCGAGAGGATCCTAGACTATATACCCGGGTTCCATGGTTATAGGAGGAAAGAGTTTCTACGCGAGGATGACCGGCTTGTACGTGATTATCTAGTAAGAGTGTTAACCGAGGCTATACACGCGCTTGAGGATGTAGAGGCTTTTATAGTGGACAGGGATTATCCAACGGTTGAGAGACTTGACGAGATCATGAGGGATCTCCGGAAGTTAATGGATGAGATTAGATGGGCTGAGCATGGTTATGCTCCACACTATAATATCTCTAAAGTTAGAGAAGAGGATCTAATGAAACTAGTTGATTTCGACGCCTCCCTTGTTGAGGATGTTAATGGTCTTAAAGCGTTTATTGAGGAGATGCGTGATGATGCTTTTAAAGGTAACCCGGTACGCGAGAAGATCTATGAACTATATAATAGGATCAAGAAGCTACAAGATACTTGGCTTAAAAGAGCCGAGATCATATGTGGTTATAAGCCGGGGGGAGAAGGTGGGAGGGAATAAGTATAAGAACATCTACACTGTATAATATATTATGGGGTTTAAAGACCCATGGTTATAGATAAGATTGGGCGTGGAATAGGTAAGATCACACGTAAGGTTTCTGGATTAGAACCAAAGATTATTGAGTGGACAGACTCAACGCCAGAGGATCTAGTGTGGAGGTATCCGGACGAAATTATACCATGGGGTAGTGTTGTAGTAGTTCATGAGTGGGAGAGAGCTGTTTTCTACCGTGATGGTAAAGTATATGGTGTACTTGGGCCGGGCCGCCACGTACTAGATACTCAAAACGTGCCATTTCTTAAGGGGTTGGTTGAGGGATTTTATGGAGAGAGTATTTTCCGAGCAACAATAATATTTGTTAACATTAACCGTTTCCAAGGCAAGTTTGGTGGTCAAGCACAGACAACCGAGCTTATACCAGTTAGATTCTACGGCGTATACTACTACCGCGTATCAGATCCCAACCTCTTCGTAAATAAAGTTGTAGGGCCGGATGAGAGGTATACGCGCGAGGAGCTTGACGAGTATATACGTAGCTACTTCTTATCAAAACTAATTAGTTTCATAAGCCAATGTAGTATACGTGATCTCTACTTAAGGATCGAGGAGACTAGTAGGAGAGCCGCGGTAACTCTTAGAAAAGCATTTGATGAACTTGGACTTATGCTTGAAGATGTCCGGATCGAGGGTATTGATGTACCACGTGAGTATCGTGAGAAAATGTTCTGGTTAATACAGGGAGTATCTGCTCCATACTATGTACAACAAGAGACTGCTAGGAGATTAGCAGATGCTATAGGACGTGGTGGCGGTGGAGCTGCTTTTGGCGCTGGCCTTGTAGCTATACCTTGGATACTTCAGCCTCCACCACAACAAGCTTATCAACGACCACAACAACCCGGTGCAGCGACGTATGTGCCTAGATGTCCATATTGTGGTAAAGGCCCGATACCCTATGGTGCTCGCTACTGCCCATATTGTGGTAAGGAGATCAAATGGTGTCCGAATAAACACGTTGTATCAAAAGATACGCAATACTGTCCAATATGTGGTGCTAAAATAGAATAAATCTACACCCCTCTAACACCATTAGTTATACTATATGGTGTTTTTATTCCATAGACTATAATG